>DASYAR010000514.1:0-15872 GCA_036501235.1 Planctomycetaceae bacterium
ACCCGGAATTCGAGGATATCACGAATCTGTTCAAAGCGCTGTGCTATCCCACCGCAATGCTTTTTGTTCTGGGCGTTATCACCGTGCACTACCTGTTGCTGATCGCAGGTCATGCCGATGCCGCCGGCCAAGGATATGCGCATGCCGTCGAAAGCATCGACGATTTCATCCGCACTGCGATTAACGGCCTGTGACGGCGCTTGTGTGGGCGAAGGGCAACGCTGCGTCGCTTACGTCAACGGCATGCGGGCCATGCGGGCGCGGCGTTCGGCACGGCGGCGGGCGCGGCGGCGTTTGTCGCTCGGCTTTTCGTAGAATTCGCGGCGGCGCATTTCCTTCTTGATCCCGCTGTGCTCCACCAACTTCCGAAACCGACGTACGGCCTCCTGAATCGACTCTCGTTCGCGCAACCGCAGCTTAACCACGAATACCTCCGTCGCAGTAAATCTTCGTACAGCGGCCGAATTGCCGCACATGTGCCGCACCAGGCCAGACCCCGGCACCGGACCGGATAGCATACCAAATTCGCCCGTCCCGTCAAACCGGAAGGAGTGTTGTGGGAGGGCCTTATTTCTCTCCTTTCGCCGAAAGCTGGTTCTTGAACGCAGGATACGACATCGCCGTGGCATAAATCACGTCGTGGACAGGGTCCCACGTATAGCCACCAAACCATTTCGTGGCGAAGGAAAAGTCCTTTCCGATGTTGGGCCGTAACTCGGAAACTTTCGTCCAGGTCGTGCCGGCGTTTGTCGTCTTGTAGATGCCCTTGGGGCCCGCGGCAGCCATGATCTTCTCGTCGGCCCCGAAAAACGGCCCTTGCCAGATGTCCACAGGTTCACCCTGAACTTGCCAGGTCGCTCCCGCATCGCGGCTGACGATCAATCCTGCCGACGTGCACAGATAATGCGATTTGTTGA
Organism: Planctomycetaceae bacterium; assembly: GCA_036501235.1. GTDB lineage: Bacteria > Planctomycetota > Planctomycetia > Planctomycetales > Planctomycetaceae > JACQFH01. Next base: position 918 of record DASYAR010000514.1, read on the forward strand.
AGAGCACCGGAATTTTCGAGCGCGGCTCCCGCTCCGAAACTTGCGTCCACGTCGCCCCGGCGTCGGTACTGCGATGAATGCCGTTCGCATAGCTGTAGATGAAGGTGCTCGAATTCATCACGCCGATCATGCAGAAATCCATCTTGCGAACCGGATCCATGACGATCGGGAGCTTCGTCCACGTCGTACCGGCGTCAACTGATTTGTAGACTTCACCGTTCGATTCGTGCTTGCCGGCCAAAATGACCTTCGCTTCGGGAGAGGCCCAATCGACCGAACCAAAATCCCAATTGCGTCCCAGGCTGCTGAATTTCTTCCAATGATTTCCGTCAGCCGTATAGCCGGCGTCGCCGTCGAGTGAAAACACGGCCACCCGTTTCGGATCGTTCTGATCGACTTGCACCGACCAGGCGCATTCGCCGCGTCCGCTGACGACCCCGCCGTCGAGGCGCGCCCATGTCTGCCCCTGGTTCGAGCTCTTCCACAGGCCGTGTCCCACGATGTTGACCATCACGTCGCCATTCAACCGGTTGACGACGGTCCCCGCACAGCCTCCCGGCCAGGGTTGCTTATCAAGCTGGCCGACTTGTGCAGAGGAAATGTCGGTCCACGGATCGGCAGCGATTGCATCGGTGAGCGGGAGTGCGAGACAAATCAAAACTGAAAATGTCCGTTGTGTACGATTCACTGGATTATTCCTCCTCGGATTTGACCTGCGAGTGACGGCGCTGCATGTTGCGGATTTTTATCCGGTCTTCGATGATACTCAGGCCAGTCAGAATGCGGAAACGAGTCGCGTGAACGACTGTTGACATGATATTTCCGATTCGTAATGTTTAAAGCTCTTGTTGTTTTTCCGGTGGGGTCTATGATTCCCACGCAGCTTGGCACGTCGATCGGAATGAGTTAGAGGCCGCGGCTCTGCGAATCGCCAGTGGGATTGCTGCGCGTATTTGTCCACCATTCGGAGAGCAACGCATGAAAACAGTCAAGGAACGTCTGCGCGGATTTACCCTGATCGAACTGCTCGTCGTGATCGCGATTATCGCCGTGCTCGTGGCGCTCTTACTGCCAGCCGTGCAGCAGGCGCGGGAAGCCGCGCGTCGGGCTCAATGCAAGAATTGCCTCAAGCAATTCGGCCTGGCCTTGCACAACTATCACGACATGATGAACACGCTCCCTCCAGGTTGGATTGGTGGGAATCGCTGGGGATGGGCGGTGATGATTCTCCCGCAGATGGACCAGGCGCCCCTGTATAACTCGTTTTCGAACTTCACGGGGGTCAGCATGCTCGGAGGCTCGGCAACCGGCGTGAATGCCGTGATGCCCAGCCTGGCGATGCCCAGCGTGCTGCAGACGACTCTCCCTGCGTTTCGCTGCCCTTCGGACTCTGGTCAGGCTTTCGTGTTGCCCCCCTTGTCGAACGGCTATACCGTTTCCACGAGTCCTGCGGCAAATACCACCAGCTTCAGCCGTTCGAATTACGCAGGGGTCGTGGGAGCCGTAGTGAATCCGGGAACGATTCCGACGACGACCAACGGCTTCGGGAACGGCGCGTTCTGTCAAAACAGCTTTCGCAATTTCCGTGACTTCACGGATGGATTGAGCAACACGTTCCTGGTCGGAGAACGTCGCACGCCGATCGCGACGGGTGGTTACTTCACGGGCGGCGACGGCATCTGGGCGGGCGTCGGCGACGAAATCTCGATTCAGGGAGTTGCCCTCGCGGTTGGAGATTGCAGCTTTGGGAACAAGCTCAACTTGCATGCTCTCACAGTTCCGACCCAAACGACGATTTTTCCCTATACGGGTTTCAGCAGCGCGCATACGGGAGGAGCGCACTTCCTGATGGGTGACGGCTCCGTGCGATTTGTCAGCGACAGTATCGCCCAGGGAACTGCCAATACGATGGGGAGCACCTACCAGAACCTCGCGACATGCAACGATGGCCTGCCGCTGGGGGATTTCTGAACTGCTCGAACGACTTGACGCAACCTACTTGAGTCCAAATGTTGCCACCAGGCACTTGTAGGCGGCGTCGCCGCGCGACCGGTCGACGACCGTCGAGATCCGCACTTCACTCGTGCTGATCATTTTGACGTTCACCTCGGCGTCGGCCAGCGCGCGGAACATTTTCTCGCCGACCCCCGTATGCGTCCGTAGTCCGATCCCCAGCACCGACAGCTTGGCGATGTCACGGTCATGGCTGAGCTCGGCGCCGGTCCATTCGATGGCCGCGGTGCGCGTGGCGGCCAGGCTCTGTTCCAAAGCGGTGCGCGGGACGGTAAACGAGATGTGCGAGTGACCGCTCTGGCTCACGTTCTGCACGATCATGTCGACCACGACGCCGGCCTTCGCATTGGCCGCGAATACGGCGGCAGCCACGCCAGGAACGTCCGCCAGCCCGCGCAGCGTCACCAGCGACTGGTCGCTGTCGAGCTCGACCTGGCTGACGACGATGTCTTCCATGCTGGCCAGCCGGCTCACCACGTCGCGGGCCCGCTCTTCGCGGTCCTTTTCCGACTCGTCGCTTTCATCGTCGGGTTGCGGCATGCCGAGCGCAGGGAGCGCCGGCTGCTCACGGTGCAGATCGAACCCGGCGTGAACCGCCTGCAGCGCGGCTTGAGCCTGGTTGCGGTCGACCAGCACCGAAATCTTGATGTCGCTGGTGGTGATCATGCCGATGTTGACGCCCGCATTCGCCAGCGCTGCAAACATCTGCGCGGCCACCCCGGTGTGGGTTTGCATGCCGCTTCCCACGACGGAAACCTTGGAGAGGTTCGTCCCGTGCTGCACGCTCCCCGAGCCCAGCACCTCGACCGCCTGCTCGGCGGCCGTGAGCGTTTCGGCCAGCTCATCCTGCTCGACGGTGAACGACACATTTGCCAGACCGTGAGCGCCGACATTTTGAACGACCATGTCGATCGGGATCTTGCGCTCGGCCATCTTGGTGAAAACGAGACTCATCACGCCAGGCCGGTCAGGAATGTCCCACAGGCTGACCCGCGTTTCGGCCTTGGCCAGCGCGGCTCCGGTCACCACGTCTTCGTCATCGCCGAAGGGCGCGATCAGCGTTCCCTCGCCGTCGGAATAGGCCGGACGGACGAGCACGGGGACGCGATACTTCTTGGCAAACTCGATCGACCGCGAATGCATGACTCCCGCGCCCAGGCTGGCCAGCTCGAGAATGTCGTCATACGAGACGCGCGGAATTTTGCGAGCTTCGGAGACGAGCCGCGGATCGGTCGTAAACACGCCTTCGACGTCGGTATAGATCTCGCACACGGCCGCCTTCAGGACGGCGGCGAGGGCCACGGCTGTCGTGTCGCTGCCACCGCGGCCGAGGGTAGTGATGTTGAACTGGTCGTCGATTCCCTGGAATCCGGCGGCGATCACGATCTTTCCGGCTTCGAGCGCCAGACGCATGCGCTCGGTGGAGATCGAACGGATGCGGGCTTTGGTATGCGTCGAGTCGGTGACGATGCCGATCTGTGCGCCGGTCATGCTGATGGCCTGTTCACCGAGCCTCTGCACGGCCATTGCCATAAGCGCGACCGATTCCTGCTCGCCGGTCGAGAGGAGCATGTCCATCTCACGAGCGGGGGGGGTATCTGAGATCTCGTGGGCCAAATCGATCAGTTCGTCGGTTTTGTGGCCGCGAGCGCTGACGACGACGACGACCTGATTCCCGGCCTTTTTGGCCGCCACAGCCCGACCCGCCGCCGCCAGGATTTTCTCGGGGGTCGCCACGCTGGTCCCGCCGAACTTCTGCACGATAATCGACACGAATAACGCTGCCTTTCCTGAACGCGCTGCGATTTTTACGAATGGACAAGATAGCACGCGCGCCGGCATAATGGCAAGAAACGGGCGTGTGCCCGACCGCACCGCCAGTTTTTGAGGGCGCCCAGGCGAATTGGAGGAGGTATGGCAACAGTACTTTCGGCGACGTCGGCACAGACTGAAGCGCGTTTTGTGTTGCGCGGAGTCGGCTGGAACGTCTACGAAGGCATCCGACAGGCGCTCGGCGACCACCCCATACGGCTCACGTTTGACGGAAGGAATCTCGAGTTCATGAGTCCTTCGCCGCTGCATGAATCCTATAGCTACCTTTTCGGTCGGTTACTCGACACGATCACTCTCGAATTGCGAATTCAGATCCGAGGTGGCCGTTCGATCACATTCCGGCGTCCTGAGCTCGAACGAGGACTCAAGCCTGATAATTGCTATTGGATACAAAATGAACCGGCCGTGCGAGGGAAACCGGATATCGATCTGGCGACCGATCCGCCGCCGGACCTGGCCATCGAAATTGATATTACCCACGGCTCTCTCGATCGGCTCGCCATCTATTCCGGACTCGGGATCCCGGAAGTCTGGCGGTTCGACGGAGAATCTCTATTCGTCTACCTTCTCCAATCCAACGGCGAGTATTCCGTGGTCGAGCGGAGTCGTTGTCTGCCATCGGTTCCCGTTCAAGAATTGATTCCATTCCTGCAGCTTGGCGACACGACTCGAATACTTGCATTTGCAGACTGGGTACGAGCGGGGTTCCGGCATTCGAAGTCATGAGATTGTCGCGGCAAAGTTGAAAACCCTGCCCTACACGAACACGAACGCCCCGGCTGCTCAAACGCGGCCGGGGCGTTTCGCTTGTTCCCCCAACGGGCACAAAAAAGCTGCTTTCTTAGCCTGCCTTGCGCATCGGCAGGATGACCGGCTGCTTCTGGTTAACGACCGACGACAGGAATTGCTCGAATACCTGCATGTCGAGGGCGCTGGCCGAGTCGTTCTCGGGGTGCCACTGCACGCCCAAAGCGAACCACTCCGGGTCTTCCGATTCGATCGCCTCGATCACTCCGTCCGGCGCCGTCGCGGAAATGCGGAAGCCGCGGGCCACCAGGTTCACCGACTGGTGATGGCCGCTGTTGACGCGGATTTCGCCGGGACCGTAGATCGTGTCGACGCGCGTGCCCGGGACGATTTCGATCACGTGCCGCAGTGTCGATTCGACCGGGTCGCTGTGATGCAAAGCGCGGGGACAATCTTCGGGAATGTGCTGGTAGATCGAACCGCCGCAGATCACGTTGAGTAACTGCATGCCGCCGCCGATCGCCAGGATCGGCATCTTCATTTCGACGGCCATCTTGCAGAGCCGGCGGTCGAAATCTTCGCGGCGGGCCGGCATGGGGCGAGTCGAGGGATGCCGTTCCATCCCCAGCCGCACGGGTTCCAGATCTTGCGTGCAGCCGGCCAGCACGAGGCCGTCGAGCATGCTCAGGATCTGCTTAAGCTCGGCGTCTTCCGTCAGAGGGGGAATGAGAACGGGAATCGCGTTCGTGACGTCCGATTCCTTGGGGCCCGTTTTGATCTTTGCGGCAGTGATCGAATCGTAATATCCCGTGTTGAACCAGCTCAGAGCCGTCGCGTCCTTGCGAGCGGGGCGGAAGTCACCGTTGATCCCGATCAGAGGTTTCGTCGCCATTGCAATCCATCGCTTTCCGGCACGTCCTGTGCCCTGTGAAGAGAAGGGGAGAGAAAAGGAGCGGGCACATCCGTCGGGAGTGGGGCGCTGGGCGCCGTGAGGATGCGAAAGCGAACCGCATGGGATCGGGAATGCACGACCAGAACGGCCGGGCGTGAAGCGTGGCGATGACGCCGAAGCGAGGGAGAATGGCTCTCTGCACCATAGCGATCGGCTGCGGTCGGAATGACGGCAGGCCTGTTGGCTTGTGGCTGGAGCATGGAAACCGTTCCTCCCTGAACGACACGAACGCCGAACGTCCTCGATTTTGAACGTCGCACACTTCGTACTTGACGGGCCGATCCATCGGTCCGTTCCGCAGTGTGGGGAATCCTGCCCCACCCCAGACGGAAATGCCTCGAACAAACTCGCGGTGTCGCAACTCGACATACGGCATCGCTTCAATACGAGCGGATCATAGGCACCGCGCTCGGCAATTGTCAAACAAAAACATCATTTTGTGGAAAATCGGGGCTGCGTCTCTCACGAGACACACGATGTTGTGGTCGTTGCGGTGCGTCGGTCAAAAAACCTGTAATCAGAACGTCACTGCCGGATGGTTGCGTCGACGTCACTCTTCTGGCACACTGGCGACGAGCCACGGCGGGTCGGCTGAGCGCCCGTCGAGTCTGCGCTGCTCTGATCGACGCGATCGTTCGGAGTGGGCCAACACGATCGAGAGGGCCACATGTCACAGGTCGCCAAGTCGGCCGATGCGCCGCGGGAATCGCGGGAACCAGCCGGTGTCGAGATTCAGCAGGGATCGTTCCGTGATCTGTACGAACGAGAAACGCGGCTGTTGACGATGGCCGACCTGCTGGCGCTCGACAGTGAACAGCTTCCCCCGCAAGTCCTCGAGCGGCTCCAACCGCGAAAGCAGCATGCCAACCGCGCGGCGGCAGCCCGGCCCATGAAGGAAAAGGTCTTCGAGGGCGCAGCTGGTCTGACGGCGCTGGCAATCGGCAAAACGGCAACGACGGACGTCGAGGGCGACCACTTGCAGCACGACGTCGAACACAATCCGTTGTCCGAAGATCCCCTGGTGAAATTCGCGGCGCGCGTGTTCCGCCCGGCGGTTGCTGCTGCTATCAGGATGACGGCCTTCGGGGCAGCGCCGTTCATCGCCACGGCGGAAGCCCCTCGGGCGAGGTCGCAGCCGTCGCGGACCGACACGACGGAGGCCCAATTGGCGGCCCAGGCGCGGGATGTGCTGGACGACGTCGAGGCCATTTCCGGTATTGATGGGAGCGAACTGCGGGCCGGGTTTGAATGCCGCACAGACGAAGCCACCGGTGAGCCGTTTGTGTCGTTTCTCGATCCGGATCGGGTCGGACTGGCGCTCTCTGGGGGAGGCATCCGCAGCGCGACGTTCAATCTCGGCCTGCTGCAAGGCCTCGACCATCACCGCGTCCTGGGACTTGTCGACTATCTCGCGACCGTCTCAGGCGGGGGCTACATCGGCGGTTGGTGGTCGGCGTGGAAACATCGCCACGCGAAGCACGGCGTGCCGCCGGAGTTCCCGCGCCCGGCGTCAGGCTCGCCGGTTTCCGCTGCGACGAGCAACGTGATCTCCGGCTCCTATGAGGCGAACGAGGTGCGGCACTTGCGCGAGTTCAGCAATTTTCTGGTGCCGCGTGCGGGATTCTTCCAAACGGACTTATGGGAGGGAATCATCGCCGTCGTGAGTGGTTGCGCACCGACGATGATTCTGGCGGCATCGCTTCTGGCGTGGGCCGTCATCTTTTGGCTCGCAGGACAAGTCCTGCTGGGATGCACGATCTTCGGCGCCGTTCCGATGAGCATTGTGACTTGGGCAGGGCTGTTTGGTCTGGAGCGCCGTTGGCGGAAATCTTCGTCTTTCGACACGAGTGATCCCCGGGCGGCTTCCCGGTCGGCGCTGGAGCTCATCGGGATGGCAGGGCTGGCCGCTGCAATTGTCCTGATTGTTTCCGCGCAGATTCCTGGTGTTGCTGTTGGTTTCGACAATCCGACGGACTCCTTATTGGCGGTTGTTTTCCCATGGGACCATACGGCAGGCGTCCAATGGTTGGTCTTTCGGCCGGCCGTCGCCTGGGCTGGCGCCTTGACCATCTTGATCCTTCTACGCCCCCTCTGGCAGCGGCTGTTCTGGAAACGAGATGAAGGAAAAGCCGCGGCGTTCCGCCGCATCTCCGGTTGGTTGCTGAACGCCGTCGTCTTGTGGATCGTTTTTGCCGCAGCCTGGGAGACGGCGCGATATCTGGGCAGCAAATTTGATGCATTCCGTGTGACCGCCGGATCGGTCGGCGTGCTGGCTGCCGGCGCAGAGGTTTTTCGGCGGCTTCGCGCGTGGGTCAATGCCAATCCGACGCGTGCCAAGACAGGGGACTTGCCCTCGATACTGCGGCCCCTGGTTCCACAGGTTCTGGCCTATCTTGTGGCGGGGTCGGGGCTCGTCGTCATATCGGCCCTGCTGCTCTCGAGCCGCGAAGGCTGGCTCGCAGCGGCCTGCGCCGGGGCCGACGTGATCGTGGTGATCGCGATCCTGTGGCTCGTCGATCCCGAACAACTTGGTTTGCGAGCATTCTATCGGATCCGGATCGTGCGCGCATATCTGGGTGCCTCGAATGCCGCGGCCGCCGGTCGGACGGGCGGGACGGCGCAGGCGATCGACAATCGCTCGCCGGTCGAGCATTCCCAAGACGACCTCAAGCTCTGTGATCTGGAACGGCCGGAAGCGTGTTATCGCCCGCTGCATCTGGTGTGTTGCGCCGCCAACGACCTGGCCGGCGATCAATTGGCCAATTTGGGCCGGGGTTCTCGAAGCGCCGTCGTGTCCGCATTGGGAGTTTCGCTGGGCGACTTTTGGCGCTCCGACTCCGTCATGACGTTCGGCGCCGCATTAACGGCGTCGGCCGCCGCATTCAATACGCAAATGGGCTCGGTCTCTCGACAATTGGGGCCGGCTGTGACCTTTCTGATGGCGGCCTTCAACCTGCGTTTGGGATTGTGGACGAAGCATCCCGCGGTCGCGGCGGATAACTCGACGCGCCGATTTCCCGGCTGGCTGTTTCTGAAGGAATTCTGGTCCGATTCGCAGAGCGCCATGCAGTATCGGCCGTCGTCTGCCGGTCCCCCGACGCAGCCCGTCGACGCTGACGTGCACCTCTCGGACGGCGCCCATTTCGAGAACCTCGGGTTGTATGAATTGGTGCGCCGGCATTGCCGGTACATCATCGTCTCCGATTGCGGCGCCGACACGGAGTACGCGTTCGACGATCTCGGCAACGCGATGCGCCGCATTCGCGAAGACTTCGGCGTCGAAATCGAGCTCGACGTCTCGCCGCTGGTTCCCGATCCGAACGGCAAGGCCGCGCAGCACATGGTCGTCGGGACGATCCACTACGATCCGAAATCGGATTACGATCAGGGGATCATTCTGTACTTCAAACCGAACTTCGTCGGCAACGAGCCCGACGACGTCGAACAATACCGGGTCCGCAACAAGGCCTTCCCCCAGGAAACGACGATCGACCAGTTTTACGACGAAGCGCAATGGGAAGCGTATCGTCGGCTCGGAGAACACGCCGCGCGCTCCGCACTGAGGTTCCTCGAGTCGGACTCCGACCCGGCCCTTTCGCGCTATCGATTGTTCACAGACGCATACTGGCAATGGTATCCCGCTCCCGCCGATCAGGAAGAGCGGATGCTCGTGCAGACGAAGCGGCTGTCCGAATTCACGGCCCGCTTGCGTCAGAGCGGATGCGACAGTTTAATCGCCGAGATCCTGCCCGAAGTCGACCGGCCGCCGCCACAGCCGACGGCAACCGTGCCTCCCGGAAATCTGCCCCAGCATGAAGCCGTCGTGATCACCGAGATGGTGCAGGTGATGGAGGACGCTTATGTGGGCTTGCATCTGGAACGCACCTGGAACCTGCCGTTGAACGCCGGCTGGATGAACATGTTTCATCGATGGACTCGTGCGGCGTCGTTCCGGCAATGGTGGCCGATCATCCAACCGATCTACAGTCGCGAATTTTCGGCATTTCTCAACGAGCAATGCCGGCTGGATCAGTTCTCGCCTGTCCAGGCCCCGCAACGGGCGCGAAGGGCGTCGAACATTTCCGCGACCGACGTGCGCGGATTGGATATTTATCAATGGTACGCCGAGCGCAAGGGTGCTTCCTCGCCCAATTCGAGCTCGCAATTTTACGCCATGCGATTCGTCCGTCCGAAATTCCGCGACTTGATCGTCGGATTGCTCGAATACGAAACCGCGGCGCATGGTTCCGGGACCGGAAAAATCGCCAGCTGGGTCACCGGTTCTTTGTTCATCGCTCCCTCTTTCCGCGGAATGAACTTGGCGGCCGCGTTTCTGCCGGCGATCCTTAAGGACCTCGGCAAATATCACTCGGTCGTCGAGGTGGTGGTGCACTTGCCGAACAACGTCACCGGTGGCAAGATCATGCGGACCGACGCGGCCAGCCGAGCCTATCGCGGCGACCTGGTGCGATTGTACAAGTCGCTGGGATTCAAGCTGCGTCGCCGCAATTCGGAACAAGTGCTCGTGTTCACGCTGAGATCCTATTAAAGTGAAGCGGGCCTTCCTGAATCCGAACAGAGACGTATCGTGGCTGAGACACCGGGGCGAAAGCGAGGCGTAAAAGGCGTTCCGTCGCCGCACGACGTGCGGCAACCCGCCGAGAAAAACCTCGCGTCGAAATCGGCCTGGCAGCGACTGCTGGAAAATAAGCCCCTCTCGGTTGTTGTGGGGGGCTTCGTCGCTCTGATGCTGGCGGGAATCGTCTGGATGATGGTCGTTTCCGCGCGGCGGAGCGAAGGAGACGCCGCAGGTGACGAATCCGATTCGGCGGTGGCGGCGTCGGGAAAAACTCGCCGTAAAAAGCACGAGGCCGGCGCCCCGGCCGAGCCGCCGCAGTTCAAGACGATCGCCTGCCAGGTGCACACGCACGAGCCGGGCTTTTTCGTGCTTGTCGACGGCGTGCTGGCCCGCGACCGCAGCGGTAAAAAGTTGACGACTCCCTGCGAAATCGGAATTCCCAGGGGAAGCCACGTCCTCACGATCGTCCGCGAGAAATTTCGCGATCTGGTTCAGTCGATCGCGATTACTCGGGAGCAAACTTTCGACCTGACGGCGGTCTATGAACCATTCGCTGCGCCGTCCGGTTTTTTCGCCTCGCGGATGGGCCTCGCAAAAGTCGGCGAGCCGATCGAGCTGGCGCAGATCAATGCCGGGGGACCGGGCTGGGACCCGTTTATCTCCGCCGATGGCCTGACATTGTGGCTCGCCGGACAAAAAGCCGACGGCAAGGGCATCTACCTTTCCCATCGGGCGAATTTGTATGACGACTTCGGCCCCCCCGAGCTGGTCGCCAAGAATTCCGAACGACCGGCCAGTCCGAGCGTGACGGGCGACGGCTTGCTCATGGCATACGCCCTGCCCGCCAAGGCACAGATTCGCGCGTCGGTTCGCAATGATGCCAGCTTGCCGTTTAAATCGGGCCCGGTGTTGAGGCAGAGTGACAAAGACGAAGACGTCTGGCCCTCGGCCCAGATTTCTGCGGACGGAAAAACGCTGTATTACACGGTGGCGCGAAACGACAAGATCACCCTCCGCGCTGCATCTCGCAAATCGCTCCGCAAGCCGTTCGGCGAAGAGGCCCGCGCCGCTCGTGTTCCGGGCGGACATCCGCGGCTGACCGAAGATGGGTTGCGCCAATTCTGGTTCGACGGCGAACGGCTGTTCCGCGCCAGCCGGGTCGACCTCGCGTCGCCGTTCTCGGAACCCGAAACCGTCTGCGAGCTCGGTTTCGACGGTTACGTTCCGCGCGACGAATACCGGCAGTATTGCGTGAGCGATGACGAACAATGGTTGTACTATTCCGACAACCCACGGGCCGCCGGAAAACTGTATGCGGTGCGGGTCGCCGAAGGACCGCGATGGGGTTATGTGCCGATCGGCAAGCCCCTCGCACTGCGCGAAACAGCGCATAACTCGCCGACCTTCCCAGGACTGGGGGACGATGCCCGGAAGCCTGCCGAGCCTGTGCCCCAGGAAGAAAAACCTGCTCTTCCTCCCGATCCGCGTACGATTCCGCTCCCCTACGCCGACTTTCGAAACAAGTTCGACAAACTGGCGGCGGCCGGCGACTATCCCGCCGCGCGAGCCCTGGTCGTCGCGGCGCAGGGCGATGCACAGTTCGCCGCCGCCAAAGAGCTGCTCGCCTGGGACCTCGAGGACGTGAACCGCCTGATTCGCTTCCGGCAGCGCGTCGACGAAACGATCGCGCAGCTCAAACCGGGAGATCTCGTCAAGGTCGGGCCCGTCCAGGTCGAGTTCGAGTCTTATGCAGACGGCGTTGTGTCGGGAAAAATCAAAGGGAGCGGCAAATCGGTGAGCAAGGATCTTGCCGAGTTCGCGCCGCTCGATCTGGTCGGGTTGGTCGATAAGCGAATCGAGCGCGGTGACGAGGCCGCGCAGCTCGAGATTGCCACGTTTCTGTCGCAGGCCCACAAGGTCAGTCAGCAGCAGTTGCAATTGCGTTTCGATCGGGCCGGGGCGGCGGGCAAGGATGTCGCTGAACAAAAATACTCGCGCCGGCTGCACCTCATCGAACAGGAGATTGCGCGCGACAACCTGGGGGTCGCCCTCACGCAGATCGAACAGCTCATTTCCTCCGCGCCGAAATCGCGAAGCGCCACCCAGGCCCGCGAGCTGCGCGACGGCATGTACGCGCGCATCACGTGGAACAAGGTCGGAAAGCAGACTTGGGAATCGCCGATGCCGGGCGAATTTACGGTGACCGGTCCCAAATCCCCGGGCGCCTACCTGGCGTCGCCCGGCGAATATCACAACTTTCTCCTGACGCTCGAATGGAAGACGGTTTCTGAAACGTCGCAGGGAGGGGTCTACTTCCACTATAAGAATGCCGGCGAGTTACGCAAAAATGCCTTCAAAATCCACCTCGTCGGGGACTATGCGGTTCGCAACCAGGCCGACAAATTCTCGACGGGCAGCCTGTTCGGCGTTGCAGCGCCTCGTTCGAATGCCGTGAAACCGAACGGCGAGTGGAACACGCTGGCACTGCGCGTCGCCGGAGATCGCGTACGGGTTACGATCAACGGCGTTGACGTTCTCGACACGCCGGCAGTGAGCAAAGACGTGGCCCCTCGTGGACTGATCTGCCTGGACGGCGAGTTCACCGGCATCACCTACCGCAACGTCCTGGTGTATGAGCTGCCAGTCTCGCTCCCGTAAGTTCCGCCTGACGTGCGAAGAAGTCGGGGATGTCACGGAGCCACGCCCTGGAAACGAAGCATCGAAATCTGTTTGTGCATACCCTTCGTCGTGAATAATGCCGGGCGCACGCGACGGCTCAGTGCGGGCAACGAGTCTTTTCATATCCGCCGACGACAGGTGAATTTGCGTCAATCGCAGTGATCCCAATCCGAAATGACGGCACGGCTGCGAATTGGCCCCTTCCAGGTCGAAAATAGCGACGCAAATGATTTCAGGAATTCGTATTACGACGATAGTGGATGTCCAATCAGGCATTCCAGAAAATGGCCGGTTTGAGCGGCGTCAGGCAGGTTTTGAGACGCGTCAGGCAGGTTTCGAGACACGTCAGGGCGGTTTTGAGACGAGTTCGCACCCATTTTCCTCCATTTCGTGGGATGGATGGAAAAATCACTCGCTCCGATCGAGAGCCGAGGACGCATCTTGTTGAGTATCAAAGCCGATCCCGACGGCCCGTCAGGGGTCGCCCTTCTTGGTGATGATCGCCAGTAATGATGCCGGCCAGACTCGCCACTGCCCCAGGGAAAAAAAGCCGAACGGAAGGGTGTGCCCCTCCCTTTTAATACTACTTGAAAACAGGTGAAAAACAAGGCGGAACTGGCCAGGATCGCATACGACTACCTGTCAGAACATCGCTCGCGATGCGGCGTGTGGCGGGGTCAGAGCGTGAATTTGAAATGTCGCATTGCGGCCAACCAGACGTCGCACTGGTGACAGCATTGCCAGAGCCGGAAACCCAGCGATGGCCCCGACGAGTTGGACAACGAGCGAAACGAGCGCGTTCGTGCCATCCGGTCAGGGCCATCGCTCGCTTCGACTGTGACCCATCCCGCACTGCCGTTCGGTCCGTCCTCGAGAACTCGGCGCCTCGTTTCCTGCGACAATTCCCCATAGGATTATGGCTGGCACTTCCCAGTTCCCCAGCTTACCTCCGGCGGGTTGAAACCGTAAATCACAGGCACTGCGCGGCGCTTGCCAAGGTCCGGAAGGCGGCTTCATTGCCGCGAGTCAAATGAGTTGGTGTAATCTGCATCGTCGGCTGTCCCCGTCAATCCCTGAAAATGGCGAGCGATAATGCACTTCAAACTGCAGACCAGCATTTCGTATCTGGTGGTCGCGTGTCTGTTCCCGTGCAGCGTGCTCCGGGGGCAGGAACGCCAGCCGGAGAAATCGGCTGCCGGGGACGGAGTGAAAGCCTGGTATGCCTTCTATCACCATGAGGCGGCCCACGCCTATCGTTTCAATCTCGAACCGGGCCATGTCGAGCTGGAACTCGATCCCACGCCCATCCTGCGCTGGACCAATCCCTTGGAAGAGGGGAGCATTCACGGGGTGGCTTACGTCTGGCGAAACAAGGGTCGACCGGTCGTCGTCGGGCAGTTGTTTTCGTACCTCAACGGCAAAGCGGGACGCGTCTATTGTCACGCCGTGCACAGCCTGGCTCGTCCCGACGAACAGGTGACCGGCCTGCGGGACGGGAAGACGTTCTGGACTCCCGATTCGCCGGGGGTCGAGATGCGAGACGTTCCCGAAGCGCCTAAGCCGGCGGCCAACCGTGCCGGACGACTGGCACAATTGAAGGCGATCGCGCGCCGCTTTTCGGCCTACACCGAGGAGGCCACCCGCGGCAAACGGGAGCTGCGATTGCTCCCGACACCGCTGGACCGCTATCCCGAAAACGCCGCCGACGGCGCCCTGTTCTCGCTGGTGGTAGGGAATGATCCCGAGGTGATCCTGCTCGTGGAACAGGGTGAAAAGCCGGCCGGCGGCTCGATCTGGCGGTTTGGTCTGATCCTTTCCACTCGCAGCACATCGGTCGCCATGCTCGATGGGCGCGAGGTCTGGCGATACGATTCGACCGGCAAAAATCCCAGTGATCCGCACGGCGGTTACCTTTCCGTGCATGGCATCGCCACGCTCCCTCTCGAACCCCCCGCTCGTCCTGCCGACAATCCGTGACGTTTATGATACGTACTCTTCAATGTACCCGTACAATCCAACAATGGATGAAGCGATAATTGCGATTCAGGCAATCATCGGTGCGGCCGTTGGATCGTTTGCCGTCTGGGTGACGGTGCGCATCTTTAACGGGCAAAAATCATGGAAGTGCGGCATCTGGGGAATTGCGGTTTTT
>DASYAR010000515.1:0-9449 GCA_036501235.1 Planctomycetaceae bacterium
TCGTGTCGCCGGGTTCGGCGGTTGACAGCGACGCGCTGTTGTTTCCATTGACGCCGATCGTGACGGTCACGTTGCTGGTCGGGACGTTCGTCGTGCTGTTGACGAAACTCTGGACTGTCGTCGTGACTTGTGAATTCGTCGTGCTGCCGAGGATCGCCGAGCGGACCCCGGTGCGGGCGGCATTCTCGAGAACTTGCGTGAGCATCATCGCCCGCCCGATTTCGATCACTCCCAGAACCGTGAGGACGAACACCGGCAGGACCAATGCCATTTCGACGGCCGCGACTCCACGGGGCTGGTCGGGACGGATGCGGGATGGGACGGCCTCGGATCGGCGGAATCTGAACATGACAATCTCCTCTCGGTGCAATCAGTATTCGGTGTCGTAAGATCGGGTGATGAGGGATCGAGCGCCGTCGTTATTCGTGCTGCATGACGCACAGGGCCGACAACGTGACGCCCTTCAGGTAATTCGGCGGCAGCCAGCTCACGGTCGAAAAGGGAACGCTAACCGTGACGGAGATCGTGTCGCCCGTGGTGGCATTGGCGAGCGGAGCGCTGCCGCTGCCGTTGTCGGCGATCGCCACCGTAATGTTGCCAGGCGCGATGTTGGCGGTCGTCAAGAGGAACGTCTGCACGTTCGAGGTCACCTGGGCGTTGGTCGTTCCATCGATGATTGCCAGACGCGCTCCGTTGCGAGCAGCCGTTTCCAGAAGCTGGCTGATCATGATCCCGCGACCCAGTTCGACCAAGCCCAGGACGGCGGCGATGAATACGGGCAAGAGCAACGCCGTTTCGACGGCTGCGACCCCGCGCCGGCACTCCTGGTTGGAAGACTGAGGAATCTGTGGGTTTCGGCGGATGCTGAGCATGTTCGTCTCCTGGTCTCGTAGGGGCTCTGATCGCGCGGGGTCCGCGGCGTTGGCTGCGGACCCCGCCAGAAGGGATGCGGGCGGTTCGTGGTTATTGGCCGCTGATCAACTGGAGCGGGCGACTGGCGGCAATCGTTTCGAAGGTTTGCAGCAATTGCTGCTGATAAGTCGCATAGTCGGAGCCGCCGGGCACCACGAAGTTGATGCCGTTAGTCGCATTGGCCGCCTGCTGCATCAGGTCCACGTCGGCCATCACTCCCATGCTGATCGTGAGAATCTTGATATTATCCGCGGCGGCAGCTGCCGCCTCCGACAGAACGAGGTTTGTGCCGACGGTCGCATTCGTGGGCCGGTTCACGACGCCGTCCGTCATCACGACCATCAAGCGGAAGGCCCGCGGGCGGGCGTTCTTTTCGATTTCCTTACGGGCCACTTGCATGCCCATGCCGATGTTCGTGTATGGGTCGTAATGGCCGGCTTGCCGCTGTTGCGTGATGGTATTGACGTTGGAGATACTCGTCGTGAGTCCCTGTTCGAGGATGGCTCCGATCGAATCGCCGGTGCTGTAGATCGACAGGCCCACCCGATCATCCGCCTGGGCCGACGTCAGGTAATTGATGAAGGAGGACACTCCCTGTTTGAGGATATAAGTCGGCATTTCACGAGTCTTCCACAGATCGGGCGTCTCCGCATACGAGCCGTGAATGTCCTGCAAGTAATTGACCCACAGCATGGCGCCGAACTGATATTGGTATCCTGCGTTGACGACGTCCGCCGAGCCACCGGTGCAATAGTCGACGAACTCGCTCCAGCTCCCCGCGGGGTACGGGTAGTGGACATTGGTCAAACCCAGTGCCGAGATGACGTTCGTGTTGGCAAAACTGAAATTCAGGCCATAACCGCCGGTCGATTGATTGGCATTGCCCCCCGAAAGCACCCAGCATGAGACGATTTCCTGGCCGTTGCTGCTGCCGGTTCCCTGAAACGTGCCGGTTTTGCCCGATCCGCTGAACGTCTGGGCCACGTTGTTCGAATATTTCAACCGGACCTTGGTGATGGTCTGGCCGGACGTGACGGAGACCGACGTCCCCTGCCAGGCAACCGTGATGTAGGGATTGCTCCCCGAAGCCGCGGGACCTTTAAACGTCAATGTGCTGGGGGTGAACTGCAGGTTGCCATAGACGGGCGAACCCAGGTCCTGCCAGATGTTGAGCAGCGACGTTTCGATTTGCGATTGAGAAAGCAGCCCCAGGCGATAGAACTGGCTGTCGTAGCACATGGAATGCGAGAAATCGAGAACCAGCATGATGTCGCGCGGCATGAAACTCGCCATCGCCGACGTCTGAATCGACGCTGAGTTTTGTCCCAGGACCGGCGCAAAAAAGAGCGGCAATCGCTGATCCAGCGGATAGTTGTAATTCGGGTCGGGCTGCCGCACGATGCGGCGGCCGAAAACTTGCACGACGTTGTACGGCGTGTATTGATTGCCCCAATTGTAGGTATAGGTTTGGGATTGCGAGTTCCACGCCGACTGGCCGAACAGGACGTCCTGGTTCGGATCGAAGTAGGCGTGGGCCGCATTGCCCCCCACATTGGCAATGTACACGTTCTGGGCCGCCAGGCAGGCATTGGCGCGAACCGTCGAGGGGTCGAGCGTGCCGCTCAATTGCTGCGCGGCGGCGAGCGCCGCGGCATCGGCGTTCTTCTGCAAACGGGCCTCGGTGAGGGCGATCATCCCCACGTCGACGGCGAAGGCCACCATGGCGAACAAGACGGTCAGCGAGAGACCGGCCAGCACGGCCATGGCGCCACGTCGTTTCGTCGCTGCTTCCACACCTGTCGACTGATTTTTCCAGAATGCGTACATGCTTGGCTCCCTGTGAACGAACCTTCACGATTTGCTGTAGCCGGAATCGGCTGGACAAGACGCGGGATACACAGCAGGCGAAACCGGCGGTCCGTCTGAGAAGGGCTAGGTGGTTTCGCTATTGCGCCTCCATGCGCCAATTGAAACCTAGGTCGGTTTGGGGTTGAGTCAAACGTCTGCCACTAAAAAATTCAAGTTTTTGGAAAATCTGCTCGCACGTCTCCGTCAAACAAAAACAGCCGCGTTTATTCGCGGCTGTTTGCTGGCCCGGAGTGCGGATGACGTTTACGCAGGCTGTCCGTCGCCCGAGCCGTCATCGACACCGTCCGATCCGTCGTCCTGCGGGGTCGGATCGACCACGCCATCGCTCTCCGGGTCGCCTTCGACACTGTCCGGGATGTCCTTGAAGAACACCGTCGACCCCGGGGCCACGGCGGCGATCGCGGGATGAGACGCGGCCAGATGCCCGAGGCCTGCCCACAACGGAGCGGCACTCAATGCCGACCCGATGCTCAATATGACTGCGATTTTCTTCATGATGATCCCCCTGTTGCAAGAACCTGAGAAGTGCCAAACCGTTTTCAAGCATAGGCCATGAAAACAATCAGTCATCCCCGGCCCTTGGAATCCGCGGCGCCAAACCGGCCAATGGCGTGATGAACATGCCGGAAGCGCGGGACGTAGGGGGATTTAGTCTCGCGGACTGGGGTGCAGCAGCTTGAGCAGGCTCACGAACAGGGCCGCTCCAATAACCGACCAGACGATCGGAAATGACTGCGACCCGACGCGGATTGCGAGAATCTCACCGAAGCCCAGAAAATTCGCGAGCCAGTTGCCCAGCAGCGCACCGATCATTCCCAGCACGACCGACCCCAGGCATCCGCCGTGAGAGTATCCGGCCAGGGCTTGCCCCAGGCTGCCGCAAACCCCGGCAATCACCAGCAAGATCAGGAAACTCGTGAGCGTCATTTGATTACCCGATATGGATTTCGAAAGGGATGCACCCGATCACGAGCTTGTCGCCGTTTTTGAGCTCGCATTCGTCGTTCACCGCCCCGTCGTTGACGAATGTCCCGTTCTGGCTCCCCAAGTCGCGCACCCGCAGGACCTGGTCACGACCGTCGACGATCAATTCACAGTGATGCCGGCTCACGAAACGGTTTTGCAACCGCAGGTCGCAGTCTTCGGCCCGGCCGATCATATATTCCGGGTGCGCGACGCTGAAATCTTCCGTTTCGAGGACGATTCCCTGTGGTTCCGGTTCATCCAGACGTTCCAGAATAATCTCCATCAGCTTCGCTCCTAAGATGAATTGGGCCCGCTGGAGGGCGGGCAGCCGTTCGGTGGCAAATATGTCCGGAAACCAAATCTAGGCCGGATTTCACTGGACAACAATCAGGACGTCCCCCGCTGCAGGCATCGGTAATCTCCCGATGCCTGTCTATTGATCGGCCGTCACGGCGTTCTCTCTCAGACTCGCCACCACCCATTTGCCCCCGGTTTTCACGTGCACCACCGTGTAGCGGCTGCGAACCGGGGATTGCGATTTCACATTGAGCGCGCCGGTGCCGTCTTCGATGGCCACCGTCGGACTGACAAATCGAATCGACTCGATCTGTGTTTCCAGGCGCGCATCAGCAGGCTGCGAGTACATGCCGGCCACGGCTTCTACGACCTTGTCGCGACCGCGATACACGTTTCCGTTTTTGTCGATGAATTCGGCCGCCGCGGCGACCTGCGTTTCGAGCGTGTGGCTCGCCTGCTCGCGGCAGGCGCGGATGAACATGTCGCCCGTTTGAAACAACGCCTCGTGGACGCCCGAGGCATTTTCTGCTGCGCGCGGCACGTTTGTCGGCGTGGTCCACCGGGGGCCGACTGCCGTGCGGGTCGATGCCTGCGCAGCAATAGGCGTCGCGATTTCGGGCCTTATTAGATTCCATTCTTCGAAGATTTCGGATCGGTCAGACAACCCCAGAAACAGAGCGCACGCAACTCCCAGCGCCAGAGCGGAATAGACGAGCATTCGCATGTTGGGCTCCCTGGAAAAGCTGCCGTTCGAATCAACTCATGAAAATCTATGGCCTTCGGAATCATCCGAGAATCGGACGCTTCCCCTGGGCTTCTATGCGGGAAACCCCGATGATTTTGTTTCGGCGTGCTGCCGCAGATCAACCCGGAAAGGGGACCTGGGGAGCCGCGGCGCCCGTCGCCCGCGACGGGCCCGAGAAAGTCTGCAAGGTGTCGGCAAACTTCTCCGAGCGCTTGAGAAAGATGCGGGCCAGCTCGTCGCGATAAATTTCCGCGAAATCATGGCGCTCGGCGAGCCATCCGGCAAAGGGGGCGTCCGCCGGAACCAGCACGATTTCGGTTGGGTAGTGTTCCACGATTGCGCATCGTTCGGCCTGCGTTGAAAGCGGGCTGAGTGCCAGAGCCGAGATTTCGGCCGGATAGACTGTCTCATAACGCCCGTCACAGAAGACGGGGCAATGTGGTGAAAGATGCCAGAGACAGTACTCCCCCCAACTGAATCCGCAATAGAGATTGCCGGCCAGCTGGTGGTCTTCCAGGAAGGCCACCGCCGCGACGGGATAGAGCCCGGAAGGAACCGTCAATATCCCCTCGGTTTGTGCCGCCGCAACTTCTCGGGAGAGCTTTGTCGTACTCCCGAGAATCGCCGCCAGAAGGAGCAGCGCGAGGACAAAGCGGCCAGGCACTGCCAGATTCTCCGGCGATCCGAATTCCCGCAGAACATGGGTCCCGGTCCCTGTTCGGCTGGCATTCTTGACTGCGCCCCATCGCTCGCACGCCTCCGTCCAGCGACGGCTGAAGACGGCTGCGCCAAGGATCATCGCGAACGGAATGTGCCGTGCATGCCGCGCTGCGAGATATGCCACGAGCACGAATGCAGCCGTTTCGGCGACAGCGGCCCGGCGAGTGCTCCCCAGCCAGCAGGCGATCGGTACGAGCACTGCGGCCAGATAGCAGGCCCAGACGAGCGGATGATGCGACCAGACCGGCCCCCATTCGGAGATTGCCGGTCGCGGCATGGTAATGGCGGCCAGGACATACCGCCAATACTCGATTCCGTACGGATTGCAGAGGGTGGCTGCCACGCAGGCCGCTAGCACCAATCCCAGAAATTGCCATTCCGCGCCACTCAGAGTAGCAGGCGCACTTCGTGTGCCGTCCGCCGGCGAATGGCTTGATTCTGAAGAATCCGCTCGTAGTTCACGCACCGCGTCCCATATGGAACTGCACCAGTAGATGCCCAAGATCCCCAGACCCGCGACAAATCCCGCATGAAAGTTGCACCACAATCCGAACAGGATCGGCAATCCGGCCAAAATCCAGCGACTTCCGGCTCTGTACCCGTCGCAGGCGACAATCAGCCATGCAAATGCCGTGTACGTGAACATCTGCGGGCGAATGCGGTAGAATTCCGGGAGAAATGTGATCCCGAACAGGGCCAGCGCCAGGGTCGCCGTGGGAGACAGACGCCTGCGCACCACGATGATTCCGATCGCCCCAAACGTCAAAGCCAGCAGCCCCCCCCGCAGCAGGATCAGGCCGCACGTTCCACCCGCCCTGTAACACGCGGCAAACATCAGCTCGCTGAGCCACTCGTGGTTTGTCCAGGCGGCCCCGACTGCCGTGTAGGAATAGGGATCGGTCTCCGGCAGTTTATGAGTGGACAGCGTTTCGAGCCCGAATCGCAGATGGCCCCACAAGTCGGCATCTGCTTCGGTCCGCCAGGCATTGGCCAGAAAGAGGCAGACAGTCGCCAATCCGACGCAACTCCAGGTGACTGGCAATCTTGCCGGACGGGCGGGGTTTAATGAAGATTCTGTCGAAACCACCGGCGGCATGTTCCTCGCGCAGGCCTTCGTCGGGCGAGACTGACGGTTGAACCCTACGCCACGTTTCCTGCCTGTCAAATCGACGTACTCCTGCACGACCGCCCAATCATCCGTTCCTTTGTCGATGTGGCGGGATTTTGCTACGCTCATTACGAAAGGGGAATGACGTCTTGTCAGAATGCGTCGCCTACGAAGAGCATTTGCAAGCGGCACTGACTGCCGGTTGAGGGACCGCAGGATTCGAATCCATGGACCGTTCGTTCACAGAACATGGATTTCTACCGCAACGAGATCCATTGTGCGCTTTTCCGCACGGCAGCCCCCTGACTGAGCTCGATGAGATCGGTCGCGACCTCCCCAGCTTGCTGCACGATTCGGGTTTTCGCGAACGCGCACGCCGACTCACGATTCCGGCCTGGAGAGAGCCGGATGATCCGGCCGAGACAATCCTGCAATTACGGTTGTATTACGTGCGGCTTGGATTTCTGGCCTCGGCATATATCAATCAGGTCGGTCAACCACCGGTGGGCATTCTCCCGCGCAATCTGGCTGTCCCCTTGTGCGACGCCTGCGAACGCTTGTCTCGCCCGTCGATTCTCAGCTACGACGGCTATGCCCTGTACAACTGGAAACGGTTCGACCCCTCCCAACCGATCGCACTCGGAAATATCGATACGATTCAAAACTTCGTCCACCTGTATGACGAACACTGGTTCATCCTCGTGCATGTCGAGATCGAGCAGATTGCGGCTCAAATTCTGGCGGGCATCGGTTTGGCTGAGCATGCCTTGCAGTCAGGGGATCGCGTGGCCGTCAACCAGGCGCTGCGGCAAATCGGCGAGAGCGTATGGCGGCAGGTCAATGTGTTGCGTCGTATCCCGGAAAACATGGATCCGGCGCTGTACTACAAGACATTCCGTCCGTACATCCGGTTCTTCGAAAACGTCGTTTACGAGGGGGTCGATGCGACGCCCATGAATTTCCGGGGAGAAACCGGTGCGCAGAGCAGCATCATGCCGACGCTGGTGGCTTTGATGAAGATTCCGCATGTGCCGTCGCTGTTGACCAATCATCTGGCCGACATGCAGAACTTCATGCCGCTGGAACATCGACGGCTCATTGCCGCCGTCCGCAATCTGGGGGATGTGCGGCCTCTTGCGGACAAGGAATTGTACAACGACGTCCTGGAAGCCATGGCGACGTTTCGAGAAGTGCATTACGGCTGGGCCGATGAATACATCAACAAACGAATCGCCGATCCGCGCGGAACGGGCGGCACGCCTTACATGCAATGGCTGGGTCAATTGATTGCAGAAACCCGAGCCCACAAAATCCCATGAAAACGATCATCGAGCCGTTTCGCATCAAGGTGATCGAGCCGCTGCAGATGCGGACGCGGGAAGAGCGCGAGGCGATCATTCGCCGGGCCGGCTTCAATATGTTTTTGATCCCTGCAGCCGACGTACTGATCGACTTGCTCACCGACAGCGGCACAGGGGCTATGAGCAGCCTGCAATGGGCGGGCGTTATGCAGGCCGACGAAAGTTATGCCGGGTCGCCCAGTTTTTTCCATTTTGAGCGCGTCTTGCAGGACATCACCGGTTTCCAGCACATTTTACCGACGCACCAGGGACGGGCGAGCGAGCGAATTCTGTTCGAGCTCATTGGCGGAAAGGAAAAAGTCGTCCCCAGCAATGCCCACTTCGACACGACGCGCGCCAACATCGAGCATTCGGGAGCAGAGGCAGTCGACCTGCCGATCGAAGAAGCCCGCCACCCGCGCCAGCGGCATCCCTTCAAGGGCAATTTGGATGTGGCGGCTTTGCAATCGCTGATCGAGCGCGTCGGTTCTGTGAACGTTCCCGTGGTGATGTGCACCGTGACCAGCAACAGTTTCGGCGGCCAGCCGGCGAGCTTGGAAAACCTGCACGCCATCCGCAAAGTCTGCGACCGGTATCATGTGCCGCTGTTCCTCGACGCCTGTCGCTTTGCGGAGAATGCCTGGTTCATCAAGCAGCGCGAAACCGGTCAACACGACCGCCCGGTGCGCGCGATCGTGAAGGAGATGTTCGACCTGACCGATGGCGCGACGATTAGCGCCAAAAAGGACGGTCTGGTGAACACCGGCGGCTTGCTGCTTCTGCGCGACGAGGCGCTCTTCCAGCGAGCCAGCAATTTGCTCATTCTCACCGAAGGTT
Source organism: Planctomycetaceae bacterium (assembly GCA_036501235.1). Lineage (GTDB taxonomy): Bacteria > Planctomycetota > Planctomycetia > Planctomycetales > Planctomycetaceae > JACQFH01. Next base: position 8,795 of record DASYAR010000515.1, read on the forward strand.
ACGTGACATACGGAGGGCTCGCCGGCCGCGATCTCGAGGCGATGGCCCAAGGGTTTCAAGAGGTTCTGGAAGAAGACTATCTCTGTTATCGCATCCGCAGCGCCGAATATGTGGGCGAAAAGCTGCTGTCAGCGGGCGTTCAAATCATCGAACCGCCTGGCGGCCATGCGATCTATATCGACGCGGCCGCTTTTTGCCCGCGCATTCCGCCGGACCAGTTTCCAGGTCAGGCGCTGGCTGTGGCGTTGTATCGGCACGCAGGGATCCGAGGCGTGGAAATCGGCTCGGTGATGTTCGGCGGCGCGGGGCATGAACCACCCCCGATGGAACTTCTCCGGCTGGCGTTTCCGAGACGGGTCTACACGCAATCGCATATCGACTATGTCATCGAGGCGATCGTCGAAGTTTTCGCACGCCGCGATGAAATTCGCGGACTGCGGATCGTTGCCGAGCCGCCGGCGCTGCGGCATTTCACGGCGCGATTCGAAGAAGTCTAGCCGCACGAAAACTGCAGCATTTCAGCCGGCAACCGGGGCAGGGGCTTCGGGTCGAACGTGCGCGGCGCAGTCGCCACAGCAGGCCACGTATCGTCTTTTTCGGGGAGCGTGGCCAACTGTGATTCGTAATATGCCTGGACGCCGCCCGTCAGGATTTT
>DASYAR010000516.1:0-28406 GCA_036501235.1 Planctomycetaceae bacterium
ACTTTGCCGGCTTTGTTGGCCGCGGCGAGCGCTTGCAGGCTGGGGGTGGTCAGTGAAGCCGCCAAGTCGTAGTCGCCGCTGACGATCTCCTGGGCCATGAGATTGGCCGTGACGACGTCCCCCTCGTTATTTCGCCGCACCAGCTCGAGATTTTTGCCTTCGACGAAGCCGCTCTCCTCGAGTCCGGCGAGCGTGCCGGCGTAGCCATCGTCAATAATCGGCTGCGAGGCATGCTGCAACACGGCTACCCGCCGCATGGATTCGTGTTCAGCCCCGTCGTCAATCACGACGCGCTTGGCCGGCCGATCAGAGACGAGCAAGACGGCCGAAGCCAGCGCAATCGCCCCGATGCCGGTCGCCAGCGATTTGAGCGTGTTCATAAGCATCCGCAACAAAATCCGTTTTGCTTCGGTGCGGCGGATCGAGCGCCGTCATCCGCAGGGTCCATTCCGGAAACTGTACCGCGCGCCGGCCCATTCGGCGCGACCGCGGTGGCCCCATCGTAGCGTCGTGATGGCGGTTGTCTATGGTGAAGAGGAACGACAACTCCACCGGGTGGCCCGACCGCGTGCGCAGCATCAGTCGGGTCGCGAAGCGACAAGATTCGACACCATTCGGATCCGCATGAAACTAGATCTTTCCACTCGCAAAGCTGCGAACGAAGGGTTCAATTTCAGAGGACCGCGAACGGTGTCGAATCTTGTCGCTGCGCGACCCCGCCGCCCTGTCGGGACGGCTGGGCCGCCCGTATTCCGCACACGTTGCCGTGGATCACTTCGCGCGTGACACCCATCGCTTGGCCAATTGCTGCAAGTCGGGCGGCGTCTGACCGTTGACCCCGGCGAAATAGAACCGCTCCAGATTCTGGATGCTGGCCGTCAATTCGTCCTTCGTGCGCACGTCGAAGCCGTTCTTCGCCTCGATCTTTCGCAAGAGCGCCAGCACGTAGAACGGCGTCAGCGATTCCGGCAGCTTGACTCCTTCGGCCAGTGGCGTCTTGCGGCGCTTGCTCACGGCACGATATCCCAGGCCGATCGCGATCAGCACGGGTATTCCGCCGGCAACGTACCACGGCCACACCTGTCGCACTTCGCCGTATTTCTGTTCGAGCGAAACGGTCGACTCGACCGTCTTGAGATCGGCGTCCTCGTAGCGCATGTACGAATTCTCGGCGACCTCTACCTTGGGCTCAGGAAACCGGAATTCTTTCGGCAACTCGGCCAGGTCCTGGCGGCCGGCGTAGGTGATCGTAAAGGTTCGCTCGGAGATGATCGCCGGTTCGCCGCTTTCCGGGTCGAACCGCGAGACCTTGACCTCTTCGTCCTCCGTCTTCTGCACCTCGAAGTCGCTGGCGCGGACGTCGACGAACTCTTCCAGCGGCGGCACGAGGCCCCGCGCCTTGGCCTTCACCTCCAGAATCAGCTTACCGTCTTTGGACTGCCGTTCATCCAGCGTCTGCGTGATTTGCAGCTTCTCGTACGGCCGGCGGTCGGGCGTGTCCGGGACAGCGTCGATCGGCAGGGCTGGCGAAGTCACCGGCAAAACCGTGTAGCCCGATGTATCGAGAAAATCGAGGTCGATCTTGAGCGACGGCAATTTGTCGATCTGTGGACCGCGCGCCTTGACCAACAGATACGCGTACGGCGTCGTGCGCCAACCGGCTTCGGCCGAGGCTCGCGAGTGCACGTCTTTTTCCTGGAACGTCACCGAGAGCACTTCGAAGTGCTCCTGCAGCGCGGCCCGGATCGCCTCGTCGAACTTGTCGCGATAATTTTCGAGCGGGCGTCCGTAGTTCCAGGCGAACGTCATCGAATTTTGGTTCTGCAGATATTTGCCGAAGCCCCCTGATTCACGCTCGATCTCGGGCGTATGTCGCAGTTCGACAAACACGCCGAACGCCGCGTCGTGTCCGACTTTCGCTGAACCATCGACGCGCGTCACGAGCTTGATCTCGGAGACGAGGTCTTTGTAGTAGTCGTAGACGCGGCGGGCTTCGCGGGCCTGCTTGTGATCACCGACGATCTCGAACCCAGCCTTCAAGTACGGGAATTTGACGTTGGGCTTGAGAGCGCTCATGCGGGTAAAGAGAGCATTGGCGAACATCGACAGGTGCTTTTCAGCCGCTTCGCCAGGGAGCGCGGCCATCGCCTCGCGGATCAGCGCCGGTTGGCGCGGGTCGGCCGTCGCGCGGTGGTCGATCTGGCCCAGATCGCTGGCGCCGAGCCCCGCGTAAAACCAGTGCTCGTAAACGGTACATTCCTGGTCGGCTTCGGGAAGCGTCGGCACCTGTTTCGCATATTGGTCGGCCGCCTGCCGGATCTGCACCAGCGCCGCGGTCCGTTCTTCGGTAAACTTCGAGCTAGGGGCGATCTGATGTTTGTACGTGTTCTGATCGAGAGCGAGGCAGGCTTGGGCCAGTCGCAATCGCCAGTCCTCGGGATACTTCACCAGGCCGCGGTCGGCAACCGTGTTGGCGACCCGGTAGCCGCGTAACACTTCAGCTTCGATATCCTTTTGCTTCCGCTGGGTCTTCTGCTGTTCCTGCTGGGCCGGCATGCGCCAGATGCCGGTGAGGTTGCCTCGCATCTGCTGCACGATTTGCGCCAGTGTTTTGGCATCGAGCGCGTCGATCGCCCCGAACACTTTTTCGAGCGCGTCGATGCGGTAGACTTCGGCCGTGCTATGACACGTCGTAAACGCTTTCGCCAAGAGGCTCTCATCGAGGTCCTTGATCGGCAGCTTGCGGATTCGGGCAACCCAGCCGGCCAAATCGTCGAGGTTGCGTTCCTGCTTCGATCTAGTCAACGGAATGCTGTTCGAGCGCATCTCGAACCCGTACATGTACATGTAGGGATTGGTGTATCGCTGATTGGCGTTCAGGTCGTGGTTGCGCGTCCAGGTGCGGATGAACTCGTGAATCAGATCGCGAGCCAGAGTCGGCTGCGAGGCGGCCAGGCGCTCGATATAAGGATAGGCCCGCTCGTCTTCCGAGACTTTGAGATATAACTGCGCATGCAGCGCCAGAAACTTGGGGACGAGTGAGTCTTCGAGCCGCGCCATCCACGTCTCGCCGGGCGATATGTCGAGGATATCGACCGATCCAATCGGCTGGACCTGATTGTTCTGCTGCCGCATCTGCATCCCGCCGTCTTCGTCGAAGTAGAACATGTTGCCGAACATGTCGCGGCGCATGCGCGGCCCATACATCGTCGAGCGATCAAGATTGCGGGTGATCTCGGCTTCGCGGAGCCAGGCCATCGCCAGGACACGCAGCACGTCCTGCCATTCGGCGGCCCGCTCGGGGGACTTTTCGAGAAGCGCGTCGACGATCTTCTTCTGGATCCGCAGCTCGCGAAGCCGTTCGGCCGGGTTGTGGATATTCTGCATGAATGATCCCGCGGCGGCGGTCCCCGTGGCGGCGAGAATCTTCATGCCAAACTGCGGTTCGCCGGCGAAGTTCTGCTCGAGCCATGCCTGGCCCAGCCCGTCGCGAACTTTCGGAACCAATCCGATCAGCATTTTCAGAGCCTCGTCGCGCTGCGGCGGTTTGGCTTCCGGCAATGTCAGCACGGGAACGAGCAACGTCCAGGATTCCTCGATTGTTTGCGGCTTCTTGTCGCGATCGTATTTCGCAGAAAAGCAGCGGGCCAGAAGGATCAGCGACTCGGCGTCTTTTTGTTCGAGCGCCTCATTTCGACTTGGCAGGAAACGCTCGATTTCTTCGGTCATGTTGGCCGCCACGAGAAACCAGGCGCACTGTGTACGATTCATCGGCGTTTCGCCGGCGGGACGCGCGGCTTCGTGTTCAAGACGAGCGACGACTGATTGCGGCAGGACCCCCGCCTGGATGGCGATTTGCAGCATCGGCGCCAGCGCCTGCACCGTCGGCCGTTCGAGCTTGTGCGGACACGCAGCCGCGAGGCCCATCACATCGTCGAGAGCGAACACATGCTGTTCCGGCACGATCCCCGCATTCCGCTGCTGCTGCAACTGCATGGCCTGCGGGGTGCCCGGCGCCGGACCGAACCCCTTGAGCAGCTGCGCATAGCCTTCTTTTCCTTCGATCTCGGGGAGCCCGGCCAGGTACGTTTTGACGTCGGCCCAACGGCCGAGCGTGACGTTGCGCTGGAGCGTTTTCAACTCGGCATCGAGCGCTTTCATCTCCGGCGTTTGCGTAGCGGCGGCGGCTTGCGCGGCGGCGGCGTTTGCCGGATTCAAATTCTGTGGTTGTGCCGGGACGGCGATTTCGTCGTCATCATCGTCACCATCGTCGTCGATCGAATCGGTGCGGGCCGCTGGTTTCGCCGCTTCGGCTGCCGCCCCTTCGTCTGGTTTCTCGGCTGGTTCAGACCACGCTCGCAAAATGGCCGAGGGACGACGGTCGTATGTCAGCGTTTTGAGCTTTGTGAGACGTGGCGAATCAGCCTTCGGCGTTGCTGTCGCGACAGTCGCAGCATCTGCGGGCAGGGCTGGCGATTCGGGCTGCGGGACGATTGTCGCCCGATCAGCCGGTGAGGCCGGTGTTGCCGCTCCAGAAGCCACTTTCGCCCGAGTTGCCCGTGCGGGCGCGCTCGGCGCTGCTGCCTGGCCGAGAGCCACGCCATTTTGCCCAGTAATATCCGACGGAAAACATAGAGCGACCAACCCGGTCACAAATACGATGCGATGAATCATGAAGTCAGGACTCTGCTGTTTATTAATCATCGAGGCGGGAGTGTGTGGAAGCTACTGGGAGTTTCGTCAGCCCCAAGGGGGCGCAATTCGAAAGCCCAGGGCGCATAGCCCTGGGTATGGAAAGTAAACATCCGACGGAGCCCTGTCAGGGCGAAATTCCTGCGTATGTCAATCGATCCTGTCCTTTGGAATCTCGCCCCGTTGGGGCTTTCGCGTGATGATTGATGTCTTCCCCAGGGCTGGCGCCCTAGGCTATCGAATTGCGCCCCGTTTGGGGCTGTGCTGCTGAACGTCGGAGTGAACGCAGGACGCATTGTGTCCCACGACTCGTCGGACGCGACTAATTCCCGCCGTCATCCGGCGGCGGACCGGAGCTGGCGCCGCGGGCCTGTTCATCACCCTGTTTCTTCTCCGGAGTCTTGCCTTGGCCCTTCGACTTGCCCTTGCCTTTGCCTCCCTTGCACTGACACTGACCGCTGCAGCAGCTCTTGCATTGGCTTGGGAGCGGCAACGCCTGCAACTCGCTCAGATCCATGCGCGCCAGACGAATTGACGCTTCAAGGTCTTCTTGATGCTGCTTCGTCGCAGCCTCGTCGCCGCGCGCCTGGGCCTGCTCAGCCAGGAGGCGATACGACTGCCGTGCGCCTTCGATCTCGGGTTCCCATTCGCTGCGCGGATCACCTTCGAGCCGCATCAGCCAGGTCAGGTAATACTGGGCGTTGGCGAGCGACTGCCGCGCATCGGCGAGCAGCGCGGGATCGGTCTGGGGATCCTTCTGCAATTCGGGCACCAGCAGCGTCAACTCGTCGAACGCCTTGGGCAATTGCTGCGAGAGGAGCATTGCTTTGGCCCGCTCGACTCGCACCCGCCGCGTCTCCGCCTCGCGCTCGGCCGGCAGCTTTTCGAGGACGGCGGTGAAAGCGTCAACCGCTTTGGCGTGTTGCCCTTGGGTGACGTGGGCACGGGCCGCCAACAGCAGCATCTGCACCTCGTCGAGCTGCATCTGCTGCTGGCCCGGGCCGTAGTGATAAGCACTGGCCAGCACCGGCACCAACACCCACACCGCGATCAGCACTCCGCGCATGGCGTTCTCCCCTGTTCGCACGAATCAAAGGGTCAGCGGTTACTCAAGACGTTTCGTCTAACAGTATGCGTTTTCATGGCTGTAAAAACAAGATGAGTCAGAGACCGCCGTTTTCCCAGCAATTTGACTGGCGAGCCGCCGGCGTTAGCCGGCCGGGTGGGTCCGCACGTCTCTCAGCTCGGACATCTGCGATTTTTTTCCCCCAGTTTTCTGTCGGCGTGTTCTGGGAACGGCATCGACCAAGACGAGGACGATGATTAACCCCTTACCGCTTCTTCTGTTCCGTCTGACCTGTTTTCCCTTGTTCGGAATTTTTGGCCGGCTTATCCGGCTTCGGCAAAATCCCATTCAGTTCTGTTAAGAAAGAGCGTTCCCATACGCCGCTCGCCGAAAGCGGCAATCGCAGCTCCTTTTCAAACTGCGCCGGCCGACCACGAAAGCCACCTGTCTCGTAACCTCGAAATTCCCACGTCTCTCCGTTGGCTGGCTTCGGTTGCTTGCTGCTCGTGTCGTCAGCGTCCCACAGACGTGGATAGTCAATTTCAACAATGGCCGAATGGAACTTGATTGGCTCGGTCAGCGCTTTCCCGTCAACGTGAGAAACGTGCAGTGAGAGAGAATAGTCTTTAGTCGGTCCGTTACTCTGGTCCGGAAATCGCCAAGTCCCACGCAGTGTCGCTATTGTCTTCAGAGGGATGCCGAGGCGTCCAACGACAACGACTTTCCCCGAATTCAAGTCGTCAACCGAGATCGTGACGGCTTTTCGTGCTTCATCACCCGCGAGATCGAACGCGCTCCCTAACCAGGACCCAAGGGCAATTAACAATGCGGCGCATCCAGCGAGACTCGTTCGGGACATCGCGTAACTCCGTCTTCGACGATTATGGTCTTCGGTCTACCGTTACTTGCGGACGCAACGAGCTCGCAGTCCAACTAACAATTATCCGCGCAGCGCCACCCCCCCTGGCCCCCCCTTACGAAGGGGGGGAGACGTGGCAGCGCCTGCGTAATTCACTCCCGGACGCCAGCGGGTGCCGGCGCGTTGCAGTGCCAGGGGGAGCAGCGAGAAAAATGCAGCGCCGAGGGCGCACGCCAGGAGGGCGTACTCGCGGCGCGTCAGCTTGTCCACGTTCGCGGCTTCGCCCGACTGGGCGATCGTGCGCAGGATTTCGGAGCCGATGTGTCGTTCATTGCCGTCGTGGTAGACGCCCCCCAGCCGAATCGCGATCTGCCTGAGTACCGACGATTCCTGTCGCGAATGGCGCCCGTCGATGAACGTCCCCTGCCGGGTGTCTCCCACGCCGATGATCAACTTATTGGCGATCGACGGCGGCATCTTGGGCATCCCGGTGGCCGGGACCGTGTCGCCGTCGGTCACGAGCAGCAGCGTGGCGCTGCGGGGCCGCAAAGGCTTGGCAATGCGGGCGGCTTCTTCCAGGCCGGCGAACAAGTCGGTGTTCCCCTTGGGAAATGCGTAGTGCATCGGCAGGTCGCTGAGAATGTTTCGCAGCACCTCGGGATCGTGACTCTTCTCGACGATCGGAATCGCCCCATTGTAAGTGGCGACGACGCTCACCAGATACTGCCGGATGCCGACGCGCCCGAACAGCGAATCGAGTACGTCGCGGGCACGCTGCATCCGCGATTGCTTCCGTTCGGGGCCCGCGTCCTTCAGCCGCATGCTGGGCGACACGTCCAGCACGAGGATCAGGTGCTTCTTCTCATTTTCCGGGATTTCATCCGCTGAGCGATGTGATTTCGCGTCGAGCAGATACAGTGTCGTCAGCCCCCAGGCGAGCGCCCCCAGCGAGACGACGCGAATCGCCGGCGCATAACGCGCCCAGATCGCCGGGCGACCGCCCGGGCCAAATGCCAACCGCGACACCCGGCGGACCGAGCGCGCATGCAGGCTCTCCGCGGCCGCCGCCGCGAGCACCACCACAGACATGGCCAGCAGTTCTACCACGGCGTGTACCTCACTCCGAACAGGCACAGCGTCGCGAGCCCCACCAGGCTCATTCCCGCCAGACAATACGGACGGAAATCATCGAGCGTGTCGGGGGCCAATTGCACCATTTTCGTCTGTTGCATCTGGTCGATTTTCTGGAACACGGCTTCCAGCGCACCGGGATCGTTGACTCCGTACACATCGCCTCCCGTCAGCCGCGCCACGTTCACGATGTCGGGAGGGACTTCGCTCTCGGCAATATGCACGGCATGGACCACGACGCGGCTCTCCTTGAGCTGAGCTGCGATTTCGCTGCTCCGATTGCCGAACAAATCGGCGCTCAGGCCGTCGGAGACGAGGATGATCATGCGGTCTCCTTCTTCACGCTCGGCCAGCACTTTGCGGCAGGCGATGAGCGCGCGGGCGATCTCCGTCCCGCCGAATCCGGGAATGTGCCGTTCAGGACGCATGAATGGGGTTGCACATTTGATGGCCGAGACGTCGGAGGTCAGCGGCACCCAGTGCAGCACGCTGTTCCCGAAAAACGTGAGACCGAACGCGTCTCCCTTGCGGTAATCGACGAATCGGTTGATCGCCTCCATCGCCGCGTCGTAACGGGTTCCTTCGCCCAAGGGAGCAGTCATGCTCCCCGAAATATCGACGCAGAATTCGATGTTCGTGAGGGCTCGGCCGGTTTGCGGCTCGCCTAGCTGTTGCGGCCCGGCTAACAGCAGCACGGCCACCGCCAGCACGAGTGGGGGGAGCGATTCGGCCAGATTGACGAGGCCAGCCAGCCAGCGACTGCTGCGCGTGCCGCTGTGATCGAACGGCAGCACGAGCCGCCCCTCGGACCGCCGCCACGTGCGAATCAGCAGCCAGATCGGCACGATCAGCAGGACCAGGAGCAGCGGTCGGGCGAAGGGGAGGAGCATGAGTTAAATCAAAAACAGCAGATCGTTCGTTTCGTGATACGGCAGAGCCCCTGCCGGGGCTCGGATTTAGCATCTCGGTTTTCCAGCGGCTTTCGCCGCTGGCTAAAATATGTCGCTGCTCCGCAGCTTTGCTGTAGGGTCGGCGAAAACCGAATTGCAAATTTCCGCGTGGACTGAAGTCCACGCTACGAAAAGTTACAGCCTTTCTATGACGGCGTCAGGTGAAATGTTGCGATACGGTTCCAACAGCGCGGCGACATCCACATGGCGATCGCCCGCCGGACGATGCAGCCAGATCTCAAGTTGCGTGACGAGCGGACTCGCTTCCGGGTGAGCCCGTAATTGAGACAGGGCCTCGACCGGGGTAAGAGTTTCGAGGCTAAGCCGGCGACGCCAATAGGAAACGAGCGCCCGTTCGAGCTCCGCCAGTTTGGCCGGCGCCAGTCGCCCGGCGACGGCGTCTGTCACCAGCGGCCGCAATCGGTCGGCCAGCGAAACCGGGCGGGTGACTGTCTCAGACGCTGCCGCGACAGATTTCTTGCGACGCGGATACAACAGCCAGACGAGTCCTGCGATCCAGAGGAGGGCCGCGAGCCCCATCAGCAGGCTGTATCCTCCCAGCCAGGGGAGCGACGCGAAGCTCAACACGTGCGGCTCGATCTGCCCGGGGGCAAGACGGGTTTCGACCTTGAACGGCAGCGGCGGCAAATCGTCGGTCGACGAATGGTCCTTGCGCTGCAAATACTTTCGCAGGTCGTATTCTCCCGGCTCCAGTCCGTAACACGCCATGTCGTACCGGAACGCCGATCCGTGCGGATAGATGGCATCAATGCGAATCACGACCAGCGACTTATCGGTAACGGCGACCGGTTCGAGCTCCGTCCCCGGCAACACGACCTGTTCCAGCCGCACCGGCATGCCGACCGTGCTGGTGGCGGCGGGCGTGGGAGAATCGGCGGCGGAGGCTGCCAGATGGGCGACGATCGCCGCGCATAAAAATATCGGCGCGATAATGTTCCGAGAATTGATCGACAACACGTCACTCCGATGCGAAATCCGACTGCCGCAGGTACAGCCCCGAAGGGGGCGCAATTCGATAGCCCAGGGCGCCAGCCCTGGGTAACGGCAAAAAACAATCCCTAAGCCCCAACGGGGCGCAATTCCTCAATCCCACACATATCGTTCGTCAAATTCGATTTTGTGCCGTCGCAACAGCGCGCGAAATTCATCCTGAAACGTGATCTTACGATGATGCTCTTCTTGATTCGCGATATACACTTTCACCTGCTCGACATTGGATTGGCTAACGGAAAACGCACCATAACCGGATTGCCAATAAAAATCCTGCAGGCTCGGAGACTGCTTCTTCACCCAGATTGACGACTCCGTTTTCATCTCTTCGATCAATTGGGCGATCGACAATTTCCGCGAGAGATGACACAAACAATGTAGACGGTCTTCGACCGACCGTGTGATGAGCGACGGGCACTCGATATTTTGCAGCGTCCCGACCATGTAGGCGTTTAACGATTCGCGAAGGTCTTTTGATTTGAGGAACGGAGCGCGGTTTTTCGTGCTGAAGACGATATGCAGCAATACGTTGGCGAGCGATTGCGGCATGTGACGCCCCAGGCGACTTTGGAATTGTGCCCCGTTGGGGCTTGTGGTCAATTACGGCGAGCAGACCCAGGGCTGGCGCCCTGGGCTATCGAATATTGCCCCGTTGGGGCAATGCCAGATGAATAATTGCTGTTGGTCCACGCAAGTCAATCCATTTCTACTTCTGAACGCCGATTCGCCCCATCTCATCGCACTCCCCGGCCCAGCACATCGCGGGCGCGGAAAAAGTTCCGCAGGCGGTGGGCGAATGGCTGGTCGGTGTCGACGATCAAATGATCGATCCGCGCCCGCTTCAACTCGCGATCGACCCGCTCCTGTTCCAATTTGATCCGTCCCCCGCGCGTGACGAAGGCCCGCCCCGTTTCGGCTTCACGCGCCAGGAGCACGCCTGCCCCGGCCAGCCCCCGCTCCGACGGATCGCGAAACTGCAACGTCACGACGTCGTGTTCCTGGGCCAACAGGCGCAGCGCCGGCAGCGCCGTGTCGTCATGCAGATCCGACAGGACGATCACCAGCGAACGGCTGGTGAGGCGTCGCCCCATTTCGCCGATCCGCCGGCCGAGCCACGTCGATTCGTCGTAGCGAAACCGCCGCAAGCGGTGGACCCATTCCAGCACCCGGTCGCGCGACAGGCTCGGTTCGACGCGCACCTCGCCTTCGCCCACCCCCAGCACGCCCACCGGCATCGCCCGATCGAGGCAAGCCAGCGCCAGTCCTCCGCCCACCTGAATCGCCAGTGCGTATTTCGTGAGCTTGGTCGCTCCCACGGCCATCGAGGCCGACGTGTCGAGCAGCAAAAAGCACGGCATGCGCTTGGGCGCTTCATATTCCTTGACGTGGATCCGCCGGGTGCGGGCCGTCACGCGCCAATCGATCGACCGCACCGGATCGCCGAACTGGTACGGCCGCGACTGCATGTACTCCAGGCCCGATCCCAGGTACGGCGACTTATCGACGCCATACAGAAACCCGTCGGCCAGTCGGCGCACCGCCAATTGAAACCGCCGTGAATCCATCATCTCGGTCGTGTCGAGATACCCTTCCACGGATTACCCTCGTGATACGAAACCGAATTCATCCAACAATTCGCGCAGCACGGTCGCCCCCGTGTAGCCTTCCGCCAGCGCCTCGTAATTGAGCCTCATGCGGTGCAGCATCACGTCGTCGGCCAGTGCATACAGGTCTTCCGGGATCACGTAATCGCGGCCGTGAATCAGCGCCCGGGCCCGCGCGGCTTTGGTGAGAGCGATGCCGGCCCGCGGGCTGCAACCCAATTCGATTCGCGGATGATGCCGCGTGCTCTTGACCAGCTCCACGACATGCTCGACGAACGTGTCGGAGACGTACACCTGGTGCACGGCTTCCATGGCATCGACCAGTTCGTCAATCGAACCGACAGGCCCGCTTTCGAGAACGTCGAACTCGGTCCGCACCACCGCCCCTTTGTCTTCGCGCTTCACGCCAAGCGCCAGGTTACGCTTGAGCACCTCGCGCTCTTCGGTGGGCAGCGGATAGTCGAGCCGGTGACAGAGCATGAAGCGATCCAGCTGCGCTTCGGGGAGCTCGAATGTGCCACTCTGCTCGACCGGATTCTGCGTGGCGATTACCAGGAACGGAGCCGGCAGTTTGAAGGTCTCTTTGCCGATCGTCGCCCGCCGTTCCTGCATCGCTTCCAGCAGGGCGCTTTGAACTTTGGGGGCGGCGCGGTTGATCTCATCCGCGAGCAGCAGGTTCGTGAACATGGGGCCTTTGACGACGCGGAATTCGTTGGTCCGCTGGTCGAGCACTTCGCTTCCCAGAATGTCGGAAGGGAGCAAGTCGATCGTAAATTGAATGCGGGCGAACGCCAGGTCGATCGTCTTGGCGAGCGTCGCCACGAGCAGCGTCTTGGCCAGCCCCGGCACTCCTTGTAACAACAAGTGCCCGCCCGTGAAGAGGGCCACCAGCAGTCGTTCGACGACGACGTCCTGTCCGACCACCACCTTGCCGATCTGGCAGCGAACGGCCTCGATAAACTGAATCGTGCGGTTCGTCGTCTCCTGGGAAACGTGTCCTGAGGGGGGCGTCGCCGTGGGCATGAGCTGGTCCGTCTCGGAAGTTGTGATCATTCGGTCGTGCGTGAATCAAGACATGTCGCCTCAGACAGCGTAAGCCGCGCCGCCGGCAAAAGCAACTTGATTCACTTCAGCGACGGATCCGATCCGTTCTGGCAATGCGGACAATCGATCACACCAGCGCCACGGCACCCCGGACAAGATTTCGGTCGCGGCGTGTCCCATTTCAGCACTTGCGCGCCAGGTCCGACGCCATTGATCGAATAGGACGACTCGAAGACAGTGATCGACCCCTTGAAACAATTGCGGCAGGGCAACTTGCTGCGCCCCTTGCAGCCCACGCAAGTCCGATCCTCGAAAATGTTGGCGAGTTTTTTCTCGCCTGTGGACGCGGGGGCGAACACGAGCGTATCTGCATAGAGCTTGACCAGCACGACCGATTTGCCGACGCTCTCGTCGATATCGGGCCACTCCAGTTTTTCGCCCGCCGTCTCCGGGGCCAGATCCGGGAGTGATTTCTGAATAAACGGTAGAGCACATTCGATGGGCACTCCCAACCCGAACTTGCCGCTGCCGCGATTGAGAATCGCCAGGTTGGCTCCCGCAAAATGGACGGCAACGACTCGGCCTGTGTTGTCGCACACCGGGCCACCACTGTTGCCGGGGTTCGTCGTCGCCTCGTACATCACCGTCTGTTTCTTGGCGTCGTCTTCGAACCCAAAAATATTGCCGCGAATGGCTTTGAGCGAGTTTCCCAACACGTCTGAAAAAGGATATCCCAAGACCATGATCTCCGATCCGCGGCGCGGCGATTCGCCGTTCAGCTTGACGGCCGGGGCCGCGAGCGGCTCACAGCGAAAGAGCGCCAGGTCGAGGTCACCGGCGACTGCCACGACCGACGCTGTGTGTTCGACTTTGGGATCGGACGGCAGCAGGATTCCAAATGAGCTGCCGGCCTGCGCGACGTGCCGATTCGACAGAATATATCCGGGCTGAATCACAAAGCCTGTGCCCGATCCCACCAGGACGCGCGGGCGTTTGCTGGCTTCCGGCTTGGCATCCGCGGCTTTGGGAATGCCTGGCTTGGCATTGTTCTCCTGGCCATCATCAGCCGGATTTTGATCATCGGCTGCTGCCGGCGCACCGGCACGTTCGCGTTCTTCGGGTGGCAAGGGGACGGGGGTATAGAGCCAGCCCTGCTTCAGGTCGTATCCGGGGCCTTTCTTGTCGGCGACCGCCTTGTCGAAAATCGTCGAGGCCCGTTTGGCAGTCGTCTTGGCGCCGGCCAGGCGGCCGTTGTTGGCCGCGGCCGCAAACCGGCCCAGATTGTGAACCACCTCCGGCGCCTCGGGGGCATTTCGCAGCGCTTGGCTCCACAGATCGATCGCTTCGGGGAATTTCCCCATCTTCACTTTGGATATGGCGAGATTGTTGGCGATCGCCGCATTGTCCGGATCGCGGCGGTGGGCGCGCTCGAAATTCTTCTCGGCCGAGACGGCATAGTTCCAGAAATTGGGCGTGTTCAGCATTCCCAGGTAGTAGTCGGCCCGCACGCCGGAAGGATCCTGCTTGACAGCCCGTTCGAACAGACTGGCCGCTTTCTTGAAGTCCTTCTCTTTGATCTTTTGAAACGCCTCGTCGATCAACGCATTCGCCCGTTTTCCCGTCTCTTTGGCAGCGTCGATCGTGACCCATTCGACCCCCAGCTTCACCAGCTTGCGGTCGATCCGGTCCTGCCACGCCTTCTGCCGATCTTCGACGACTTGCTTCTGCCGGGGAGTCAACTCCACACCGGCGAGAAACTCCCGGTAGACATCGAGCGCGTCAGCCGCCGCGCGGCACTTCATCGCCTCGCGCTCGACGTTGGTGACGTCGGTGTCAGTCACTTTTTGCCGGCTGCCGGCACCTGCCTTGCCCGCGCCCGCTTTGGGCGCTCCCGCGGGAGCCGTAACAAAAGCGAAGAGTAACAAGAGAGAACAAACCGCCGTGAGACCGCTCCTGGCCATAGCTGAGCTCGTCGTTTGTTAATGAATCGTGGGCACCGCTAATCGCGAAAGAAAGCCCCTTCGCAATTCACGACCGGCTTCCGATGCTACTCCTCCCCGCAGTTGCAATCAACCAGAAATCCCGCCATTTCCATCGAACCGGGAAATTCGCTCAAAGTGGTCGTTCTCACTCCGTAAGTTGAAGTCTGTGCTTCCCCTCAGCATATTCGCCACCCAAGTATCGGCCGACGCTGCTCGGGCGAGGTGACGCAAGTAACCGGCGGCCGGGGGTATGCCAATCCCGGCAAATTTTCCGCGCTAGTGAAATTCTCGACGAGACGACACAAGCCGTCGCATTACGCAGTTGAATACCGGGAACCGCGGCGACCAAGGAGACTGCCGAGTTTAACCCTCTCCGCTCCTCCTAGATCGACACGAACGGCGACCCTGGCACGGTCGGGTAAGGTTTGAGGGGTGGTCTCGAATTGGCAAGCCGAGCGATGCTGCGGGGGGAGGATGCGGGGGTGAACGAACGGAAGGCGCCCGGACGATAAGGACGGATAAGAACAATCGAGCAGTTCAGGCTTTGATATTGGACTGCCGTGGATTGAAGGTTTAGCCCGCAGTGCGAGCAAGGACGCAAAATCGTGCGCCCAGGTTCGTGCTGCGGGTTTGTTCGTTTTTGTGCGAGGTGCTCATGCGATCTTTGCCTGCTGTCTTTGTGTTTGCCGCGGCTGGGATGAGCTATTTGTATACGCATCCGGATTTGGCCAAAGGGCTGACGTCGGCAAGTTGGATTTCAGAAGAAGGATGCGCAACCGACGGATCCGGAACTGGTGGTGGAACCGGACCAGTCGAGCCGGAAGTCGTCGCCAGACTGGCGTCTGCGACGAAAGAAGAAGTGATCGCCGTTCCCGGGCCGGAGGTCTCTGATTTCGGCGACATCTTCCGATTCGACCTGTCGCCGCAGGCCATCACGAAACGCTGGAGCCGGGTTTCCACGATGCTCAGCGACATGCAGTTGCAGGGCTATCGCGTGCCGCTCGTGACGGGGAATGCCGAGTCGGACCTGGCGGGCAGCCTGACTTATTATTTCGACGGCCGGCCGCGAATGCGGCGGATCACGTTGGTGGGGACGACGGGTAATCCGAACCGGCTGGTCGGGTATATGGCGAAATACTATGGGTTTCGGCAGGCGCCGGGAGGGACGCCGCGCGCGATGGTGTATCGCACGCGATCGCGATTCGCCGGCGAGCTGACGGTGACGCCGGCCGAGGTGCTGGACAAGCATTCGGCCTCGACGAATTATCGCGTGGTGCTGTCGCTGCAAAGGTAGTCGTCGCTTTCCGTGAGACGAGCTGCTCGTTGTCCAACTTGTCGGGGCCAACTCACCGCGGCCAACTCGCCGGGGCCATCGCTGGGTGTTTGGCTCCGGCAATCCCACTCTCGGTGCGATGTGGTCTCGGCTGCAAAGTGTCAGATCAACTCGACGCTCTGACCCCGCCACACGTGTCGATGCTCCCGCGAGGACGTTTGTCGCGAATTTGTCGCGAAGCAGAGCTTCGAAGGGGGCGATCCCAAGCGGAGCTTGGGATCGAGTTGACGAGACGCGGTGGGCACGGCCCCAACCTACGGCAATCGTTCGAGGATGTGCGGGATCAGGCGGGACAGGCGGTCGCCGCCGCGGCCGGCGACTTCGATGATCTGCTTGATGTCCGCCGGTTCCAGCGCGTCGGGCAGGCACAGGTCGGTGACGATCGAGAAGCCCAGCACGCGCAGGCCCGCATGTACGGCGACGATCACTTCGGGAACGGTCGACATGCCGACCAGGTCGGCCCCCATTCCCCGCAACATGCGATATTCGGCACGGGTCTCCAGGTTGGGACCGGTGACGGCCACGAACACCCCTTTGCGGCAGGGAATCCCCAGTTCCAGCGCCGATTGCTGCGCCAGCGCCATCAGTGGCCGGTCGTAGGGGTGCGACATATCGGGAAATCGTGGGCCGAGCGAATTGTCGTTGGGCCCGCGAAGAGGGTTGTCGCCCATCATGTTGATGTGATCTTCGATAATCACGAGGTCGGCCAGGTCATGATGCGGATTCATGCCGCCGGCGGCATTGGTGACGATCAGGATTTCGACTCCCAGCGCCCGCATGACGCGGACCGGGAACGTCACCTCCTGCATCGAGTAACCCTCGTAGAAGTGAAAACGCCCCTCCATCGCGATCACTTCGACACCGCGCAGCTTGCCGCACACGAGCTGGCCGGCATGGCTCTCGACGGTCGAGACGGGAAAGTGGGGGATGCCGGCGTAGGGAATCGCACGTGACGATTCGATCTGGGCCGCCAAACCGCCGAGACCGGTCCCCAGGATGATGCCCACTTTCGGAGTCGCGGTGGTGTGCCGTTGAATGGCGCGCACCGCTTCATCGATCTTCAGCCGCAAAGCGTGCACATTGTCCTCCGTGACAAGGGCCAAGTGAGCAACGTCGACGTGGTCAGTGCCTTAAGTCAAATCGAAATCACAGGACATGCCGAGAGGCTTGCCGTCCGCTGAGCTGAACGACCATCCGCTGAAACTCGGGGCGACCGTGCAGTGCCGCCAGATCGGGATCAGCCAGGAGAAAATCGACGTCGATGAAGCCCAGGTCCAACGCTTGTTGCAAGGCTTCGAGGGCTTCGACCTTCTGATTCAGCATGGCGTGGCTGCACGCCAGATTGTACATCACCGTCTCGCTGCGGGGCCGGAGCTGTGCGAGACGCAGGTCAACCTGCAAAGCGCGGCGGTGACAGCCTTTCTCGCTGAACAGCTCGCCCAGATTCATCAGCACTTCGACATAGTTGGGGTCGCGGCTGAGGATCCGTTCGAAAAAGTCGATCTCGAAATCGAGTTGCGAACGCTTGCGAAGCGTCGACAATCGGCAAACTGCGTCGAGCTCGTCATCGACCAGCTTCGAACCCTTCTCGTTTTCGCTTGGCATGATTCGTTGTATCCCATGCGCGACGAAGGCCCGGAAATCCCGGAAATTGCGGCATCGTGCCACGGTCCGGCGGAAGCCTTCCTGCTGGCTATTATACGCGCCGGTCCCATTCGGGCAATCGAGGAATTGCGGAAATACCGGCAAAATCAAGGGCCGACAACGAAGATTGGCGAAGATGTGACGGCCGTTTGGAACGGTCAGCGACTGATTTCGGCGAGAATTGACTGTGAAGGGGTGAAATCCATCGATCGAGGCCTCTCATCTCAGCGCGAGCCGGCGGCCCAGAATCAGAATTCCGAAGCAGAGCTTCGAAGCGTGCGTTCCCAAATAGCGCTTCGAGAACGAGTGCGAGTTGATTCTCTATGGGATCCCGCCTCTACGGCGCTACCGGTTTTGGCGCCACCCGGAAGCGGACGGCCTTTTTGCCGTGCGGTTGCAGCAAGACCTGCGGCGCGGGCAGCTCTTCGGCGTCCAGGTGCTGAACACAGTGCCAGGTCGCATCGGCTCCCAGACCGGCATACAGCACGGCAGAGTACCGAGAATTGAGTGGGTTCTCGCCCGCGACGACAATCCACGAGCCGGGATGCGCGTAGGTCTCTTCGCGGACGGAAAACGAACCCGGCTGAAACGACACGGGAAGCTTGGCCGCCAGCCGCGCGGCGATCCGATTCGTCGACGGACGGCCGACGAGCATGACGTGCCTGCGCGAAAGTACGGAATCAGCGACTTCGTCATCGGCCTTGACCGGATACGAAAAATTACTGAACCGGCGGGCCAGCGTTCGCGCCAGAAGGGCGGCGGCCTCTTTGTTGGCGGCGCGATCGGCCACCGTTCCGTAGACGATCAAGGCCAGCTCGGGCTCGGCTTCGAAGGAATAGATGGTCCACGGATTGCCGGACGCAGGTGCGGCGGATTTTGCCGGATCGAGCCAGGCGTCGAGCACCTCGACGGCGAGCGCTCCGGCCGACTCCCGGCAATGGTTCACGAATTCTGCCGTCGTGACCCGGCGCCCCGCGTGCGCCTGGCCGAAGGCATCGAGCATGTGGTCGAACGCCTCGGCTCCCAGTCGCTCGCGCAGCGCTGCGAGCAGCAGCACCCCTTTTCCTTTGGCAACGTCGTACCAGTCGTGACTGGCCGGATCGCTGGCTGTGTCCTGCAGCGGCACGTCTCGTCCCATCCGCAAAGCGGCGGTCCGCCATTTCGATTCGTGCTCGAACAGCGCCGACTCGACCAGATCGCGCTCGTGGGCCTCGAGCTTGACGGCATTCGATTTCGGATGCTTCTCTTCGGCCGCGCGGTGCAACGCCTTTTCGTAAGAAATGATCTTTTCGTACTCGGCGAAAGCGGCCGCCAGCCAGACGTCGGCATCGGACTGAGGCAACAAAGTGCCGCGCCATGCAAAGGGATGATGCGCTTCGAACTTGACGTGCGGCTCCTTGTCGTCATCAGGGAAGGGGGCGAGGTCGACGGCGGCGACATGCGAGGCATCCTTCGGCGGCGCTACGGTTCGCAGCACCGTCCAGTCGTTGCTGACGAGGTGCTGGACGTCGGGATATTTTTTGCGGTCGTGAGGCGTGGGGTCCCAGGTGCGACCGAGGGGCGGGCCGAACAGGGCCCAGGTTTCGAGCCGCTCGGCCATTTTCGCCGTCGTGAATTTGGCGTCGCACGAGGGAAAGGCGGCCAGCGGCGCCGAGCCGTAGGCCTCGAAGGCGAATGCCTCACCGATCTTGCCGGCGTGTTTATGGAACAGCGACAGCCAGGCCTTGTCTCGCGATTTGGGAAACGCCACCAGGTTGGCGGGCTTGCCCGCCAGATCGGGGACGGTTTCCTTGAGGACGTCGAGATCGCGACTGTTATTGCAGCCCCAGTAGAAGCCGGTCGTGCCGGCGAACCATTCGTTGCGGCTGCTTCTCCACATCCGCGTGCGGTCGGTCCCCAGTTCGAACATGGCGATCTCGTTGGTCTTGAGGTCGGCCAGCAGCCACTGGTTGGTGTAAAGGCCGTTGCTCGAATCGCCGAGGATCTCGGCGGCGCGGTCGATCGAATCGGCGTACTGGACGGCCCGGCGCGTGCGCGACGCGAGCGATTTGCCGGCGGGATTGAATTTCGTCTGCCGGATCGTCGTTTCGGTGACGATCAGCCCCCCGTCGTTGATGTGGTAATCCAAGCCGCTGAAAATTCCGCCGGGGAAAGTCTGCATGACGACCCGATGCCCCTCTGACGGGCGCACGTCGAGCGAGACGTTGTAGTGCCGGACGTAATCGACGTCGGACATGGTGATGTGCCCGACGACGATCCGGCCGTCGGCGGTGGCCGGTCCGGTGGCCACGAACGCGCTGCAATGCTCCTGAAGTTTGGCTTTGGGCTGCGAATATTGAGGCTGGTCGAATTTTCTACTGTCGAGACCGGTGGCGCTGGCTTCGAGCCCGCTGTGGAGAAACCCCGCTTCGATGTCGGAATTGATCGTCACGATGTCGATCAGGTCGAGCCGTCGATCGTCGTACTCGGCCCCTGCCGAGGCGGCGCCGTCGGCGATGCCTTTCATCTCTTCGAGGTACTCGGCATCGAATCGCCGCAGGAACAGGGCGTTTGCCAGGGTTCGCTTGTCGCGCCAACCTTCGTGAGGCGATTTCGAGCTTTGGATCGAAGCCAGCGACTCGATGTAATCCACAATCTCGGCAGCCAGCAGCTTGCCATGCTGGAAGCCGCGCTCGTACGGAGAGCCTTCGATGTGCACGACGTGCCAGCCCGCCTGCGGATAGCGCCACGCCGGCCCGTGCCGCGTGACTGAAGTCGGATCCGGGACGAACTCTGTGGCCGTCGGCACAGGCGGCGCCGCCAGGCATTCGATGGCCCAGATGGTGACGAGCAGCGCCGCAGCAAAAACCGAGGAAAGCCGGTGCGCGGCAGGCGTTAGTTCCCCAGTCGCGGCGCGTGTCATTGAGCCATTTTTTCGCACCCACGCACGCCCAGCTTCGATCTCCACGGCACACTCCTCTGAAACGAGTCTGAACATTGCGGCGCACTGTCCAATGTACCGATTCGGACGTTCGTTGTCAGTCGACAGTTTGCATTTCGGTGCGTGCCGTCGTAACTCGTTCCCAAGCTCCGCTTGGGAACGCAGCGTTCGAAGCTCCGCTTCGCGCAGGTCACAATGGCCGTTCCGACTATCCTTGCGGCAAGCCGATGGGCAGGGTAGCTGCTCTTTCCGTTTGGTGCGACTCGGGAAGCAGAGCTTCCCTGCGTGCGTTCCCAAGCGGAGCTTGGGAACGAGAGGAAGATCACGCTCGATGCTCACGACATGCTATGTTCGGAGCGTAGCTCACCCGAACTGGCCGGTGAGGTATTCGGATGTCAGTTCTTTCGACGGATTCTCGAAAATCGTCGAGGTCTTGTCGGCTTCGATCACTTCGCCGTGATACAGAAAGACCGTTTCGTCGGAAACGCGCGCGGCCTGCTGCATATTGTGAGTAACAATGACGATCGTCAGGTGATCCTTGAGCTGGAAGATCAGGTCTTCGATGTGAGCCGTGGCGGCCGGATCGAGGGCCGAGGTCGGCTCGTCGAACAGCAGCATCTCGGGTTCCGGGGCCAACGCGCGGGCAATGCACAACCTCTGCTGCTGCCCTCCCGAGAGGGCGTAAGCCGACTGCTTGAGACGGGTCTTCACTTCGTCCCACAATGCCGCCGAGCGCAGCACCGCTTCGACGCGGTCGGCCAGCACGTTGCGATTATTGATCCCTTTGAGCCGCAGCCCGAACGCGACATTCTCGAAGATCGATTTGGGGAATGGATTGGGCTTCTGAAACACTATGCCGACCCGCAACCGCATTTCCATCGGATCGACGCGCGGGCTGATGATGTTCATATTGCCGGGGCGGAGCAAAATCTCGCCGACGTACCGGTTGCCCGGGTAGAGGTCGTGCATGCGGTTAAAGCACCGCAGCAGCGTCGATTTGCCGCAGCCCGAAGGCCCGATGAGCGCGGTGACGGCGTTGACGGGGAGCGCCAGGTTGACGTCCTTTAAGGCCTGGTGCTGGCCGTAAAAGAAGCTCAACCCTTTGATCTCGGCCTTCAGTTCGGGGGGCGCGGCCGTCGCCGGGGCGGAGCCTACCATTTGATTCTCTTTCGCAGCCGGTAACGGATCACGATCGCGACGGCGTTCAGCGAGAGCGTCATCAGGATCAGAACGAGTCCTGCCGCCGCGGCATTCCGGTGGAAGTCGTTGTCCGGATTGTTGGGGCGATCCACCCAGTTGAACATCTGCAGCGGCAGGATTGTAAAAGGGGAATCGAGCCATTTGAAATTCACAAACGGGAACTGTGACTGCACGGGGGCATCGGGCAGAAACGCGATAAAGGCCAGCGCACCGATCGTCACGAGGGGAGCGGTTTCCCCGATCGCCCGCGACATGGCGATGATCGTCCCCGTGGCGATGCCGCCTGCCGAATATGGCAGCAAATGATCTTTGATCACCTGCCAGCGGGTGGCCCCGAGGGCGTAGGCCGCTTCCCGAATACCGGTGGGAATGGCCCGGAGCGCCTCGCGCGTGGCGACGATCACGATGGGCAGCACCAGAAACGCCAGAGTGACGCCTCCCACCAGGAGCGTCTGGCCCAGGTGGAATTGATAGACCAACAGACCCAGCGCCAGCAGTCCGTAAATAATCGAAGGCACGCCGGCCAGGTTGGCGATATTGATTTCGATGATTGTCGTCAGCCAGTTCTTGCGGGCGTATTCTTCGAGATAGACGCCGGCGGCGACTCCCAGAGGGACTGCCAGAGTAATCGTGACCACCATCATCAACAATGACCCGACCCAGGCGGAAAGAACTCCGGCGTTGGCGGCCTTGCGCGAGGGAAACGACGTCAGAAACTGCCAGTCGATTCGTCCCAGTCCATTAACCGCCAGATCGGCCAGCAATGCGACGAGCGTCACGATGCCCACCAGAGTGCAGGCAATCCCCAGGACGTTGAAGATCAAGTCCTGCCGTTTGCGCCGGGCAATCAGCCTGTGGGTGTCGATCATTTGTCGAAGAGTGCCGTCAGTACGCTTCGCGGAACCGCTTCCGCAGGATATGGCCCAGGATGTTGAACCCGAGCGTCATCAGAAACAAAGTGAGGCCGGCGGCGAAGATCGACTGGTATCCGATCCCTCCCCGCGGCAAATCGCCCATGCTGACCTGCACGATATAGGCGGTGATCGTGGCGGCCGGCTGTGCCGGATTGAAAGTGAAATTCGGCTGGCTCCCCGCGGCGATCGCGACGATCATCGTTTCGCCGATGGCCCGCGAAATTCCCAGAATATAAGCCGCGCCGATGCCCGACAGCGCGGCGGGGTAGACCACTCGGATCGACGTAATCATTTTATTGGCGCCCAAGGCGTACGCCCCTTCGCGGAGCAGCATCGGCACGGCCCGCATCGCGTCTTCGCTGAGCGAGCTGACATACGGAATGATCATGATCCCCATCACGATCCCGGCGCTCAACATGCTCTGCAGCGGCAAGCCGGGAAAAAATCTGCGCATCAGAGGAGTCACGAACAGCAGCGCAAAATAGCCATAGACGACGGTTGGAACGGCGGAGAGCAGCTCCAGGATCGGCTTGAGCACTTCGCGCAACGTAAATGGGGCGTACTCGCTCAAGTAGATCGCGATCATCGTGCCCGCCGGCAAGGCCACGGCCAGCGCCACGGTGGTGGTGACGATGGTGCCGGCAATCAGCGGAAGAATGCCGAAATGGGGATTCACTGGAAACGTCGGCGACCACATGGTGTCGGTCAAGAAGCTCGACAGCGGAACGCTCCTGAAGAAGGGCGCCGATTCGTACAAGAGAATGGCGACGATGCCAGTCGTGACGGCAACGGACGACAGTGCGGCCAACAATAGGAGCCGCTGGATGAGCCAGTCCTTCCAATAGCGCTTGCCGGGACCGAGCATCAGACTGGAAACGACTTGGGGCGTTTCGACCCGGTGGGAGTCCGGAACCACGGCGCGGGGCGGACTGAGTTCGGCGGGCATGGGGGGCTGCTCGAAAACGCGATTAACGTGGCTCTCGCTTCAGGATCTCTTCGACCGGCAGACCGATCTCCGGCTCGCCGCTGAACCCAGTCCCCGTCTGCAATTTTGCGAATCGCTCGAGTCCCATTTTGTAGGCCGGCTCGGGAAGCGGCAGGTATTTGACTTCGGTCGCCAACTCCGTGGCGTGCTGGAGATAAAACTCGACGAAGGCTTTGACTTCGGGCCGATCAGCCGCCTTGCGGTTGACATAAATAAACAGCGGTCGCGAGAGGGGATTGTATTTTCCCGCCAGCACGTTTTCGAGACTGGGAGAAACAGGGCCCGTGTCATTCTTCTCCCAGTCGACGGCGAGCGCCTTCAATTTGCTTTTGTTGGACGTGTAATAGGCGAACGGAAGATAACCCAAGGCGTTCTTATTGCCGGCGATGCCCTGAACGATCACGTTGTCGTCCTCGTTGGCGCCATAGTCTCCCCGGCTCGACTTGGCCTTTCCGCAAATGGCTTCCGTGAAATAGTCGAACGTGCCCGAGTCGTTGCCGGCGCCGTACAACGTCAATTCTTCGTCAGGCCAGTCCGGGTTGACCTGATTCCATCGTAACACCTTGCCCTGGGCTTCTGGTTCCCAGATTTTCTTGAGCTCGGCAACGGTGATTGAATTCAAGGGATTGGCCGAATTGACAGCAACCGTTAACGCGTCGAAGCAGACCGGCAACTCGATGTATTCGATGTGGTTCTCTTTGGCGGCGTCCATTTCGGCTTTGAGGATGGGCCGAGACGCATCGGCGATATCGATCTCGCCGCGGCAAAACTTCTTGAAGCCTCCTCCTGTTCCCGAGATGCCGACCGTCACTTTGACGCGCGACGCCTTTTGAAATTCTTCGGCGACAGCCTCGGTCACGAGATAAACCGTGCTCGAGCCGTCGACTTTGACCGCCTCGGATGGTTTATCCCTTGGCGGCGAATCTCCACAACCAGCGAAGAGCAGGGCGATCGTCGCAACGCACCAGCAAGAAGCCGAGATCGGTCTGCAATAAAACACGTTGAGAGGCCTTTCGGGGGAGGAGACGCGAGACGGTCGTTTTGTGCAGAGTTTTGCACAACGCAGGCGTGATGCTAGCCGCAGAATGTGAAGATTTTGTGAAGGAATGGTAAAGATCATCACCCAGCGGACCCGCAAAATGGCAGGACGTTCCATAACATTCATTATAGCATTTGCTTGCGTCGAATCAGGCGGGATGGCAGATGCGATTGGCCTGCCGCCGGTGAATCTAGGTCGATCGCTGTCACGCTGGAAAGCCTGACCTAACTTCAGGCGGACGAAAGATCCTCCACCAACGCGTCGGCCAGATCCTGGTCGATCAGCAGGTGATTGACCAGCGATTGATTCACCGCCTCGATGATCGTTTCCGACTTGGCGCGACCGATGGCCAGGACGATGACCCCGGCGGTTTGCTCGCTGCTGCGCGCCCGTTCGGCGCATTTGGCGACCTGCTCGCGCTGGATTCCCGTCCACTGCGCATTGATGCGTTCGACTTTCGCCGCAACCCCGGCGCTGCGGTCCCTGGCAGATCTTCCGGCGGCCGCCGGCCGGCCGCTGCGTGCGGCGATCAATTGTCCGAGCGCCGGCCGCAGCAGATAAACGCCGCCGATATCGCCGAACGTGTAGGCTTCGAAATCTTCGCGCGTCAGCGGCGGATCGTTGCGCATGGCATTGACGCGCTCAATCAGCCATGGGTCGGTGCTGGTCTTGGAGGCCGTTCCCACGCCGGTGATCAACGTATCCATCTCATCGATCAAGGGACTGTGGCCACCGTCCCCCAGGAAGATTCGGCGATAACCGGCGACCTGGCCGAGGAGCAGGTGTTTGATGTCGTCGGTGACTGCGGCGCTGAACTGATCGGGAACGCAGGGAATGACCATATTCAATCCCGGTCCGGGGGGGGAGCCGTCGACGAAAGTCTGCAACTGCGACGCCAGCGACGTCGCCGAGTTCTCTTCGCCATGTTCACGGAGCGGTTCGCCGCTCACGGGAAAGAAGAGCGTGCCGCGGCCGAATTTGGGATGCAGGGGACGCAGCCCGTCGATAAGGCGGGCAATCGTTTTGCCCCAGGCGACCCCGATGCGGTGCATGCGAGGGACCAGATCTTGAATGTAAAGAGCGGCGTTCCAACCAAACAGTTCCTGACGCTTGTGATAGCCCGCTTTGTCGGTGGCCGTCGGCCCGCTGTAAAAGACCTGCACTTTCGGCGGCGCGTCGAGGGGGCGTTGCCGTCGCGACAACCGCTCGATCAAGCGCCGCAATTCCCGCAGTTTGTGATAGAAGGCGTTTTCGATCTCCTCCATCCGTGGGTCGGAAATGTCTTTGCCGCGGAGGAACCCCGGTCGCGACAGCCACCCGCGCTCTTCGGCGAGTTTCAAGCGACGGGAGACGTCGGGCTGTTTGATCCCCAAATGCTCGGCGATCTGTTCCTGCTTGAAGTGCATCTTGTCGAACAACCAGGCGGCGACTTGGGCCTGAAATTCGATGTCGTCGTCTTTGCGTGCCATAAGGTTACGTCAAATCGCGTGCATGATCAGATTTTTAACCATTGACAGTGGCAGATAGATATTTATGCTTATGGTAGATGGGCCTCGACAAGATTCGATTCTACGGTCTTTCTTCCGAGACACCACCCGGGACGCAAAATAATCATGAAACCACATGCTGGTGAGGCCCTGATCAGCCGGGGTTCGGGACAAGTGGGAATTGCCGTCGATGACCGTGAGGCAGGCGATTCGTCCGTCGATTTCCTGCTGGAAGCCCGCGTCGACACCGACTGGGTGAAATTGAAATTTGAAACGGAATTCAACGGCGAGGTCCTTCAGAATCTGAAGAAAGCCGTCTACGGTGCAGGGCAGCGGGGCAAACGCTGGTTTTCGGGCGGGGGCGAACTGTCGGCTCGACAGGCGTCGATGATTCTCGATTACCTGGTGTTGGTCGAGCTCCTGATCCAATGCCGCTCGGACCTGGCTGAGCACCGTAGCGATCTCTTCGATTGCCGGGACCAGCTGCTGATGCAGATCAGCCGCTACACCGAAGGTCAGCCCGAACGTGCCACCTCGATGGTCCAAGCGATCGTCGCCCGCATTACGCGACAACTGGCCCGAGCCTGATATCGGCTGCACTTCTTACTGAGCCTGCCGCCGGCCCTTCGCGCCCACATTTCTCGTCTTGACGACTTGGTCTGCCAGGCAGGACAGTCCTCACGCGCCTTCAAACTGCTTGACTGTCGATAAAAATCCGATGACCTGATTTTATGAATGACACGACAATTACCGTGACCGAAGCGGCTCGCAATTTTGCCGACTGCGTCAATCGCGTTCATTATCAAAAGCAAACATTTGTGTTGCTCAAGAATGGAGTGCCATTCGCCCGATTGGTCCCGGCCGGAGAGCCGGGCTGCCGGGGTGCCGACCTGGCTGAAGCCCTGTCGGGAATTGAGCTCTCCCCGACTGACGCGCGTAAGTGGCAGCGGGACTTGAAGACCGCACGTAAGAAACTCAAGCCTCCGCCCGATGCATGAGAATAATCGTCGATTCCGATGTGCCGGGATTGAGAGTTATACGGCCGGACTAACCTCTCGCTGCGCCGTGAGCGTGCCCGTTTGTCCAAGACGGTTCACTACGGGACCGCGGCGCCGTTGACGACAATACTGCCGGTGGTCGTGCCGGCCGGAACGAAGAACGGCGTATCGGCGCCGGAAATGGTATTCGACGTGGTGCCCTGGAGTTGGAACGACGCGGGGACGGACGAGAAGATGATGCCCCGGTCGAGCAGTGCACCTGAATTGGCCAGCGTGATCGTATTGCCGTTGATGGCGACGACGCCGGGGCCGGTCACCGAGTCGAACAGCATTCCCGTCGCGCCGTCCGTGGCGTCGGTGATCTGATTGTTGGCGATCGACACGCTCGGATTCACGAGCGACATTTCGAATCCGGTGCCGTTCGTATTCCCGAATTGAACCAGATTGCCTGTGGCCGTCAGCACCGCGGCGCCTGGTGAGGTGAAGTGAAACGCCGTGCCGAAGGTGCCGGTCGTCGAGTAGGCATTGTTCGTGTAGGAAATGGTCGACAGGCCCGACGGCGTCGTGTTGTTGATCATGACGCCAGTCACCGACTTGGCGGTTTCGATGAACGACGACTGATTGATCGTGGCGGTCAGGACCCCGTTCCAGTTGGCGTTGATTCCCGACGTCGAAGTCCCCGCGTTGTTGAACAGGCTGTCCTGCACGCTGAGATTCATCGTGGAGCTCGTCCCGCCGGCGAGCATGATCAGGTCGACGTTATTGGCGCTGGTCGACGTGAATTGCGTCCCGGCGATCGAATACGCGTACGACTCGAGCATGTTGAACTGGGCATGGATGTTCGAAGCGCCGTTTCCGATGAAGACGCTGTTGGCAATCGCCATCGCCGGGGTGTTCAAGGCGTCGATGCCGTAGGTCGTCGAGTTGGCGACCGTCGAGTTCGAGAGCACGAAGTTGGCGACTCCCTCGGCGTGAATGCCGACGCCGTTGCTGACGATGTTCATCCATTGGAACCCCGTGAGGCCCGTGTTCTGCAGGAAGATGCCGTTGGCCGCTCCCTGAATCGTGCCGCCCGAACCAGCCGTCCCGTTGCCGAAGACCGCCAAAAGACCGGCCGTGGAGATGAGATTGATGCCGACCGGGGCGTTGGTGCTCGAGACGCTCATCAGGTTGACGCTCAAGGTGGTGTTCTGGACGTCGATGGCCGTGCCACCCACGGCGTTGATCGTGCCACCCTGATTCAAGTTGACGGAGCCGTTGACGGCGGGATTGATCCACAAGGTCCCCGCGGACGCGGCGCGCAGGGCCGTGCCATTCGTGGTGCTGATATTGGTCGTCTGGAACGTCGTGGTGCCGGTGTCGTTCTGCAGGTTGACCGCGGGGGAGCCCGTCGCGGCCGTGACGTTCAAGGTATTGAAGTTGAAGTTCGCCGCAGAATTGCGAATGTCGAGGGCCGACGCGGTGGAATTGTTCTCATTGGTGATCGTCGTCGTGCCGGTCACCGTGACCATGCCGGCGGAATTATTGATGGACAGGCCCATGTCATG
>DASYAR010000517.1:0-3537 GCA_036501235.1 Planctomycetaceae bacterium
GACACCGAATTCAAAGATTTATCAAGAAGTAGCCCGTCACGAGAGTTCCAGGTGGGCCGGCGGGCCTCCGACCCGTGCGGCGTCCCGCCGCCCGACTGGCGACGCGACGATCGAAAGTCGAGTTTTTCAACGGGCTGCTAGCAGCCCGTTGAAAAAGGGGACAGTCCCTCTCGGCAGTATCGATTTGTTGTGGAGAATTCACTCATTGGAAAGGGACAGTCCCCTTTTCAACAGGCTGCCAGAGGCAGATCGGCCACACTTTCAAATTCAACTATTCGATGAACGCGACGGATGCCAGGACAATCAGTTTGACGAATAACGCAGTCAGAAAAATCCAGACGGCATAGGCATATTGCCGCCAGGTTCGGATCGTCGTTTCGTTCGCATCCCGGTGCCGTTGGCAAATCGCTTCCGTGCGCACCGAGTCTTGCTCCTCACTCCGAAATACGATTTCCCCGATTTCACGTAACGGCTCGTCCCGCTGATTGGCCGATCGCACGATGAGCAGGATCAGGGCAGCAGCGACGAGGACGCCGGCGACTGCCATGAACTGATCGAAAAAGATGGAGGCGGATAAGGCAGCCGATAGAAAGATCGGTACCGGAACCCTTCCGACGAAAATCCGAATCACCGATTGCTGTGGATCGCTCATTCCCTGATCTTACTGCAAGCCGTGGCGAACGGGAATCAATGACCAAGAAGGTCGTCAATGCCCCGCCAGTTGCGTCCGCCTTAAGAAACGGTGACAATTCAGAGAAGTCCTGTAATGGGATCACGACGACTTTATCTCGTCGCCGCATTCATCTCCCGTTCTGGGGGAGCCATCATGTCGCTGATCATTATCTCGTGTGTGCTGTCCCTGAGTCTGATTTGGGCGGTCAATGCTTGTGCACGCAGTGCGTACTGGGGGCTGGCCGGTGCGTGCGTTCTGACCGCGGGACTCACCATCTTGCCGGCTTTTTTGATGTGTATCTTTTTCGAGGCGGTTGCTCTGCAGTCGCTGTTGACTTTCGTTCTCTTGCTCTGCTGCATCATCTTCCGGCGCAAACCGACGGCAGCATTTCCATTGTCGATCGCTGCTATGGTCGCGAGCTACGGATTCTGTTTCTTTAGTGCCTACGGCAGAATCCAAGACTTGTCCCAGCTTCGAGAGCGATTTCCACTGCAATCGGTCTCTGAGCGACTGGCTTATGAAGGCCACTCGCTCGAACGAGGCGCTGATGCCGAATCAGCTTCTGGGACTTCTGTGCTGAGCTCAGAGGTTGATCAACGCCTGACCTTGCACGAGGAAGCACGTATTCGATCTGGCCAATCCTGGAGGCACAATCGCCGGACTATGCTGGCCTCGTTGCACACCCGCCAGAGTGACGACTTCGCGCTGGCTCAGGGCTTCGGTCGCGTCCGCATGATGCCCGGCTTCGTTTCCGAGCGAGAAATTGAACTTCCACAGGCGGATCCCATCGCCATCCCGAACAGCGAAGAGCCAGCTTACAAATCCGGCCAGGATTCGCCAGACGCAGTCGCTGATCATGATGACTCGCCTCTGCTTCGTGTCACCCCAGAAAATCTGCTATCGCTGCACGAATCGGGGATGGCTGATTTTGTCGCCCCCGATCGGATCGGGTATGTGCAGGACCGCAATCACGTAGCAGGATTCCAGGCGCACGGCTTCACGAAAATGCCTGAACTCACCGAAGCCCAAGATCAATCGCCGGCCGCCTGGAAGGTAGTCCGGTTGGAATTGGTCAGCCTGCTCAAGCACCGAAATCCGGTGGCTTATATCTCGAAGCACCTTCCGCAGATGGATGAATTGCGTGACGCGCCGACACGGGCACTTGAAGCATTCGAACGGCAATCGCTCGAACAACTCAAATCAGAAGAGGACGTCGTAATTGACGAAACGGCGGATCGAATTCGGATGGTCGGTTCTTTGCGAGCGGCAAAGAATTGTCTGGATTGTCATTCGGTTCAGCGCGGCGAGCTTCTCGGGGCGCTAACGTATGAACTGGTGCCGGCAAAAAAGACCCGAAAAAAGGCAGCGTCGGCCAGCTCACCAAGCTCGTGAAAGTCGATCGTCATCCACGATTGCGAGCGCTGCAGGTGAGCGTTCCAAGATGCCCGTGGATGGTGTGGCAATTCTACGGATAACACGCCGGAAAGTCAAAAACTGCCATTCGGATCGTAGCGAAACGGTTTGCCGGCCAGATACAGGGCCAGGTATTTTCGCAATTCTTCCTGTTGGGCTGCGGGAACCATTCCCAGCGCTTTTTCCTGCCATTTTACCGCTTCGTCGAAATCGCCCGCCTCGGCGTATGCGGCGGCGAGCGTGGCGATCTGGCCGGCATCCTTCCAACTGTTCAATTTGCAGGCGGCCGTAGCGTCGCGAATGGCCTTTGGTCCGTCGCGATAGCGGGGGTCGGGGCAAGTGGCGCGGAGCCACGCGGCGCCGACGTACGATTGGCTGCTCCGGGGCTCCAGACGGATCGCCTCGTCGTAATCGGCCAGCGCCTTTCCATATTCCTTCTTTCCCAGCCAGGCACGGGCTCGGTTGTTGTAATTGCCATAATGCGGTTTCAGCCGAATGGCTTCGTTGAAATCGGCAATCGCATGCTCCCATTCCTTCTTGCGATTCCAGCATCCGCCACGATTTCCATAGTACGCCGATTCCGAGGGATTCAACCGGATCGCTTCCGACAGGTCGGCAATGGCGATGTCGAATTCTTTCTTGGCTTTCCAGACCAATCCTCTGGCACCGTAGCTCTCGGCCGTTGGAAACTGCCGAATGGCTTCCGTGAAGTACGGGATTGCGTCGTCGATGGAGGTCGTGTTGCCGGCGTCGATCCAGCCAGGGATGCCGTTTTCGACCCACAGCCATTTGCCGTTGATGTCGTTCACCGTCAAGAACAGCCCCGGCGCGACCCGGCTGACGACGACGTTGCCGACTTTAATCTCGCAAAGCCGGATCACGATGACCGTATCGCCGACGTTCTGGGCGAATGCACCGGACGGCCACAGACAAATGCCCAGGAACAGCGGCAGGAGCTTGAAAGAGCGCATCGTCGGATTCCGATCGTTCTTGAACGAATGCGATCTTATCGCCTCACGTTCAAGATTACGATCGAGTCGTGGCCGACGGCGCTTGTTCGCAATTGCGGGTGTTTAATTCAGCATGCAATTCTGTCGCCGAATCAAGAACCCTTTGCTCCTGCGAACCGACGGCGCTCTCGCTGCTGGCAGACGGCCGGGGACCGACCAGCAGGCGATCGCTCTCGAGGAAGTCGTTAAAAGCATCTTGAAACTCGATGAGCAGGTCGCCGTCGCGGAGTTTGACCTTCTCGACGGGTTGGCCGAGCGCCATCTTGTGCAGCGTCTGCCGAAATCGAACGAGAGGCCCCGCGATCTGGTGCGTTAATTTGAGCATGTCCCATAGGACGATCGGGGACAATGCGACCGCGAGAACCAGCAGGGTGACGTGCTGCGCGGCAAAATCCGCATAGAATTCCAGCACGGTCATTCGCTCGCCGCCATTGAGAACGG
>DASYAR010000518.1:0-16179 GCA_036501235.1 Planctomycetaceae bacterium
CCGCCGGCTTCGATTTCGGCTCGCTCTTTTCGCCGGTCTTCGACAGGCTGCGGGTGTATGATTCCCAGATCTTCTCGTATTCGCGCGGCGGCCGGGCGCTCTTGGTGCCGATCTGCTGAATGGCCCGTTCCTTGCCGACGCTACCGCTGCGGCGCTGCGTCTCGCTCCCCACGTCGAGGTTGCGCAAGGTCTCTTCGAATTGCATCCGGCGGGCTTCGGCTTCGGGGGAATTGTAGTCCGCGTTCTGCTTCAAATTGTCTTCGAGATAGCGCACGAATTTCTCGACGTCCTGTTTGCCTTTCCAGCCCATTTCGTCGAGCATTTCCTGGTCGACTTCGCCCCGCTCAAGCTGCGATTTGAGCCGCTTGAGGACCAGGTTGGTCGCCTTCCTGGCATTCTCGAGATTGGCCGCTTCCTCTTCCGGCGTGGGGGGCTCGGTACGCGGCGGTCGGTCTCGCTCTTCAGCATCGTCACCCTTGGCGCCG
This sequence comes from Planctomycetaceae bacterium, assembly GCA_036501235.1. GTDB lineage: Bacteria > Planctomycetota > Planctomycetia > Planctomycetales > Planctomycetaceae > JACQFH01. The sequence goes on from DASYAR010000518.1 coordinate 486, forward strand.
TCCGATTCACCGGCGTCGTTCTTGTTCCCCGGTCCGGGATTCGATGAAATGCCGCCGCCGCTCTTCTGCGGACTGCCGCCCGCTTTACCAGGCTGAGACGGTTTCCCCGAGCCAGGCTGGCCCCCGGAATCTTTGCCCCCATCTTTTCCACTCTCGCCGGAGGCCTTGCCGCCCGGCTTGCCGCTTTGTTTGCCACTGGGTTCACCGGAGGCCTTTCCGTCGGCGTCGTCACCAGCCTCTTCGCCTTGGCCAGATTTTCCTCCCTTGGCGCCCTTTCCTTTCTTCCCGCCACCTTTGTCGCCAGGGTTATCGCCGGCGGCGTCTTGTTTTTCGCCCGCGCCATCATCAGACGGCTTCGTGGAAGAGCCCTTCCCTTTTTGTTTGCTGCCTGGCTGGCCGGTTTTCTGGTCCGCGTGATCGGTGTCGCCGGCTTCGTCGCTCTTGTCGCCCGGCCCGGCTTTGTTGGCCCCCTTCTTGCCCTGGTCGCTGGCAACACCGCTTCCCTGCTCGCCGGCATCCGATTGTTCAGATTTCTGGCCCCCTTCACGCCCTTTGCCTTTCATCGGCTGATTTCCCGCGTCCGGATGCTGGCCCGGACGCTTCTCGCTGCCATCGTCGCGCCTTTCGACGCCCTTTTCCGAAGGAGGCTCGTCCAGCTTGCCTGTTTTTTCCCGTGCCTTCTTGTCGTCGGGCGCGCGATCAGCATGTTCGGCGTCGTCGGCGGCTCCTTCGCTTCCTTCGTCGGCAGCACCTTTCTGCTTCGCCTTTTGGCGCTCTGAATCGTCATCGGGCTTGCCGGGCTTTTTCGCGCCCTCTCCCGATCCCTCTTTCTTCATCACTTTGTCGCCGGCGCGTGGATTTTTGCGATCACCGGGACGATCATCGCCAGTAGCTTCGCCTTCTTCACTTCCGGTGGCCGGTTTGTCTTGGGCCGTGCCGTCATCCTCGGCGGGCTTTTCAGGCCCGCTGGCATTGGAATTGTCGCCAGCTTTCTTGGGACCTTTTCCGTTCTTCGGTCCCTTGTCGCCCCCCTGACCGTCGTTATCGGATTGCTCCCCTTTCGGATCTTTGCCGGACGAATCGGGCGTTCCTGACGATTGCTGATCGTCCTTGGCGCCCCCTCCCGCGTCAGACTTGTCAGCCGCTTTCGTGCCGGCGCCTCCCTGCTGCTGATTCTTCTGCTTCGGAACTTTTTCACCATCGGTGGATTGGGTGTCGTCTCCGGAGCCACCCTCCTTCGCTCCCGGTTTCTTCTGATCCGACGGATTGCCCGGTTTCTGTTCGTCTCCGTCGGCACCGGCGTCGTTCGTGTCAGGCTTCTTCTTGCCAGGCTTGTCTTTCTTTCCCTGATCGCCCAGTGCCTGATCACCAGTGCCGTCATTCTGCGACGAATCTGGCGCGCCTTTGTCCTTCTGATCCTGGTTCTTCGTCGCACCTTTCTTCTGGCCGTCTTCCGTCTCGTCGGAATTTGCATCGTCCGAATCGCGCTGGTCGGCATTCTTTCCGGCCGGTTTTTTCTTCATTCCGGTCTTGGTCGGGGGGTCGTCCTGACCCTGGCTATCGGTTGAGCCGTCTTTGTTCCGGTCGTCCTTCTTATCTCCCGATTTGCCGGCGGGTTTCTGTTCGTCGCCGCCGGAGCTCTCTTCACTGTCAGCCGTTTTCTTCGACTTCTGGGCCGCTTGCGACTTGTCCTTCTGCTCAGTTCCCGGTTCGCTGTTTTCGCGACCGGAGTTCGGCTGCGATTTGCCCTTCGAGTTCTTCTTGTTCGAATTCTTCGAACCATCGCCACCGTCGGAATTCGAGCTCTCGTCGCCAGACTTCGTCTGCTGACCCTGCTGGTCGCCGGTCGATGAATTTTGATCTCCCTCGCCGCGATCCGATTGCGATTGGTCGCTCTTCGATTGTTTCTGGTTCTTCGACTGGCCTCGTCCTTTCTGACCATCCCCTGCCCCCTGTTCCTGCTGCGACCGGTCGGCCGGCTTCTCGTCGGAAGCGCCTTGCTGCTCGTCTTTCTGATTCTGTTCGTCCTGGTCAGGCGAGGGCTGTTTTCTCAAGAGCTTGCTGAGCGCTTCGTCATTCTTGGCGGGTTTGCGCTGCTGATCGGGCGAGTTCTTTTTGTCCTTCTGGTCGGGGTTGTCGTCTTGGTCATTGCGCGATTCATCTTTGTCTTTAGGCTCGGCGACGCCCGGATCAGGTTGGTCCTGGCGGGGTTGCGGCAGGACGTCGCGCTCATCTCCCGCACGCGGCTCGGGCTGATCTGGATTGGACCTGTCGGAATTCCTGGCATCATTCGCGCGGGCCAATTGGTCCTGCTGATTTTGCTCGTCTTTTGCAAGCTGTTTCTGGACCTCTTCCGGACTGACCGGCTTATCGATCATCACATTGATCGGCGTGGTGTTGGTCCGGTTGGCGGTGGGATGCTTGTTGTCTTTGGCTTCGATCCAGAATTGAATCCTATCGCCGGGCTTCAGACCCAGCGGCTCGAGCTGGAAGTGGTATTGCGTCGAGAAACTTCTAGCCGGTAAATCGACGTCTTCTCGATAGAGTTTGACGTCCTGGTTGAACAGCGGGTCGCCACCTCGCGTCCCGCGCAACATCACCGAGCGAATCTTGAAATCAGGATCAGCGGCCTGAACAACGAGCGGAATGACTGCGTTGGCCGGTCTGGTGAGATCGCCCGTCGGATCGAGCAAAGCCACATCGGGACGCTGATCGGGACGGATGCGAAGTGCGTACAGCGTCGGGTCGGAATCAATGTCGTCCTTCTTCTGGTTTTCCGTCCGCACGCGAATGTGATAGTAGCGGGGAGCCGTGCCGTCGCTGCGAAATTCGAGCTTCCATGTTCCCGACAGCATCGTGCCGTCCGTCACATGCATTGAGATCTCTGTGCCTTTTTCCGCCTTGTCATCCGAATCGGTCAATACGATCAAGGCCCGCGCGACCTTCATATTGGCCACGGCTTTGATCGTGACGACGGTTCCTTCCCAACCGTCGATGTCGCCCCCCGAGGCCGTTTTTTCGGGCAGCTCCGTGTACTTGGGAAAGGCATAGTACACTTCGTCGACGCGAGCGCTGGGGGGCTGAATGACGTTGATCGAGTAATCGACCGATCGCGCATCCCCGGCGACGATCCGATACGTCAGGCTCTGCAGCAGGCCTTTGCCGTTCTCGCCGTTGAGCTCGCCGAGGAATTTCGACAGACCGGGCGATTCCCGCCGCATCTTGACCGGCTCGTCGACGTACTTGTGGTCGACGGTCGTGAATAGAATCTGCGCCTGTTCCGCCTCTTCGCCGTGCACCTCGGCGGAAATCATCTGCCGGGTGCGCGCCGGCACGTCTTTGTCCCCTGGATCAACGTCGGTGATCGTCGTCTTCGTGGCGACGGCGATCGACGACGTCGGCAACAGGGCTCGCCGCACCGAGACGAAGACGTCTTTGGGAGACAGGAAGATATACAGCGCCGCGACGATTACCACGCCCAGCAGCACGTAGGCGATCCGCAACAGCGGGCGGTGATCGACCGCCTCTTCGACGTCGATGTGCGACAATTCCACCGCGGCCCGCTTCTGCATCGACTTGAGCACGGTGGGAGCCGACTCGGCATTCGCCAGTTTGACGTCGACGAAATTGACCAGGTTGCTTTTGAGCTTTGGATCCGATTGTTCAATGACCCGCGCGGCGTACAACGGATGCACCTGCCGCAGCAGAGGCCACACCACCCGCCAGGCCAGCGTTCCCGTCACCACCACCGCAACGATCGACAGCAGCCCGATCCGTGACGCGTAACCGAAGCCTCCGTCGATGATCCACTGGTCGAAGACGACGAACGCCAGCAAATAACTGACGACCCCTACGCCGAGGGCCATGAGGGTCGTCAGAATGTCGGTCCGCTTGACGATCGCGCGGGTTTTTTCGAGCTGGAAATCGACATACTCCTCATATTCGACGTATTTCGTGGAATCGGGAGCATGGGATTTCGCGGCGCCGGCCATGATCAGATCCTTCGTAACAAGCTCCAACGTCTGCCGGCGGGGAACGACAAGCTCACGCCGACAGAGCATATTCTAGCAAATACAGACGCACGAGAGTAAAGGATAGTTCAAGATATCTGCCCTCTTGCTCCCGGATTGAAGGCACCCGCACCTCAAGGCTCAAAGGAATCAAAGATGGCACGGAAGCGATTTGCCGGCTTTTTGAATTGCCAAACGTGTCCCATTGATGGGAAAATAGAATGAGGAGTGCGACCACCACAGGCAGAGGAAAATTTGCGAATGATTTATCGTGGGGCATGTGATTTTTGGATCGGGCCGAATTGGCGAGTGGGTTGCGCCCACCACTTTCGGTGCCCTCGGTGGGCACAGCCCACCCTACTGGCGATCCTTGTAGTATTGCTGTTTGAAGGCGCCACCTGCGCCGCCGAGCCGGCGCGGATCAATTTCGGCCGTGACATTCTCCCGATTCTCTCCGATACCTGTTTCACGTGTCACGGCCCAGACCAGAACCAACGTAAAGCCGATTTGCGCCTCGACACCAAAAACGGTGCCTTGCGAACCGAAAATCCGGTGATCTTCCCCGGAAAGAGCAGCGACAGCGAGCTCATCGTGCGAATCACCAGCGGCGACCCCTCGGAGGTGATGCCCCCTCCCAAATCGAATCGCAAGTTGACTGCCGGCCAGATCGAACTCCTGAAACGCTGGATCGACGAAGGGGCGGCGTGGGGGAAACACTGGGCGTATGAGGCTCCGCGTCAACCCGAGCTGCCGGCCGTAAAATCCACTACCTGGCCCAAGAATCCGATCGACCGGTTCATTCTCGCGCGACTCGAACAGGAAAACCTGGCGCCCATGGCCGAAGCGCCGCGCGAAACGCTGATCCGCCGCGTGACGCTCGATCTCACCGGGCTGCCGCCGACGCCGGAAGAAATCGACGCATTTCTTCGCGACCATTCGGACCGGGCCTACGAAGCGGTGGTCGACCGCCTCCTCAATTCGCCGCACTACGGCGAACGTATGGCCTGGGACTGGCTCGACGCGGCCCGCTACGCCGACACCAACGGCTATCAGGGAGACCCCACGCGATCGATGTGGTACTGGCGCGACTGGGTCATCGACGCGATGAATCGCAACATGCCGTTCGACCAGTTCACCGTCGAGCAACTTGCCGGCGATTTGCTTCCCAGCCCGACGCGATCGCAATTGATCGCTACCGGATTTCATCGCAATCACATGATCAACGGCGAGGGAGGCCGCATCGCCGAGGAGTCGCGCGTCGATTACGTGCAAGACCGCGTGGAGACGACGGGCACCGTCTGGATGGGGCTGACGCTCAACTGCTGCCGTTGCCACGACCACAAGTTCGATCCGCTGGCGCAGCGCGAATACTACCAGCTCTCTGCGTATTTCAATTCGATCGACGAAAGCGGTGCGACCGATGCCTATCCGCAGGCACGTCCCCTCTTGCCGGTGCCGACGCCCGAACAAGAAACACGGATCGCCCAGTTGAAAACTCGCGAAGAGACGAGCAATAAGGCTAGGGCCGAATTGGAGCAAAAGCTGCGAGACGGGCAGCCCGTATGGGAACAGGCGCTGGCAGCCAAAGAAGACAAAGCCGCGCTCGCGGAATGGGTGCCGCTCGCACCGGACTCGCTGAGCTCAACAGGCGGCGCCACGTTGACGAAAACATCCGACGGCGCGATTCTTGCCAGCGGTGAAAATCCGGCGCGCGATGCCTTTGTGCTGACGCTCAAAACTCGCGTGGCTCCGATCACCGGGATCAAGCTCGAAGCGCTCCCCGATTCGTCCTTGACTAATTCGGGACCGGGGAGAGCCGACAACGGCAATTTCGTGCTCACCGAGTTCTCGGCCGTCCTCGACAGCAAACCGCTCAAGCTCGCCGCCATCGCCGCCGATTACGAGCAGGGGGGCTTTTCTCTGGCAAATGCTGTCGACGGAAAAAACGACACTGGGTGGGCCGTCGCCTCGGAGTTCGGAAAACCACACGCTGGGCTGTTCGAAGTGCAGAACGCGGCAGCTGGCGGTGACGAAGAACACGGCGCCACGATCACCCTGGAATTCAAATCGGTGCACGTCAGCCACGTGCTCGGAAAATTCCGGATTTCGGTCACCAACTCACCGGCGGCCATGCTGCAGCCCGTCCCGGAAGCCGTTCGCAGCGCTTTGGCCGTGGCGCCCGAGAAGCGTAACGACGATCAGAAAAGAGCGGTCTCCTTTTACTATTTGGGCACGATTCCTGAATACGGCGAAGCCAAACGCCAGTCGGATGCCACCAAGCAAGCCCGCGAGCAAGCCGAGAAAGAAGTCGCCACGACGATGATCGTCCGTGACTCGCCAAGGCCGCGCGAGACGTTCATTCTCGTGCGCGGCGCCTACGATAAACCGGCCCAGAAAGTGATACACGGGGTGCCGGCCGTGTTGCCTCCGCTGCCCGCCGAGGCTGCGGCCAATCGCCTGGCGCTGGCCCGCTGGCTGGTGGCGGCGGATCATCCGTTGACCGCCCGCGTCACCGTGAACCGGTACTGGCAGGCGTTTTTCGGAACAGGCCTCGTCAAGACGGCGGATGATTTTGGCGTGCAGGGGGAAAAGCCGTCGCACCCCGAATTGCTCGACTGGCTCGCTTGCGAATTCGTCGAGAGCGGCTGGAACGTCAAGCGCATTCAACGACTTATCGTGACGAGCGCCGCCTATCGCCAATCTTCAATAGTTACTCCGGCGCTGGCCGAGCGCGATCCCGAAAACCGGCTTCTGGCCCGCGGCCCCCGCTACCGGCTGCCATCGTGGATAATTCGCGACCAGGCGCTCGCCGCTGGCGGCCTGCTCGTCGATAAAATCGGCGGCCCCGGCGTGAAGGGTTATCAGCCGGACGGTATCTGGGAAGAAGCGACGTTCGGCCAGATTCGCTACGAACAGGAGCACGGCGACGCCTTGTATCGCCGCAGCCTGTATACATTTTGGCGACGGATCGTCGGCCCGACGATGTTCTTCGACGTGGCCAACCGCCAGACCTGCACGGTCAAAATTGCCCGCACGAATACGCCGCTGCACGCATTGGCGACTCTGAATGACGTGACATACGTCGAGGCGGCGCGCGGCCTGGCGCAGCGCGTGCTGCTCGGCCCAGCGGCGGACGACGCCGGAAAAATCGCTGCGGCCTTCCGACTCGCAACCGCCCGCCTGCCGAATTCCGTCGAGCTGGAAATCCTCACCCGCCGTTTGAGGGCACTACGGCAGACCTATTCCCAAAACGAAACGGCGGCGAAAAAGTTGCTCGCCGTCGGTGAATCGAAACCCGATCCGAAACTCCCACCCGGCGAACTGGCCGCCTGGACCAGCCTGGCCACAATTCTGATGAACCTGGATGAGACGATTTCGAAAGAATAAACCGCCTCAGTTGAATCGTTTAACCGCAATCTCAGCGAGATGCGCGCGTAGAGCGTCTCTGGACATCATCGAAGAAAAACGAGCCGAAGGAAACATGAGACGATATGACCGCAGATGCCCCAGCGCAGCATTCGGCCGCCGCAACAAAAAAAACAGGACGAGGGAGGTTCACGAAAAACATGAAAAATACTAAAGGAATTTGCCGCGGATGACGCAGATACGCGCGGATAATTACGGACGAGATCAATTGCCCTATCCGCGAACATCCGCGGTTCTCACCTTTATTTCGTCTCGTAGTTTCCTTCTTTTGGCGTAACGCAACATGACACCATCATCCCACGCAGCCTTCCTCACTCGCCGACAATTCTTCGGCAGGAACGCCATCGGTCTCGGATCAGCTGCGCTGGCGACACTGCTGGGGAACACCGTTCCAGCAGCCGACGCCAAACGACAGAGCGGCGGGTTGCCGGGCCTCCCGCATCTGGCTCCCAAAGCCAAGCACGTCATTTATCTGTTGCAGAACGGAGCGCCCCCCCACGTCGATACGTTCGACTACAAACCGGGCATGGAAAAGTTTCGCGGCCAGGAGTTGCCCGAGTCGTTCCACAAGAACCAGCGGCTCAGCACGATGACCGCCGGCCAACGGCAGAAGCTCGTGCTCCCGCCGATGACTCCTTTCCGGCAATCTGGGGAATGCGGCGCGTGGGTCGGTGATTTTCTGCCGCATACGGCGTCGATCGTTGACGACATCACGTTCATCAAATCGATGCATACGACGCAGGTGAATCACGCCCCGGCAATCACGTTCTTCCTCACCGGGGCCGAGCTTCCGGGCCGGCCGAGCATCGGGGCCTGGGCCACGTACGGCCTGGGGAGCGAAACCGAGGATTTTCCCGGCTTCGTCGTCATGACCTCGCGTGACAAAGAGGCCACCTGCGGACAGATCTTCTACGACTTCTACTGGGGCAGCGGCTTTTTGCCGACGAGGTTTCAGGGAGTCAAATTCCGCGGCAGCGGCGACCCGGTGCTGTACTTGTCGAATCCCGACGGGCTCAGCCGCGAAACACGGCGCGGCCTGCTCGATGACCTCGCGCAGCTCAACGAGCTTAAATACGCCGAGTTCGGCGATCCCGAAATCGTGACCCGCATCGCCCAGTACGAAATGGCGTACAAAATGCAGGCGAGCGTCCCCGAGCTCACCGATTTCTCGACCGAGCCCGAGAGCGTCCTGCAGATGTACGGGCCGGACGTCTTGCGGCAAGGATCTTATGCCTACAACTGTCTGATGGCTCGTCGGCTCGTCGAGCGGGGTGTGCGGTTCGTGCAGTGCTTCCACGCAGGATGGGACCATCACAGCAACCTGAGCACGCAATTCGAAATCCAGTGTCGCGACACCGATCAACCCTCGGCGGCGCTGGTGAAAGACCTCAAGCAGAGAGGCCTGCTCGACGACACCCTGGTGATCTGGGGAGGCGAATTCGGGCGCACGCCATTCTGCCAGGGAAACATCAACGACGAAAAGAAGCTGGGGCGCGACCACCATCCGTATTGCTTCACAATCTGGATGGCTGGCGGCGGCGTCAAACGGGGTTTCAGTTACGGCGCTTCAGATGATTTCGCGTACAACCCGACAGTCGACCCGGTGCACGTCCACGATTTCCAGGCCACAGTGCTGCACCTCCTGGGGATCGACCACGAAAAACTCACCTACCGCTTCCAGGGCCGCGATTTCCGCCTGACCGACGTGCACGGCCGGGTCGTCCAGGAAATCCTGGCGTAAGCTGGAGTCCCGTCTTCAGACGGCTTTCCGGATCCTTGTCGTCTGACTTTCTCCAGCGATTCCGTTCACCTGCTCGAATGACTTCCAGGAACGGAAATAAGGAATGCAGGAACGCAGGGGAACAGGAAGAGGGCAACTTGCCGCAGATTCGCGGCCTGACATTCTCTTCTCCTGCCTTCCGGCGTTCCTGCCTTCCTCAATTCTCCACCCAAGAATTCTCCACCCAAGCCGCATTCCCTGTAAATCAGCGGTGACACATCAGCAAACACATTTCTGCGAATTGAATCCGCCTGGCGGCGATCGCCAACTCCGATGTTTCATCCGTCGCGCACCCTTCGCACAGGTCGACAAACACCATCGGGTTCCATTTGTCTCCCGACTGTAACCGGTCGCGCCATACGGCAGCCTGCGGGGCCCGGCATTCGGATAACACGGTGTCTGCGTGCAGCCGCAGGTCGCGGTACGTCGGCTGGTTCCCGATCCGTCGGAACCAGTATTTCGCGTTCGAGTAATCGGGCTCGCGGCGGTGCATGATGGCATGCCAGTAATCGCCGAGTTGATGTTCCCCTTGCCCTTCGATGCTTTGGGAAAGCTCGTGACTCTCGTCGAGGAAATCATGCCACTGAAAGAGGGCGGCCCGGACGGCGATTTCGTCGACGTTTGTCATTGGCTTGAGATTTGGCGCGCGCCGGAGTTGTTCCGGCGTAATGCTGGCAAGATGCTCGCGCAACCAGTTTGACTCTGGTCCACGTAGGGGAGGGGCCAGCAGCGGCAATCTCGAAAAATCCGACTTGGAGAGGTCGGTATCAGGTGATACGTTGATCTTTTCGCCGCCGAGAACGGCGCGGATGAGCCAGTCCCAGACCGGCTCCGACACCGGGCGGAGCGGCCCAATCTGCTGGAGTTTTTCACGGCGGAAGACCACCGGTCCGTGATGGGCCCTGGCCGCGATAATGATTCTGAAATCGGTCCCGGGCATCCCAGTCGGATCCAAACGGAACCCCGCATCAATCCGATCGATCGAGAATGCCGCCGCCCAGTCTGTTGCCATACGACCCGCGAGCATAGCCGCCGTCCGCAGAGTTGCTTCCGACGAACCAGCGACGACGGCGACGAGGTCGCTGTCGCCTTCTGCAAGATGAGATGGAAGCAGAGCTTCCGTCAAATCGGAGTCCGATTTTGGTTCGGTCGAAATCAATCGCAGATCGACCGGCAAATTCAAACTGCCTACTGAGTCGGGATGATCAGGTGGCTTGCCCAAGATCAAGATGAAGACGTCAACGGTTTGCCGCATGCTCAACCTCCAAATCCGGGTCATTGTTTGGATCCAAGTTTACCACCCGTGAGAACCATTCGAAACGCACCTTGTTAAGCTGGATAAGGTGTTCGCGAGCCACGGATTGGCGCGGGTCTCCATCCGCCTTTTTTCCCGCGAAACCCCGTTTTTGCTTGGCGGGAAGAGTTTTAGAGGTTAAGGTATGGTTTGGTACAATCCCCGCGAGCTGGGAACTTCAAGGGTTGGCCAATGCGTTGTGGGTCACGTTTTTTGACTGCGCCTCATAAAGGATGGAGCGCGCAGCCGTCTCCTTAAGGAAAGGAGCGGGTCTGACCCGGTTTGGCGACCGCTGGTTGGGGCGGGGGTCGATTCGGGCGCCCGGCTGTTGGCCGCATGGATCAAATTCTGAGAGGTTACTACCTCAACGATCCTACGTGGTTTTATCTGTCGTTTCTGCTGATCCTCGCCGTCTTTTTCAAGTTCAGCCGCTTCTGGTCGATTCGTAACCTCGATCTGGGGCTGCTGCTGTCGGTGTCGCCCGGCCTACTGCTGGTGCGCAGCGACGACGCGCGATGGGTCGCTTACGGATATGCCTGGCTGTTCATCGCCACGGCACTGCTGCTGCTGCGCGCCCTCAGTGACGGCCTGATTACCCGCCGTCCGCGCCTCGAACAGAACATGAACGCGGCGGGCATGGCCTTTCTGTGCGCAGCCGTGTTCCTGTTCCTGACAACAAAACTCCTAAGAGACGCCGTTCCCGAATCCAGCGTTCAATCCATCCGTTCGGGGGCCGAATTGATCGCAGGGGAACAGAAGGCGCCGCCCGCGTTGTCCGACACGGCGGTCGCCGGCCCGGACCAGACTCTTCCCGACACCGCCAAGCCTGGACCGGGAACGCCTTTGGTCGCCGCCGGAATGGCGCAGATCTCCAAGGCAGTCGCCAAGCAGAATCCCGACGGCCCTTCCTCAGCGGTTGACGTCGAAATCGTGACGGCCCGGCTGCTCGCCATTTTTGCCCATCTGGCCGTCATTCTGGGGCTGACGCTGGTCGGTCGACACATCTTTGGCGATTCCGAAGTCGGCTTTGCGATGGCCACCCTGTACATGCTGCTGCCGTGTACGGCGTATGACGTGGGCAAGATCAATCACGTGCTGCCGGCGGCGCTGGTCGTGTGGGCGATCTGGGCCTATCGCCGGCCCGTCATAACGGGGATGCTCCTGGGGCTGGCCAGCGCGATGATGTTCTTCCCGATCTTTTTGCTGCCGCTGTGGGCTTCTTTCTATGGCAAGCGCGGAGGGCTGCGGTTTGGTCTGGCGGTTGTCTTAACGGCGACTTGTATCGTGTCGAGCCTGCTGCTGCTGTCGAACGATTCGCAGGTTCTTGTGCATCAGTTCCTGGGTTACGTCCCCGTCGACGAACTGATCGGACGGGCACTGGGAAATTCGACAGGCGACGCGGTCGTCGCCTCACCCGATTTCTGGGGACCGCGCGAACCAGCCTACATCATTCCCGTCTTCGTCACTTATCTGGTGATGCTGGTGGCCCTGACGGTTTGGCCTCGCCGCAAGAGCCTGGCGCAAGTCATTCCACATTCAGCCGCGCTCGTCATCGGAACGCAATTCTGGTATCCGTGGCAGGGAGGGGTGTACGTGCTCTGGTATCTGCCGCTGCTGCTGTTGGCTGTGTTCCGGCCATTGATGACGAATCACTTTGCGCCGGAATTCAAGCCCTGGCCTTGGTTCCGACGGGCTGCGACGCGCGTCGAATCGCGGACCGAGCTCGCCGCCGCGACCGCCGGTCGGTTACTCAGTGCAGACAGGCCGTGAACGCGCGGTTAGCGACGACTTGATTTGCGAGTGTCCACCACCACCCCGAGGACGAGAACGCTGGACTGGCAAGTCGAGCCTGAATCTCAACGGCGCAACCAGATCGCAAGTCCCGTGACCAATGCGGCCAAAAGCGCGTAACCCGCAGTGGCCAGCGGCGAGGTCCAGACCGACGCTTCATCTTCAACATCGACACAGAGCTCGTAGAACAGGCCCGGTCGAATGATGATGCGCGTTCCCACCGGTAGGATCTCGTCGCAGTGCGCGGAGTTGTAAGCGACCGATTCGAAGGCCAGTAACTCGGGGAATTTCCGGGCCGTCCGAAGCGGAAGGAAAGTGCCCACATAGGACTGCTCTGAGGCAAGGGGTTCGCCGCCTGTGCATACCAGATGAAAACCCGAATAGACGCCGGCGGGCCGAGCATCGTCGTTAGCAGCAATCATCACCGCGAGCTCCATCTCGAGCGCACGCCTACGTCGGCGGCGCCGGACCGCCGGCAGCTCTTCGAGGACCCGCGGCGCCGGCGCGACCCCAAAAGGATGGCCGGGTTCGGCAACCGGCTCGTCAATTGCATGCGGGCAGGGCGGGATAACGATGCCGTCCAGCGTATCATCCGAATTGATGGTGACCGAGTCTCGCGTCGCATCGCGAGGTCCCTCGGCGCCGTCTGCGAGAACATGCTCGGGATCGTCTGCGAACTGGCCACTGGAAATCCGTTTGTCGTCCGACATTCTGTCTTGCATCGGTTCAGCTCAAATCGTGAGAGCCAAAAAAATCCGGCAGTCATTGCCGTCAAACCGCTCGCGACGAGCCAGCGATCGGTTGGACCATAGCGTACCGACCGATCGCCCGACCTGCAACCATTCTCTCGATCAAGTGGTGAGTCGGTTGGAATTTTCCCCGGGATTTTCGAGCCATGCGACAATTCGTGCGGCCGACGAGAGATGAAGCCGTCGCGGCGCATAAAAAAACCCGCCAGCCTTTGCTGACGGGGATGCCGAGCGCGGTCACTGATCATCGTCACGTTAATAGCTTGCGTATTGTTCGTCGTAACTCAAGCTGTAACCGGAGTTGCTGGTCCCGGATCCACCGCCGTACCGAGGAGCGCTGCCGTAACGCCCATTGCCGTAGCCATAACGGTCTTTCTTGTTGAGCCCATTGACGACCACTCCGAGGACATTAACGCCTAAGCTCGACAGTAACTCAGTGCTCCGCACGCAATCGTGACGCGAGCGCTTATTGATGCGAAATGCCACGAGCACCCCGTCGACTTGCGTGGCAACGACCGCCGGGTCGGTGACCGCCAACAGCGGAGGCGTATCGATAATGACGTATTCGAATTTCTCCCTCAACAATTCGATCAGCTCGGCATAGCGCGGCGAGGAAAGGAGTTCGGAAGGGTTGGTCGGCTTGCGACCGCAGCTCATCGCATAGAGATTGGGGATCTCCGTTTCTTGAATGGCGTCGGTCAGTTCGGCCTCGTCGCTCAGGACGCTCGTCACACCAACGTCGCTAGCGATGCCGAAGAGTTTGTGGACTCGGGGCCTGCGGAAATCCGACTCAAGAATCAATGTCCGCTTGCCGGATTGCGCAATGGCGACGCACAGATTGGCGGCCAGGGTCGATTTCCCGTCCCCGGGGTTGGGGCTGGAAACTTGAATCACCTTGTGCCCTTCGCCTCGCGTACTGAAGTACAAGGCGGTCCGCACACCTCGGTACGACTCGGAAAGATTCGATTTCGGGTGGTGGAAGACGCACAGTGAGGCGTCGATGTCGGAGGTGGCGTCGGCTTTTCCGACACGAATGTACGGGATGTGGCCGACGACCGGCAGGCCCAATGTCTCCGTGATTTCTTCCGGACCGCGAAATCGCTTGTCGGCGATTTCGACCAAAAAGGCGACCGCGCACCCCGCAAAGAATCCAAGCATGCTTCCGAGCCCGACAATGCGCGACATAATTGGAGCAATCTGCCATCCGAGCCCGGGTTCGCTCAACACACGAATCTTCATCTGACCATAGTCCTTCAGCAGACTGACCTCTTCGAGGCGTTTGACGACTCCTTCGAAAAGCTGACTTGTCCTGCGAATATCGTGACGCATGTTGGCGTCCTTGATCTCGTAGGCCGTCATCGTTCTGGCGTGCCCTTCTTCTTCGTTGAACAGGTCGTTTAATTGTGATTCCTTCTTGTCGATCGATTGCAAGTCCTCTCGCAATGATTCGAGATACACAGTGATAAAATCGGCCGACTCCCCTTTTTTGTTCGAATCGCTTTCGTCGTCCGAAATCAGAGTCTGCAGATGATTTCGCGTGATGCGAATCCGTGTCCGTATCTGCTTAACTTTCGGATGCTCCGGTCCATAATCCTCGAGCAGCATTTGTTCTTCGAGAATCATTGGAAAAAGCTCCTCCGCCATGCGCGACTTCGAACCGACCGCCAGCATTTCGTTGCCGCCCTGTTTGTCCATCATGAGCATCAATGCCTCGCGATTGCCGCCACGTGCGATCGCAGCCTCCAGGGCTTCGAGTTGAGCCTTCGTTTGCGAGCGTGAAATGATCAGCGAAAGTCTCGAGGCTTCGATTTGCTGCAGTCGCGCGCTATGCACGTTCAGGATGCCGTCTTTCGTGGCCACGATCGGATTGCTGTTTCGAAATTCTCCATAGGCCTCTTCTTTCCTTTCCAATTCGACGAGCAAGGTTTTGCGGGCCTGTTCGATCAGATCGACGGTTTCTTTGCTGACGTTCTGATTCGTCTCCTGCAGGAATCCTTTGTAACTTTCAATGACGGCCTTCATGACGGTCTCGCAATCTTCGGAATCGCCGCCGGTAAAGCTCAGATCGAGAATGCTCGCACGCTCGTGCGCCTGCGTGACGTTCAAGGCGCCCATGATGGCCCCGGTCGGACTCCCCAGGCCGGCGTACGAACGCAGCGAATCCAGACGATGAGACTTCACGGCTTCTTCGATCACCAACGGGCTCTTGAGCAACATCATCTGCGTGCTGACGCTGTCTTCGTAGGCCCGCGACCGGGAGACGGTTTGTACGGGAAGCTCGTTCGACAGCTGCTCTTTGATGATCAGGATTCGCGCCGTGGACTGAAACACCGGGGGCTGGCGCACGAAATGCAGATAGCCCAGGCTGCCTCCTACCAAGGTGGTCAACAGGATCAGCCACTTGTAATGCAGCACACTTCTCCAGACCTCGGTGCCGGAGCCCTTCGACTGATCCTGTTCGAAATAGGCCATCGGACGCTGCTGGTTCCGTTCGTTCAATAGAGCACCCTTTCAATGAAGATGGCCATGGCAACGCACGAAAACCCGGTTCTGGCGCTCATCGTCGAGCGACGTCTGCTGGTTGCCGTCAGCGCGGCCGAATGGCCCATTGCCACGGCGGCTAACACGTCAGCCAATAATATCA
>DASYAR010000519.1:0-13581 GCA_036501235.1 Planctomycetaceae bacterium
GTTCTTGAATCGATTGGCTGATTGGCGCGAACACGCAGCGCCGGTCCCACAATGATATATGACCTTCGTGGGATTGCCGGCGCTGGTGACGATTTCCGTTAATAGTCACTCTTCACTCTTCGCTCTTCACGTCCAATCACAAATGATGATGCAGGTGTGATTGGGCCCACCGGCGGGCTTACGCCCTCCGCTCGCCAGGTCGAATTGCTAATGCTGCTTGCCGTTTTCCACGACGGCGGGTGTGTCATTGGATTGCATCGAATCCATCGCCATCCGCGTCATACGGTCGGACATCTCCTTGAGCTCCGGCTGCTCGGTCCCTTCAGTGAGCTGGAAACCTGATTTCTCCGCCACCAGCAGATTGATTAAGAGCCCCACCATTCCCTGACTCGATGACGCCTGACCGTTCTGGCCGTCGCCGCCGGACACGAACACCCGTTCCGGGACAAGTGGCTGCTTGCTTTGGGCCAGTTGTTCGGAGACGCGCGACAGCGCATACAGCCGCGGATCGCCGAATGAGCTGATTTTTTTCATCAACACCGACGCTTCGGCCAGCCCGACCTGCATGACGCGTTGCGATTCCCCTTTGCCCGACAGCACTTTCTGCTGACTCTCGGCCTCGGCGGCCACGATCGTCTGTTCAGCCGCTTTGCGGGCGCACGCCAGCTCGGCTTCAGCGACGACGATGGCCTGCTCCGCCTGGCGGCGCGATCGAGCCAAATCAGCCTCGGCCATCACGATCGTCTGCTCGGCCTGTTTCCGGGTGCGGGCCAGCTCGGCGGCAGCCTGGCTGTCGGCGATTTCGACCTGCACGCGGGCATTCGTGAGCTGCGTCTGCATCGTGGCCTGGGCCTGAGCGTCATTGAGCAGCTTGAGCTTGTCGACCGCGTCGCGCTGGCGTTCGTACGTTTCAAGCTGTTCGATCGATAACTGCCGCTGGCGCAACTGTTCGAGAAGCGTCTCAATCTTGCCGCCGGCCTCCGCCGTGTCGGGCTTGCCGATCAGCACATCGACGCATTCGATGTCGAATTCGTGAAACTTACGGCGCAACTCGTCGCGCGATTCGGTTTGAATCACGTCGCGTTCGTGGAGCAATTCGAGCATCGTCTTCTTGTGCGCAATGTCGCGGAAGTAGGCGCTCAGCATCGGATCGAGAGTCTGCGTAATCAGCTTCTTCACGTCGCCGAACCGCTGGATCACGTTCGGCGCGCACTGGTAGTCGATGTGCACGACGACCGATAGCGGCAGCCGCGGCTCGTACGCGTCTTTCGTCACCAGGTCGATCGACCGCAGCGATTCGTCGTAGCGGTGCGATTCGTTTTTGCCCGTGACCCAATGCAGCACGAAGTTCGTCGTGGGGACGAGCACGATATTCCCGGCATACGTGTTGAAGGCGTACTTGCCCGGACCGAGCGGCTTTTCCCACACGCCCCGTTCTCCTTCGGCGACGCGCTCGCCATGACGGAACGCGGCCCCCGACAAATCGCGCCCTGCCTTGCCGTAGTAACTGACGACGACGCCGACGTACCCAATCGGCACGACCGTCTTGGGGTGCATCTGCACCGAAGCAAACCAGCGGTTGATGAAGTATGTGCCGTCGGTGAGGGTTTGATACTGCCGCCCACGGCGACCTGCGGCGCGCAAGAACGCCTCGGGATCCTGGAAGTTATTGTGATAATTCGGATCGCTGGCTTCGTTACCGACCGGCGGAGCGATGATCTCTCCCGGTTCCAGCGACGCGCCGTCGTGAACCGTGACGATGCCGATGCTGTCGACGGTGATCGACTTCTCGGGATTCAGCGGATCCTGGGCCTCGATCCCACCGCCGACGACAACCGGAGTGAAGCCCCCGATGTCCGAGAGCACCTTTTGCCAGTCCGAAATGGCCTTCGTCTCTTGTGAACCTTGAAGGTGTCGGTGCGAGAATACGGCGTCGTCAGCCATGACGACGAACAGCGACGGATTGATGGCATACACCCCTTCGCGCAGGATCGAGCGCTGGCGGCCACGCTGGCCACGCGGGCAGGTTCCGCTGCGATCCGCTGCGATTCCCAGAAATGCGCGCGCATCCTGGAAGTTATTGCACGCGACGACGCGTCCCAGCGTCTGGCTGGGGGGAAGCGGTTCGCCGTCACGGGCGTAGACGTAGCCGATGCGCCCCTGGCGAATCGTCACCAGCGGCGCTTTATGCAACCGGTACTGCCAGCGCCACAGTCCGAAGTGCAGTCCACCGCGGAGCAATTCGACCTGGTAGCCGGCTTCGCCGTTCAGAGCCAGGATCTGACCTTCCGGCACCGAGCCAGCCATCGACCACAGTTTCTCAACGACGCCCACCATGTTGTGCGGAATGTACCTCACCGACAGCCACACAAAGACCGCCGCCGCCAGCAACAGCCCCATCCCGAACAGCACCCAGCCGCTAAGCGACCAGAGCCAATCGAACCCCGAATTCATCGATCCCTGGGCCAACACCAACGAAGTGAACATGGAAGTCCCCTCCGGCGCGGCAGACCGCGCAGACACCAAGGCAATGCAGCCACACGGGGATGAATGTGCCCGGAGAGCCGCCAGCGTTGGTGTGATTCGCCTCTGCCGCGCCTAAAAAAACGAGCAGGGCTCTTCGTCGTGGCAGCGCGAATGTCGCGAATGCGGGGACGGGGGTGCCCTTTCAAATCCGGTCCCGGCAACGCGCCGCGACCTGCCGACGAGGTTAGCTGACGGGCTAGGGCTTGAAAGTACCCCGGTTCGAACGCTCGAATCTGCGCCCCTGGAGCGGCCGCGCTAAGCGATCGCCCCGCTGGTTCCCCCGCTCCGGCACCGTTTGGCGCCGGACTAGGCTACACAGGACTCATTCTACTAACGCGAATGGGGGGCACAAGGATCAATAAATCGGTTTCGACGCAAGCAGATGTAACGTAATGGCTTGTGGGTGGAGCGAATTGCAAATTGAGAATTCGGCTGCCTTTACCATCAGTTTTCGCCTCGATCCCAAGCTCCGCTTGGGATTGCCCTTTCGGAAGCTCTGCTTCCCGGCTCGCGATGGTCGCCTCAAAAGTCTCCACGGATGCCAGACATTGCAGAAATGAGGAGAATGACTGCGTGGAATTCGCGAAGCGGAGCTTCGGACGCGGCGTTCCCAAGCGGAGCTTGGGAACGAGGCGAGCTGCAGCACTATTCAACTTCGGGTCGAGGGCGGTTGGCCCAGTGACCAGACGGATCGCTCCCTGACACGATCACCCCCTTCTGATTCCAATCCATGTGGGCGCGGACGTCAGCGGCGCAGTACCGCAGCGTCAGGCCACAGCGACGGCGGTCGGACGTGTTCGCTTCCGAGCCGTGCAACAGCAGGTCGCTGTGAATCGAGACTTCGCCCGCCTTCAGGCAGTCGTCGACCGGCGTGCCGTACTGCTCGGCGTTCTCGATCGTCTGGTTGAGCACGTTGTGTTCCGCCGAATCGCTGGGTCGATAAGTGAGATGGCCGACGTGGTGCGAACCGGCGATGAACCTCATGCAGGCGTTTTCCACTTCGGCGTCGTCGATCGCCAGCCAGACGGTTGTCGCTTTCGAGGGAGTCAAAGGCCAATAGCTCGCGTCCTGATGCCAGGCGACCGCTTTGCCGTCGCGCGGCATCTTGCAGAAGAAGTGCGAACCCCAGGCGACGACGTTTTCCCCCAGCAGGTCTTTAACGCACGCCACGATCCGCCGATCGGTGAGGATGTCATACACCCGGCCGTACTTGGCATGGGCCGTGCTGATCGAGTAGCTGTCTCCGCCAGCGGCGATCGTCTTGGCGAGGAGCTCGTCGAAGTAGGCGCGGATCTCGGCAATCTCGGCTGCGCTGAAGATGCGGATGCCGCGGATGTAACCTTCGCGATTGAAGTGCGCGATCTGGTCGCGCGCGAGCGTCTTGGGATTGTCGTTCGCCGCGGGATGAAATCGCAGATCGCGTTCGATCTGCTCGAGCTCCGTCTGCCCGGGGATCATTTTGAAATCGGATTTGGCGTTCATGAAGTGCGAGGCTTTCAAGTGCCCAGTGGCGGGCTGGGAACGGGTGATTGCGGAGTCGGCGATTCCGTGGGATTCTGAGATTCTCCCAACGCCGATCGGCTGCGACCGATCGCGCGCCACGCCGCACGGAGCGGAGATTCGAACGAGAACAGACAGAACATCAGGGGCACGGCCAGTTCCTTGAACATGACCGCGATCGCGAGACCGAGCACCAGTTGGAGAATGTGTTTGTAGCTGCGCCGTCCGCGGAACCACTGATTGAAGACGTGCGAATACCGCACCCGCGACACCATCAGGCACGCGCAGGCCAGCGCCACGACGGGCAACACGAACTTGAGCGCCGGCAAAATTGATGATGCCGCGGTATAAACCATGCGCTCGAACGCTCCCGCGTCGGCAATGGGCGCCTTCGCCAGTGCTTCGAGCTCGGGCAAGGCGATCATGAACGAGGCCACGGTTCCGGCCGCGGCGGGGGAGGGCAAACCGCTGAAGAATTCGTGCGTATCTTCTTCGTCGGTCTCGACGTTGAACCGTGCCAGCCGCAGGATCGCGCACACGACGAACAGCACGGCGATGACCCACAGTAACCGGGCCACCAGCATCGGAGGCGCGGCCTCGGCCGTGAACTTGATCAGCATCACCGCCGGAGCAACCCCGAAGCTGACGGCGTCGCACAGACTGTCGAGCTGAGCTCCAAATTCACTGGTTTGCTTGGCCCAGCGGGCGGCGCGGCCGTCGAGCATGTCGAACACCATCGCCAGAAAGATCAGGATCGCCGCGATCCACAGGCATTCCGTGTCGCTGCTCCCCCAGCCATTGGGTTGCAGGCCCACCTTTGCGGCAAACGTGATCGCGCCGAACCCACACACGGCGTTTCCGAGCGTGAGCAGCGTAGGCAACACCGCGAAAACCTTTTGGCGCGGCATGCGAAAGCGTTTCATTTTCATGGCGACGACTCACGACGATGCGGGGGTATTTTCATAGCGGGCAAGAATGCTTGAACCTGCGTGAACCATATCCCCCAAACGGATTTCGATGCGCAGTCCCGGTTCGCGCGGCAAGACGAGCTCGGTCCGCGAGCCCAGCTTTATCATACCGAATTGCTCGCCCGCGGCGAGTTCATCGCCCGGTTTGACCCAGCACACAATCCTCCGGGCGATGGCCCCCGTGATTTGGCGGACGATCATCCGGCGATGCGGAGGCTGCGATTCTTCGATCCGCACGGCGAGTTGCTCGTTCTCGCGGGCCGATTCGGGACGCAAGGCATTCAGGAATTTGCCTTTGCGATAGCGCAAGCCGATCACGCGAGTGGCGACCGGCACGCGATTGATGTGGACGTTGAAGATCGACAGAAAGATGCCGATCTCGACGGCCGGGCCACCCAGAAAATCGTCATGCTCGATCTCTGCGATGTGCACGACCTTTCCGTCGGCCGGTGAGACGACCAGCCCTGGCGCCTGCGGGATATTCCGCCGCGGATTGCGGAAGAACCAGATGATGAACAGTCCGAGGACGGCCGGAGTCCAGGCAACCAGCCGCAGCAGCCAGAGGACGACAGGATTCGCCGTCAATCCGGACAATGCCAGAACCCAACTCAAGATCGCGCTCGCGGCGAAAAAGCTGCCTGCGATCAGCCACAGCTCAGTCAGGCCGGAGCGGGCAAATCCCAGCCGTTCGCGCCAGGTGAACGGGTCGTCGTGCGGATCCCAGTAGTAGCCTCCGAGATTTCTGTAGAATTTCACGTCGCGCGGGTCGAGGACCTCGAACGGGCAGACGTTTCTGTCGCCGCGCCGCAGGGCCGCCATTTTCGCCACATATCCCTTGCGAAACGCCTTGAGGTACCAGCGGCGCACGTGTCCCCAGGCAAGCTCGAGTCTCATACAGACTCCGCCGCCGGGTTGAATGGATGTAATCTGCGGATCGATCGGTTCGAGAGGCAAGCGCGACATCATGATCAAGTTTAGCCGGTGGGCTCTCGATTGGCGATGAATCGCTGCCTCAAATTCGGCCAGGATTTGGCCCGATCTGCGAAGACTTTCCGAAAATAGCGGATAGCCAGTTTGAGGAGGACAACATAGACGTCGATGTCGTCGGTCGCTGACAGCGGTGTGGCAGGGCCAGCGCGTGAAGAATGTTGGAAATCGAGTGCATCAGCCGCATTCGATGGCAATTTTTGCGTCGTTCACAGTCAAATCCAGCGATGGCCCTGACCGTTCGACCCAAATGCGCTCGCTTTGCTCGTAGTCCAACTCGTCGGGGCCATCGCTGGGTGCCTGGCTCCGGCGAAGCCAACCTTGTTGCGGCGTCTGCTTCGCTGCGACACAACATGTAGTTCACGCTCTGACCCCGCCACACACGCCGTTAAGATGGCCAAGACGCCCAGGCGGAACCTTCCGTGGCCGTTTGGTGTCATTCCCTGCTCGCATTCCCTAGAATTCTTCGAATTGGACGGCAGGGGATTCATTTGCGTGCATCAGAAGGAGTCGGTGTGTCCGACGGATTGATCAAACCACAAACGCTTAAGGGTTTTCGCGACTATCTGCCCCCGCTGGCCCTCGCCCGCGAGCGGATCCTCGAAGTCGCCCGGCAGGTCTATCGCAGCTACGGCTTTTCGCCGATCGACACGCCAGCCCTCGAATACGCCGAGATCCTTTTGGGCAAAGGGGGGACCGAATCCGACAAGCAATTGTTCCGCTTCATCGATCAGGGGGACCGCGACGTGGCGATGCGGTTCGATTTGACCGTCCCCTTCGCCCGCTTCGCCGCTCAGCACCTCAACGACATCGGCACGCCTTTTAAACGGTATCATCAGGGAACTGTGTGGCGCGGCGAAAACACGCAGCGCGGCCGCTACCGCGAGTTCATGCAAAGTGATTTCGATACGATCGGCACCGATTCCAATGCCTCCGACATCGAAACGCTGCTCGTCATCCACGATCTGTTCGTCGCGCTCGGTTTCGAACGGTTTTCAATTCGGGTCAATAATCGCCTGGTGCTCAACGGCCTCCTGGAGAAATTGGGACTCGCCGAGAAGACTGCCGGTGTGCTCCGGGCTCTCGATAAGCTGCACAAGATCGGCCGCGACGGCGTGATCGCCGAAATGGCCGGGCAGGTGGGTGCGACCGCCGATCAGGCGAGCCGCGTGTTGGATTTGGCGGGGCTCAAGGGAACGCCGGCGGAGATTCTGACGCAACTCGATCCGTTGCTGGCAGGGAGTGCCGTCGGAGAACAGGGAGTTGCGCGCCTCCGCGAGCTGTTCAACGCTGCGGCCACGGCCGGTATTGCCACCGACCGCGTCGAACTCGACGTCTCGATCGCCCGTGGACTCGATTATTACACGGGGACAATTTACGAAACCTTCTTGACCGACGACCCGGCGATCGGCAGCGTCTGCTCCGGCGGCCGCTACGACAACCTGGCCGGCTTGTTCACGAATCAGAAACTCCCCGGCGTCGGGGCGAGTCTGGGAGTCGACCGGTTGCTGGCCGCACTCGAAAATATGGGGCAGATCAGCGCCGCCTCAACTCCGGCCCCCGTGCTGATTGTGCTGTTCGACGAACAGTATCTGGGGGATTACCTGCGCATCGGCCGCAAGTTGCGAAGCGCAGGGATCGATGCCGAAGTCTTCCCCGACGCCAAGAAAGTCGGCAAGCAGCTCCAGTACGCCGACCGCCAGGGATTCCGTCTGGCCCTGATCGCGGGGGGGGACGAATTTCAGTCGGGTCAGTGGAAGATCAAAGATCTCAAGTCGGGCGAACAGACCACCGTCGCGGAAGCGGCGCTGGTCGACGAATTGCGCAAGCTGCTTGGTTAAAAGCAGCACTTCTTCGAGATGCAGCGTATCGATCGCGTGGCCCGGCCGTCCCGTCAGGCGGGCTGGGTCGCGCAGCGACAAGATTCGATACCGTTCGGGTTGAACTGTCGATGAATCCTTCATTTGCAATTGTGCGAGCGGCGAGCCCCGTAGCGATTCGGATCCGAATGGTGCCGCATCTTGTCGCTGCGCGACCCGACCGGTGCTGCGCACGCGGTCGGGCCACCCCAGGTGATTGGAAGTTGCACTTGCGAGACTAACGGATGACAATGGCGGTGCCTGTCGAGAAATCCAACCCGGAGCACCCGTCATGAATCGCACTCGAGTTGATCGCAGAGAAATGCTGGCTCGTTCGGCGGGAATCGCCGTGGTCTGTGGAGCAGGATTCGCCGGCACCGCTCTCGGCAAAGAGACCGAATCTTCTGCACCGGCCGCGGCGAAAGGGCGCATTCGGCAATCGGTCGTGCAGTGGTGCTTCGGCAAGTATTGGGACATCGAAAAGACTTGTCTGGTTGCCAAACAGCTTGGCATCCCCAGCGTCGAGCTCGTCAATCCGCGCGATTGGCCGATTCTCAAGAAGCACGGCCTGACGTGCGCCATCGCCAGCAGCCATCCGTTCGACAAGGGGATGAACAATCCCAAGTATCAGCCTATGTGCTTCGAGAAGTTGCGGGCCGCAATTGATGCCAGCAGTGAGTTCGGCTGCCCGAGCGTGATTACGTTCACCGGCTTTCGCGAAGACATTCCCGACGACGTGGGGCTGAAAAACTGCGTGGCCGCGTTCAAACAGATCGTCGGTTATGCGGAGCAGAAAAAGGTCACGCTCTGCCTGGAAATGTTGAACAGCCGCGTCAATGAAGAGATGAAGGGGCATCCCGGCTACCAGGGAGACCACACCGACTATTGCATCGACATCATCAAGCACGTTGGATCGCCGCGCTTCAAGCTGCTGTTCGACATCTACCACGTGCAGATCATGGAGGGGGACATCATCGCGCGGATTCGGCAGTACCACGAGTACATCGGGCACTACCACACGGCTGGCAATCCGGGACGGCGCGAGCTCGACGCCCGGCAGGAGATCAATTACCCGGCGATCATGGAAGAGATCGTGAAAACTGGATACCAGGGATTTGTCGGCCAGGAATTCATCCCCACACGCGACCCGCTGGAGGGCCTGACCGAAGCTGTCCGCCTGTGTGACGTGTGACACATGGCCGAACGTCGAACGTCCAACGTCGAATGAAAATGATTGGCTGTGCCGAATTACGTCGCCGTAGCGACGATGTCCCATTCGACGTTCGATGTTCAGCGTTGGACGTTCGACGTTCCGTGTTGTTCCGCGACTCGTCGCCGGTTACTGTTATCATCGGAAATCAAACTTCAAATCCCGTGCCCCTTCCGGCAGGTGCCCCATGCTCAGATTGGCCCGGTTTCGTCTACTGATCGTCAGCGCCTGCTTCCTGGGCACGGCTCTCATCGCCCATCGCCCGCTGCGAGCCGAGGAAACGGCGCTCGATCGCTATGTTGCCAAACCCGATCCCACGTACTCGTGGAAAGTCGTACGGACCGTCCCAGTGGGCGGCGGCACTCAATTCATTGTCGATCTGAAATCGCAAACTTGGCGCACCGAGAAAGATGTCGATCGGCCGGTCTGGCAGCACTGGTTGAACGTCGTCAAACCGGCCAAACCGACGTCGAAGACAGCGTGGCTGTTCATCGGAGGTGGGGCCAACGGTGGCGAAGCGCCTCAATCGGCCGACGCCATGACGCTCAAGATCGCCGAGGCCACGAACTCGGTTGTCGCCGAACTGAAGATGGTCCCGAATCAGCCGCTGGTGCTGCATGGCGATGGTGTCCCGCGCAAAGAAGACGACTTCATCGCGTATACGTGGGACCAGTTTCTCAAAACGGGGGACGAAACCTGGCCGGCCCGGCTGCCAATGGTGAAAAGCGCCGTCCGCGCCATGGACTGCGTGCAGGAATTGCTCGCCAGCGACCAGGGGGGCAATTTCGCGATCGAGAACTTCGTCGTCTCGGGAGGTTCGAAGCGCGGCTGGACGACCTGGTGCACGGCCGCCGTCGACAAGCGCGTCGCCGCCGCCATTCCCATCGTCATCGACGTCATCAACGTCCCCGCCTGCTCGCGGCATCACATCGCTGCGTATGGTTTTTACGCCGAGGCGATCGGCGATTACGTGCGGCACAATCTCAAGGGACGTCTCGAGGACCCGCGCACGAAGCTGTTGTACGCGATCGAAGACCCCTATTCGTACCGCGACCGCCTGACGATGCCGAAATACGTCGTCAACGCCTCGGGGGACCAATATTTCCCGCCCGACTCGTCGCAGTTTTATTTCGACGATTTGCAGGGAGAAAAATATCTGCGTTATGTTCCCAACGCCGACCACAGCCTGCGGGAATCGGATGCGCAGGAAAGCATCATCGCGTTCTATCAAACGGTGCTCAGCGGCAAGCCGCGGCCAAAGTATTCGTGGACATTCGAGAGTGACGGCTCGATCAAGGTCAAAACCGGCGATGCCCCGAAAGCCGTCATCCTCTGGCACGCCACGAATCCGAAAGCCCGTGACTTCCGCGTCAAAACGATCGGCAAAGCTTATCAAAGCCAGCCGCTGAAAGAAGAGTCGCCCGGTGTCTTCGTCGGCAAGATCAGCACCCCCGAGCAAGGCTGGACGGCGTTCTTTGTCGAGCTCACATACGACGTCGGCCAGACCTTTCCGCTCAAGCTCTCAACCGCTGTTCGCATTCTTCCCGATAAACTCCCATTTGCCGATCTCGACCCGGCAGACGCCCAGTTGGAACCACGAACCGCGGGGAAGTGAGGCAGCGCGTTGAAAGAGCCACAAAATCCCTCTGATCCCGGTCGGTGGCTGCCGGATCCGCAGGAGCCGAATCTCTCTGCGTCGCCGCCGGGCGAACCGGATGACACGGCCGGCCGGCGGGGAGTCGCTTCGCGACCGATGAGTGCCCGATGGGAAAAATCGGAGTCCCCGGAGCCGGCGAATGAGGGAGTATTTCAACGAATTTGGCTTTGGGTTGGGGGCGATCCGATCTTCTTCGTGGTGATCGCGACAGGAACCCTCATTCTGGTGGGAGCGATCGCCATCATCGCGTACTTGACCATATCTCCGGGGCCATCGCCAGCCGATCGAATACAGTCTGCCAGTCCGCTCAGCCCGCAGCAACAGGCCGAGAAAAAAAGGCTGTACCAGCGGGAGGTCGACGCCTTATTCGCGAAGAACAAACCCTTCGACTTCAATTTCGAGCTCAGCGATACGGACGGCCAACCGATCGCCCTGGCCGACTTCGCAGGAAAGATCGTGGTCGTCGACGTCTGGGGAACGTGGTGCCCTCCTTGCCGCCTGGAAATTCCGCATCTGGTTGCGCTGCAACAGAAGTTCGAGGAGGCGGGGCTGGTGATCGTCGGTCTCAACGACGAGCGCACGGCAGATCGGCGGCGCGCTCTGAAGCTGGTGCAGGATTTTCGCCGAAAAAACTCGATGAATTATCGCTGCGCCCTGGTCGATGAAGCCACATTGCGACAAATCCCGGCTTTCCGATCTTACCCGACGACGATCTTCCTCGACCGCCAGGGCCAGGCCCGCGCCCTGGTCACCGGCTATCAAGACTACGACAAGCTCGAAATCATCGTCCAAAAACTACTTGACGAGAACTATGACGCAAGCCAATAACGTCGCCGGGAGACGACGATCAGGCCCTGGGCGTCGCCCTGCATTACGATCCGCCTGAAGGCCGTCGCAATTCGCCCGACGCGATGCTTGACGCGACGAACATATTCGTTAATATGGCGAAATACGAACTTATTCGTTACTTCCCGCATTGAAAGTCGATCAGCCCATGCCGCGAAGTCCCTCGAGTCAGCTCAACGACGTGGAGCTCGCCATTCTGCGCGTCGTGTGGCGGCTCAAAAAGTGCTCGGTCCGGGAAGTGCATGAAGCGCTCCAGGCCGAACGCGACACCGGCTACACAAGCACCCTCAAGATGATGCAGGTGATGTGCGCGAAGGGCCTGCTGCGGCGCGACGATTCGCAGCGGCCGCAACTGTATGCCTCGGCGGTTCCCGAAGAAACGACGCAGAAAAAGATCGTTCGCGACGTCGTGAAAAAAGTGTTCGGCGGATCGGCCCGCAAACTGGTGATGCACGCAGTGCAGTCACACAAGATCAGCCCTGAAGAACTTTCTGAAATCCGCCGACTCCTGGACCAACTGGAGAAGAGACCATGATATCTCTGCATGCCTGGCTGGAATCGCCGCTGGTCTTGCGGCTCGGTGGGGTGATCTTCCATTCGTTGTGGCAAGTCGTGGCCATTGTCTTCGTGCTGGCACTCGCCCTGCCTGCGCTGCGCCGACGCGGACCGCGTGGGGCCTATACTGCCTGCTGCCTGGCGCTCGTCTGTTGTTTGCTGCTGCCGGTCATGACTTTTCTCATGAGTTCGGATACGCCGGCGCCACGGTGTGAGTCACCCGCCACGCTGGCGTCGACCGCGGGTGAATCGCCAAGCGTTGACGACCAACGGCTCGATTTTCCGACAGAGACGAACATGGCTCCGAGTCGCAGCACGTCGGTCCCTGCACTGGAACCCACATCTTTCAAAGAGCGCGTGGCCAAATTCGTTCCGAAAGCAAATACGTTGATCGTCGAGTGGGCCCCCTGGCTCGTCGTCGTCTGGGCATCAGGCGTCGTTTTGCTGTCGACCTGGAATTTCACCGCCTGGCTCTTCGTGCTGCGGCTCAAATCCGCAGCGACATTCCCGGCGACGCGGCAGATTGAGGAAGCCGCTGTCCGTCTGGCAAGGCAATTGGGATTGACCAGGACCGTGCGACTTTTGCAGTCGGTTCTGGTGGAATCGCCCCTCGTGATCGGTGCGTGGAAGCCGGTCATTCTGCTGCCTGCAGCGCTCGTGCTGGAAATTACGCCGGACCAGTTGGAAGCTCTCCTGGCTCATGAACTGGCGCATGTGTTCAGGCAGGATTATCTCGTCAATCTGTTGCAGACGGTGCTGGAGACGTTGCTATTTTATCATCCCGGCGCGTGGTGGATTTCCGCCCAGGTCCGCCGGGAAAGAGAGCACTGCTGCGATGATCTGGCGCTCGGCTTAACCTCGAATCCCACGATCTATGTGCAAGCCCTGGCGGCCGTCGCGGGGGCGAGAACGCGGCTGATGGCTCCCGCCGCCAATGGCGGCCAGCTGATTCCGAGGCTGCATCGCATTTTGGGAATCACTCGATCGGAATCGGGCCATCCCGCGCACTGGCTGGCGGCCGTCGTCATGTTGTCGCTCTGCGGAATGGCTGGAGCGTTCTGGACAATGCCGACAGAAACAGCCGCCGCGGGCGCCGAAAGCACAAAATCGGAGGCTCCGCGGCCACCGGCACAGACGGTGAACATGGTTTGCGTCGATGCCGACGGCAAACCGATTGCCGACGCAGAAGTCTATCTGTTTCAATACAGCGGCGCCGTGAGCCGCTACGTGCAGTTTGGACCGTTGAAATCGGACGAGCAGGGGAAGGCAGTCTGTTTCGAAGCGATATTCAGCAAAAACCCCGACAACTATGACCGCTGGATCTACGCCCGTATTCCGGGCCGGCTCGTGGGTGTCGCACGAACTGCGAAGTGGACAAATCGAGAAACATTCAACCCGGAATTCCAGGTCAAATTGCAAGCCTCGGGCTCGGTCCAGGGAATGGTGACCGTCCCCGCGGGTTTCGATTGCACG
>DASYAR010000520.1:0-19635 GCA_036501235.1 Planctomycetaceae bacterium
TGATTCTTTTAGGAGCGACTCGCATTCTCAACCCGAAAGATTTAGATGCATGAGACGCGTCGGATATTTCCGGAGATGGAGAGGCTCGAATTTACGGTCTCCATCTTCTATCCTCTATCTTCGATCCTCGACGATTTGCAGCCTCGACGCCCTTCGTGAGTGACGCATTATGCCTGACGCTTCGACCCCGATGCCTTCGTTGAATCCTCCGCGCCGTATTTTGATGGGCCCCGGGCCGAGCGACACGCACCCGCGCGTCCTGGCCGCGCTGGGGGCGCCCACCGTCGGACATCTCGACCCTTACTTCTTGCAGGTGATGAATGAGACACAGTCGATGCTGCGGCAGGTGTTTCGCACGCAGAACGCTCTCACGCTGGCGGTCAGCGGCACGGGCAGTGCGGGAATGGAAACGTGTGTCGTCAACCTGATCGAGCCGGGCGACAAAATGCTGGTGTGCGTCAACGGCGTGTTCGGCGGGCGGATGGCCGATGTGGCCGGGCGGGCCGGAGCCCAGGTGACGACGATCGAACAACCGTTTGGCGAAGTTTTTTCGCCGGCGCAGATTGCCGAGGCCGTCGGACGGGTCAAGCCGAAAGTCGTCGGCATCATTCACGCAGAAACATCCACCGGCGCGCTCCAACCGCTCCCTGAGATTTCGAAAATTGTCCACGATGCGGGAGCTTTGCTGCTGGCCGACACGGTGACGTCGCTGGGCGGCACGGCTGTCGAAGTCGACGGCTGGCAACTCGACGCCGTGTACAGCGGGACGCAAAAATGCCTGAGCTGTCCGCCCGGATTGGCGCCGGTGACGTTCAGCCCGAGGGCCGTCGCGGCCATCGACGCTCGCAAGACCAAAGTCGCAAGTTGGTATCTCGACATGACGATGGTCCGCAACTACTGGGGACAGGATCGGGCCTATCACCACACGGCGCCGATCAACATGAATTATGCGCTGCGCGAGGCGCTGGCCGTGGCGCTGGAAGAAGGGCTCGACGCACGGTTCGCGCGGCACACTCGCAACCATCTGGCTTTGAAGGCCGGATTGGCTGGGATGGGATTGTCTTATGCCGTGCGCGAGGGGCAGCAGTTGCCGATGCTGAATGCGGTCTTGATTCCCGCCGGAATCGACGACGTGAAAGTCCGGCAGCAATTGCTGAAGGAATTCGGAATCGAGATTGGCGGCGGACTGGGTCCAATGAAGGGGAAAACCTGGCGAATCGGTTTGATGGGAGAGACAAGCTCGCCGCGCAATGTGCTGCTGCTGCTGGCGGCGCTCGAGAGATGCCTGGGCGATCAGGGATCGAAAGTTCCGGCTGGCGCCGGCGTCGCGGCGGCGAACGAGTTCTATCGGCGGAATGCGTAGCGCCCGATGAAGAGTTGAAAGTGGCCGCGGCTGGACCAACGGGAAGCCTCGGTAAATGCCGAGTCGGGACGAACACCAAGAGATCGCGAGCACAATGAGCAATCCGCCGGTCAGCCATCCTCTCGTGGGCGTCATTATGGGGAGCAAGTCCGATTGGGAGACGATGCGCCATGCGGATGAAACGCTGACGCAATTCGGCATTGCCCACGAGTGCCGCATCGTCTCGGCCCACCGCACGCCCGACTGGATGTGCGAATACGCAACCACTGCGGAAGGGCGTGGGGTGGAAGTCATTGTGGCGGGGGCTGGCTGCGCGGCGCACTTGCCCGGCATGGTGGCCTCGCAGACAACCTTGCCCGTGTTGGGCGTCCCCGTGCAAAGTCAGGCGCTGCAGGGGTTGGATTCGCTGCTGTCGATCGTGCAGATGCCCGGCGGTGTGCCGGTGGGAGTTTTGGCTATTGGCAAGGCGGGGGCCATTAATGCGGCATTACTGGCCATCCGGATTCTGGGGACGACGCGCCCCGACCTTCGCAAGAAGCTCAAGGATTTCCAGCACGAGCAGGCGCGCAAAGTTCGAGAGGAGACGTTGTCGTGAGCCGAGCGACGCGGCTCAATCCGATCTTGCCGGGGGCGACAATCGGCGTGCTGGGGAGCGGCCAGCTCGGACGAATGTTCGCGATCGCCGCGCGGCGGATGGGCTACCGCGTGCACACGTTGTCTCCCGATAACGACACGCCGACCGGCCAGATTGCCGACCTGGAAATTGTCGCCGCGTATGACGACCTCGACGCGGTTCGCGAATTCGCGAGCAACGTGTCGGTCGTGACGTTCGAGTTCGAAAATGTTCCGGCGCCCACGGCCGAGGCGGCGGAGCGATCGGCGCCGGTGCGTCCTGCCGGCCGGGTGCTGCACGTTACGCAGCACCGGCTGCGCGAGAAGACGTTCTTGAGTCAGGCGGGATTTCCAGTTACGCCGTTCGTGGCCGTCCGGTCGCTGCCGGAATTACAAGCCGCGCTTCTCAAGCTGGGATGCCCGGCGGTTCTCAAAACGGCGGGGTGGGGCTACGACGGCAAAGGGCAGTTCAAGATCAAAAACGCCGGCCAAGCGGATGAGGCGTGGCGAACGGTCAATACGAACGAGGCGGTGCTCGAGGCGTTCGTCGACTTTGCCTGTGAGGTATCGGTGGTCGGTGTGCGCGGCTCGGATGGCGCAGTTGTGACTTTTCCGGTCATCGAGAACGCACATCGCAATCATGTTCTCGATCTGTCGTGTTGTCCGGCGCGAATTCCCGAACAAGTCGCCCGCCAGGCCGCGAAAATTGCTCGTGGCGTGCTGGAGAGCCTCGATTGCGTGGGTGTTTTGTGCGTCGAGTTTTTCGTGACGCGCGGCGGCGAGCTGCTCATCAACGAACTGGCGCCCAGGCCGCACAACTCGGGGCACCTGACGATCGACGCCTGCGTCACATCTCAATTCGAGCAGCAATTGCGGGCGATTTGCGATTTGCCGTTGGGGTCGACCGAATTATTACGCCCGGCGTCAATGGCCAATCTCCTGGGAGATTTGTGGCAAGCACGAGATCCGGATTGGACCGCAGCTTGCGCGCTGGATGACGTGAAGCTGCACTTATATGGAAAACTGGAAGCGCGACCGGGACGCAAAATGGGACATTTAACCGCGCTGGCCGCGACGCCTGAGGCTGCGCTCGCACGAGTCGAGTGCGCGCGCCGTGCACTCGTTGGCGAGCCAGGGACGTAAGTCCCTCGGATGCTCCGCCCGGATTTGACCCGATTCAACGCAGCTCTCATTTCGGCGTCGTTTTGTTAAACCCGGTTAAACGACCATTTGTGACAATTCCTCTCGACTCAAAGCGAAGGCTCATGTCTCGTCCTGATTCCGTATGGTTCGCAACACTGTCGACCTCCGAGCAAAAAGAGCTCGAGGCGGGCCCGTGCGACGAGCTGCTCACAACTCCGGATGTGCTCGTCGTTGGCGGAGGGATCATCGGATTGGCGACGGCGTATTATCTGGCGGAACGCGGCGCTGCCGTGCAATTGATCGAGGCCGATTCGCTCGCCTCGCAAGCCAGCGGCGCCAATGCGGGGGGCATTTGGCCCAACGACCAGGGACCGTCCCATTCGGCCGGATTTCAGCAATTGGCGTTTATGAGCCGCGATCTCTGGGGTCGCCTCTCTTTGCGGCCCGGCTTCGAGTTCGACTGGCGCGTCAATGGCTTTCTCAATGTCAACGCGGAGAAATTTGCGCCTTCGGCCGTGGAATGTGCGGCCCGCTATCAAATTGAAGGCTATACCGTTCATGCGGTTGATGGCGGGCAGATCTCGCATCTGGAACCAAGCCTCAAGGCCGGATTGGCGGCTGGTTTGCATTACCCATCGGAAGCTCACGTGCATCCGGTCAAGGCGGCGCTTTCGTTTGCGAGGGCCATGCGCGCCAAACGAGGTCGAATCACAACGGGTGTGGCAGCCAGGTCGGCTGTCGCACAATCCGGCCGAATCGTAACTGTCGAGACGACCGGCGGCCGCTGTACACCGAAATACGTCGTGTCGGCTACCGGCTGGACGGCCAAATGGCTGGAGGGGGCCGTGCAGCCGCTTCCGCCACTGCGTCCTGTGATCGGCCAATTGATCAGTACGGCGCCGGTGCCGCCGCTTTTGCGGGGGGCAGTCGGCGGTAAATTCCTGGTGTTGCAATTACGAACGGGGGAGATCATCACGGGAGGCAACCTGCTCGAATCCGAAAGCGTTACGCCCGACCCGAATCTGAGCGCGCAGATTGCCGACGCCGCGCGAGATTTGATACCCGCCTTGCGCGACGTGGAGTTCCGGCTGGCGTGGTGCGGTCGACGCCCGGCCACACCCGACGGACTGCCGGTCATCGACCGCATCGCCGGTTTGGACAATTTGTTCCTGGCCGGGGGGCATTTCCGTAATGGCGTGCTCTTAGCCCCCGCCACCGGCAAGCTCTTGAGCGACTGGATTTTGACGGATTCGCCCGCGCCGGAACTGGCGCCATTTATGGCAGGGCGATTTCAGAACACATGAATTTCAATCCGATTGAAGGCAATTATTGCCACGCCGTCCCTCATTCAGCAGGGGCATTCCAATGACCACAGCTAGATTCCGGAACGGTATGGGAAGTCGTATTTCCGAGCGTCGCGACGATCCTCTTTCGGTCTGTGCGTTGCTATAATTCCCGAGGCGGGCATGTTCACGGATTGATCTGCACTTGGGTTCCGTTACGGAAAGGTCAGGGAGAATGGAGTCCGAATCGAAACCAAATGGCAATGGAACTCCCGCTTCATCGCCGCTACTCCCGGAATCCCACGCCGAGCATACGGTCGGCTTCATCGACCTGGGAACGAATTCGGTGCGATTGCTCCTGGTTCGTATCAATTCGAATCATTCGTATACGGTCTTGAGCGAACAAAAGGAAACCGTTCGCCTTGGGGAAGGGGAGTTCCGTCGGAATACCTTGCAACCGGACGCCATGCGCCGGGCGGGGCTCGTGTGCGCGCGATTCGCAGAGATCGCCCGCTCGCGCGGTGCGGGCGAGGTGCTGGCTGTGGCGACTTCGGCCACCCGCGAGGCCGAGAATCGGGCCGCCTTCGTGCGCCACCTGCGCCGCGTCGCCGGCATTGACGTCCGCGTGATCTCGGGTAAAGAAGAAGCGCGACTGATCTACCTGGGAGTGGCCAGTGGTGCAAATATCGGCGGCCGACAGACGCTGTTCATCGACGTCGGCGGGGGGAGCACCGAGGTCATCGTCGGCGATCAGCAGCAGCACCGCTTTCTCGATTCGCTCAAGCTCGGTGCCATCCGCCTGTCGGGAATGTTCTTTCGGACAGGGGACGTCGGACCGGTCTCCCTGTCGCGTTACGCGCGCATCCAGCGGTACATTCGCACGCGGTCGGTTCGCACTCTCGAACGGCTTCGGCAGTTCACGATCGAGCAGACGATCGCCAGCTCGGGAACGGCGATGAACCTGGCGGAAATCGCCATCCGCAAGGAGTACAAGCGGGGCCTGATGAAAGGGGACGTGTTGACCCGCGCGCAGATGCGAGGCGTCGTCGAAATGTTGTGTTCGCTCTCTCTCGAGAGGCGGCGGGAAGTGCCCGGCATCAATCCTGATCGGGCCGACATCATCATCGCCGGCGCCGCAATTCTCGAAACGCTGATGCAGGAACTGAACATTCCTGACATCGGCATCAGCGAGCGGGGACTGCGCGAGGGGTTGCCGATCGATTACCTGTCGCGGGCCGACAATGCCCATCTGTTCGAGCAAACGTCCTTTCGTGAACGGAGCGTGCTCGAGCTGGGGCGGCGCTGCAGTTTCGACGAACGGCACGCGCGCCAGGTCGTGCGGCTCGCCTGGGACCTGTTCGATTCGGCCCGCGAGGCGGGGTTGCACAACCTGGGCGAGTGGGAGCGCGAGTTACTCGAACACGCGTGCCTGTTGCACGACGTGGGGGCTTTCGTGTCGTACACGAATCATCGCGCCCATTCGTACTACGTCATCCGCAATGCCGATCTGCTGGGTTTCGACCAGACCGAGATCTCGATCATCGCCGCCGTCGCGCTGTTTCATCATAAGGCGTTTCCGCGACTCAAGCACCCGGAGTTTGCCGAGCTTGACAAGCGCTCTCGCGAAATCGTGCGCGTGCTGTGCACGTTTCTGCGCATCGCCGAAAGCCTGGATCGCAGCCACTTGCAGGCGCTGTCGCAGGTGCGTTTGCGGCTGGGCGACAAAAAGAGCGTCGACCTCGAGATCACCCCCGCGCGGGACTGCCACCTGGAATTGTGGGAGGTCCGCACCCACGAACGGGCGTTCGAGAAAGTCTTCGGTCGCAAGCTGGCAGTTCGTGTGCTGGAATCGAGCGCCGCATCGCGCACGGCGTGACTTCGCAGGCAGCAATTGACAGCCTTTCTCACGACCCATAAAGTGGCCTGAAGAATTCCTCTGTTCCCGTAGCTCAATTGGATAGAGCGTCGGCCTCCGAAGCCGAAGGTTGGTGGTTCGAGCCCACTCGGGAATACTTCTGTCGATAGCCCTCGTGATTTCCCGGCTGTCGTTGCTGCCAATAGCTCGACTTATCTCCGCCGCCAACATAAAGTAACCGCTCGGAATCTGTTCTTGCGGGCATTTCCAGGATAAATGGACTTTTTTGGAGACGACATCATGCAGGCGACAGTGCAAAAGGGCAATTGGCAGAAGCAATGGGGCATGCTTGTGGCGGAAGTCTGGGCCGACGAAGACCTCAAGCGACGCCTGATCGCAGATCCGGCGTCGGTCCTCCAGGAATACGGCATCGAAGTTCCGCAAGGCGTCGAATTAAATGTCGTGGAAGACACCGATCAGGTGCGCCACCTGATCCTCCCACCCAGCCCTTCCGACGACCTGTCAGACGAAGATCTGACGGCTTCCCCCAGCATGTATTGCTGGTTATGCGGCGGTTGCGGCGGCTGTGGCTGCGGATCGCGCCGTTGCGGGTGCGGCGTCAATTCCTGAACCGCATGGCGGTCATGGGTTGCTCTACATTCCGGCGGGATTCGAAAAATCGAGGGGGCGAGGCTCCTGCCGCAGGTCGGGTTTTCGGCCAACTCGCCGCAGCAGGAGCCTCTCGCTCCTGTGCTGAGAGTTTTGTCAGCTTCTCGACTGCCGAGCAGACTGGAGTTCGGTTTCCTGTCGGGCATGCCATCGAGAGACGCGAAGTGATTGTCTTCCGCCCGCGCAACTTGGCGATTGTCGCACATCCTCATTCAATATTGCCGGCGAAATGCTTAAGCGACCAAAATTCAAGCCGCACCTGCAACTGGCGACCGTCGCGGACGAAGGCATCTTCGTCCTGTCGGGAGGCAAGGAGTCGCTGTTGCGAGGCTCGCTGTATGACCTGGTGATACCGCAGATCGACGGTTGTCCGGCCGACGAAATCTGCGATCGGCTGGCTGGACAGGCATCGGCGGCGCAAGTCTATTTCACCCTTGGGCAGCTCGAGAAAAAGGGCTACCTGACGGAAGCCGACGAGACGCTTCCTGCCGCTGAAGCCGTCTGGTGGTCGCTGCAACAAGTCGACCCTCCTGTCGCGGCGCGGCGATTAGCGGAAGCCAGCGTATCGATTCACGGTCTGGGAATCGATGCAGGCCCGCTGTGTGAATTACTCGATGCCGCAGGGGTCCGATGCACTCGAGACACTGAACTGTCAGGTCGAGAATCGCCGGCAGCGGATCTGACCGTCGTCGTCGTCGATCACTACCTGCGTCCGCAGATCGAGGCCTATAACGCAGCAGCGCTCGCCAGCGGCCGGCCGTGGCTGCTCGTGAAGCCGCACGGCTGGCAGCTTTGGTTGGGCCCTCTGTTTCGGCCAGGATCGACCGGTTGCTGGAAATGTTTGACCGATCGGATGCGGGCGAATCGGGCCGTGGAAAGTTACCTGCTCGATCGCGAATCGCTGAACGGTGGCGTGGTTCTCGATCGCGTCCACACGAAAGCCAGTGCGCAGGTGGCATGGGGGCTGGTCGCCAATGCTGTCGCGTCCTGGGTCGTTCGTCGCGAGCTTCCCGACTGCGAAGGCAAAGTCCGCACGTTCGACCAGGTTTCATGGCAGACGAAGACCCATGTGCTCGCGAAATTACCCTACTGCACGGCGTGCAGTCACGAGGTGAGCGAGCCGGGCTCTGCGAGCCGCAGTCCCAACGGGCAGACGACGAACGGGCACGATCTCGGTAGCAATCCCCCGCCGTTTCGGCCGCTGGTGCTCAAGCGTCGTCAGAAGTCATGCGCTCGCGACGGCGGACACCGTGTCGTCCCTCCCGAGACGACGTTAGAGCGCTACGGCCACCATGTCAGTGCGATTACCGGCGCCGTCTCGATGCTCGAGCGGACCACTCCCCAGGGCGACGGAGCCATGCACGTCTATCTGGCGGGAAGCAACTTGGCTCGTCGGCATCGCAATATCGGGCAATTGCGGGGCGACCTGCGCAACATGAGCGCCGGCAAGGGAACCACCGATTTGCAGGCCAAGGCCAGTGGACTCTGCGAAGGCCTCGAACGCTACTCGGGCGTCTTTCGCGGCGATGAATTGCGGCGCCGGGCGCGGTTCGACGATCTGGCCGGGGCGATCAATCTCGGCGATTGTCTGCTGTTCAGCGATTGCCAATACCGCGACCGCGATACGATCAACGCCCAGGATTCTCCCTACAACTTCGTCCCCCTGCCGTTCGACCCCAATGCCGAGATCGAATGGTCGCCCGTCTGGTCATTGAGCCGGCGGGAGGTGCGTTACCTCCCGACGGCCTTCTGCTACTACGACTGTCCCCAGCCGGTCGAGCACAGGTTTTGCATCGCCGACTCGAACGGCTGTGCGGCGGGTAACACGGTTGAAGAGGCGATCCTGCAAGGTCTTCTCGAATTAGTCGAGCGCGACAGCGTGGCCCTCTGGTGGTACAACCGCGTCCGCCGCCCTGGGGTCGACTTGAAGAGTTTCGACGAACCTTATTTACAAACTCTGGCCGATTCCCTGTTGTCCCACCAGCGCGAAATGATGGTAATCGACCTGAAATCCGATCTGGAGATTCCGGTCTTCGCAGCTTGGTCACGAAATATCGGCCCTGGACCAGAGCAGATCATCATGGGATTCGGCGCCCATCTCGATGCGCGGATCGCCCTGTTGCGAGCCGTCACCGAAATGAACCAGATGCTCAGTTACATCCTGGCGGCGCCGCTCGACAACGGACGGCGCGAACACGTGACCGATCGCGAAACGGTCGAATGGCTGAAAACGGCGACGTTGCAGAATCAACCCTATCTGCTGCCCGCTCCAGGCCTGGAATCTCGAACGGCAGCGGATTACGCGCGGTCGCAAACCGATGACGTGGCGGAAGATCTTCGCGCAGGACAGGCGGTGGTCGAGCGTTTGGGGCTGGAAATGCTGGTGCTCGATCAGACGCGTCCCGAAATCGGGCTCCCGGTCGTCAAAGTCATCGTGCCCGGTTTGCGACATTTCTGGGCGCGCTTTGCGCCGGGGCGGCTGTATGAGGCCCCGGTACGATTGGGTTGGCTGTCACAGCCGCTGGCCGAGCAAGATCTCAATCCGATTCCGATGTTTCTATGACACCTGGCAGTAGCGCGAGAGGCGAGGCAAGTCGTGGTCGCAGCATTGTGGATTTCCTGGCAGGATGACGTCTCGCTCTTGGCGAGCGAAGGCCGGGCCGTCGTTGCCGGACGGGGCATGCGCGTCGAATTGCGACGGCTCACTCCCGACGTCCTGGCCGCTCTGGAGCGGCTGGCGCCGCCCGGCGAAGACGAAGAGCGACTTGCCGAGTCGATTCTCGCTGGCGGAAATGTCGACTCGCTGGCCCGCTGGCACTATCACGTCAACCACCTCCGCCAACGCGGATTGATCCGCCGCTCGCTCTATGCAGACGGCAAGCGCCTGGCGACCGTTTCGCCATTGTGCCGTATGTATCCACCGTCGTCGCGCCCCGTATCCGATTCCGGCCTCTTGGCGGACAAGGGTCACCGGCCCCCTGGCAACGGCAGCATTGATTCTCACTCCGCTGCGACGGCGGCGTATGTTCTTTCGCGTTTCGCCTATCTCCGGCGCGAAGGAGACAAACTGGTTCTCGAATCGCCTTTGGCGCACGCCCGCGTCGTATTTGATGATCCTCGGGTCATGCCAATTCTCGGCGCATTGGCGGCTCCGACGACCTTCTCGAAACTCGTCGAGCGCGTCGACGATTTGGCGCCTGCCGACCTGCAGGCACTTTTGTCACTGCTGCAAGAGGTCAAGCTGGTGGACGAGGTAGCCGCCGACGCGCCTCCCAGCCAGTGCTCCGCTGCGTCGGGGAATGATTCAGCGCGCGACGTCTGGGAGTTTCATGATTTGCTGTTCCATTCGCGAAGTCGAGGAGGGCGTTCCGACGGTCGATTCGGCGGCACGTACCGGTTCGCAAACCGGCCGCCACCGCCGGCCATGAAGTCGATTTCCCATCGAGAAGCGCACGAGCTTTATCGCCCCGATATTGAGCAGCTCGAGCGCGACGATCCCCCACTGGCGCGCGTGCAGAACCACCGGCGCTCGATTCGCAGCTATGGAGCGCAGCCGATCACCGCCCGGCAGCTCGGCGAGTTTTTGTATCGCGTGGGACGGGTCAACAAGCGCTGGCGCGACGAGGCACATGCTCCTTCCGGACCGGTGAGCATGGAATTCACCTCCCGGCCCTATCCGGCCGGAGGAGGATTGTACGAGCTCGAATTTTATGCCGTCGTGCGGAGCTGTCAGGATCTCGAGCCGGGCCTCTATCACTACGATCCCGAGTTGCATCAACTAGCGAGAATCTCCAGGATGACCGGCGAGTGCGATTCGCTGCTGAATGATGCGGCCTCATCGGCCGGCATCGCGGCGAACACGCTGCAGGTGCTGATCATCTTGACCGCACGGTTCGAGCGGATCGCCTGGAAGTACGAATCGATTGCCTATTCGTTGGTTTTGAAGGACGTGGGCGTCGTGTTGCAGACGATGTATCTGGCGGCGACGGCGATGAATCTCGCGCCTTGCGCTCTGGGCTGCGGCGATTCCGATCTGTTTGCGCGGGCTGCGGAGACTGACTATTTCGTGGAGACCTCGGTGGGTGAGTTCCTGCTGGGGAGTGTTGATGTTCCAACTTAGGGAGAGACGAAAATGAACAGCTTTTTCAAGTCGGTATGCGCATTGACGATGCTGGCGCTCGGGGCCGCGCCCTTGTGGGCCGCGGACAAGATGGTGGCCGAAGAAGGGGCGGTCGAGGTATTGCTCTTACGGCAGCAAACGATTCAAAAAGAATTGAAGCTGACACCGGACGAGATCGAAAAGATCCACGATCACGGCGAGATGCAATGGGAAAAGGCCCAGTCGGCGCACGTCCTGGGCGCGGCAGAGCGCAACAGAAAGTTCGCGGAAATGACCAGGGAGAACGAGAAATTCGTGAAAGAGACGCTCACGAAGGAGCAGCATAAGCGGCTGCACCAGATTACTTTGCAGATGGCGGGACTGTTGTGCGTAACCCGGCCTGAAATAGCATCCAAGCTCAATTTGACTGCCGACCAGAAGAAACAGGCGCACGAGCTCCAGAAGGAGGCCCGCCGCGATGCGGAAGAAGTGATTCATTCCACAAAGAAGGCCGAGAGGCATGAAAAACTCCGCGAGCTGCATAAGACCAGCCTCAAGAGCATTAACGAGTTGCTGACGGACGAACAGGAAGCCATCTGGTCGGAAATGATCGGCCCGCCGTTCAAAGGCGATTTGTTCTTCTTCGAACCCGATGAAAAGTAGAGACGAAGAGTCGTCACGTGCCGTGTCGAGATTCAGCCGCGGTGGGACAATACTCCCCCGCGGCGACTCGATGCCGCCATTGGCTCGCCGACGTGCCTTATCTCGTCGATCGCTGCACGACGGCTTCGATCAATTGTCGCTAAGATTCATCGCTCGCCCAGCGGGAACGGAATTACGAATGGGCTTTTTGCAAATCCCACGATCAACCAGTATTGCTATTCCGCCGGCATTGTTGCGCGTGACGACGCCGGCACGGAAACGACGCTGAATCGTGTTTTCGACGAGAGCTTTCTTTCCAAGTCGGCGACAATCGTTTCCAATTCGATTTTTGTTTCGGCTTGCAACCCGAGGCATTGTGCGACACCAGCGGCGTCTGTGCTCAATCGAGTCTGCAAATCAATTTGAAACGCACCGCCTGCTTCTTTCAGTTGATACGCGTGGATGTGGAACGTATCCCCGTTCCGAACGCTCCGAAGATGATTGAAATTGAACTCTGCCTGCAAATACTCGAGCAAGTGGTCCTGGATGACCAGTGCAAAATGTTTCCCGATGTGTTCGAGCGTTTCGACCTTATGATGAAGCTGCACGAGAATGGTTTTGGCCGTCATCTTCCAGTTCATTCCAAATGATTTGATAGATGCGGCATCCGCAGCAGGCACCGCCAGCCCGAACGATTTCAGCAAGCGTTGACGTTCAGGCCAAACCGTCCCGGTCGTATCAAGCGTCTGGAATTCAATGGCCACGAAGTCCTTGACTTTGCCGTCTTTCGCCGAGACGAGGAAGTAGTCGACACTGCCTCCCGGGATTGAAACCTCTGGCACGATATGCAACTCGTTGCCGGGTTCGTGGCGGCGCAGAAGATGCAGACAGTCGGTGAAGACTTGCTTGCGCTCGAGCAAGCGATTTGGACAAATGACGATATCTTTGTTCTCCCGCCCATAGCGGAGCGAGCAC
This sequence comes from Planctomycetaceae bacterium, assembly GCA_036501235.1. Classification (GTDB taxonomy): domain Bacteria; phylum Planctomycetota; class Planctomycetia; order Planctomycetales; family Planctomycetaceae; genus JACQFH01. Next base: position 12,642 of record DASYAR010000520.1, read on the forward strand.
GTTCCGATCGATACGTCGGCGTCGCTTTTACGAACCTTGAAACATTTCGTCAACGTGAAGGGGCAGATCTGCGCACCGAGAATCTTCTTCCAAGGCTGGGGCGGCTTCTGGCGCGTCGAGTTGCCAAAAAGTTCAAGCACCTTGCTGTATACCGACTTGGGCATTCTGTTCGCAGATTTCATTCGCTGTTGATTTACAGAAGAAAACGGCAGCGCCCCTCGGCAATTCGTATATAGTCATCTGCCAGGTCGATTCCGACGGATTTCTTGCCGAAGTTGAACGCGACGAGATTCGTCGTTCCAGTCCCGCAGAAAGGGTCCAGAACGACTCCTTCATTAGGGCAGGTGGCAATAATGGGGATTTTGCAGAGGTCTTCCGGATAGGGCGCGAAGTGCATTTTCCGTTTTTGAGTGTCTTCCGGAAGAATGTCCCAAACGTCTCTGGGCTTGCATCCGTTTGGATGATACCGGAGGAAATAAAATCCCTTCTCTCGCAATTCCCGCGCCCTTCCCGAGACTTGCTCGGAATCGGAATGCGTCGCCCGCTGTTGTCCGCGGATGATCATCCGGAAGTCGCCGAGCGTCCCCGCGGCAAGCTGCGAAAGCATCCCATTCAGCGCGGCAAATGCACGGGCCTTTTCCTCGGCGGTCAGCTTCGTCGACAATTCGATTTGGCGTTTGTATCGCACACCGCGGACCCCCGTCGCAGAAACGACCGAGCCGTTTTCGATTCGGCTTTTTTGAGGACGAGAACGGATCGCGTCGACATTATAAAAATACGATTTCTGCTTCACGAAATGAAAGACATATTCATGGACATTTCCGAGCTTGTCCTTGGCATTGTCCGGCCCACCCTTCACCTTGTTCCAGATGACGTCGTTGCGCAACAGCCACGCTTGATTGTCTGTCAACTCGAACGCGACACGCCAGGGAATCCCGAGCAGCTTCTTGTTTTGATATGTGTCGCCGATATTCAACCAAAATGATCCGCTGGGCTTCAGCACCCTGCGCACTTCGCCGCAAATCGCAGCAATCGCCGCGACATATTCGCGATAATCCTCCTCCAATCCGATTCCATGAGTTGCATACTGTCGCTGGCCCCAATAGGGCGGACTGGTCATGCAGCAATCGATCGAAGAATCCGGCAGTTCACGCAGGACCGAAAGGGTTTCACCGCAGAAGAATAACGGCCGCGATGTGTTCGCCCGAGTGTATTCGTGAAATCTCTCCGTCAAGGACGAGAGGGCAGTCGTTCGTGGCATCGTAATTCAGACGGGTAGGGTAGAATCGTAGGATGTTATCGCTCCGACTGGCCAAAGATTACCAGAAATCCAGTAAGAGTTCAAATGTACAGCATCCGCATCTCTGTCAAATGACTACCTCGGAGCAGCAGGATAGGTTGGCAATTCAACTGGCGCGAATGCTATTTTCAAAAAACGGGCGGACTCTCCGCAGTCGTTGGACGGCGTTCATGCCCAGAATATCTCGATTAGCTCGGCCACAGCTCGTTGTCGAAGACGGATAGTGATGCAACTTTGCGTGAAAAGACCATGACGAACCCTTTGCTGCGGACGCTCGGCATCAGTCTGCCGATCATTCAAGCTCCGATGGCGGGCGTGTCCACCCCGCTCATGGCGGCCAAGGTGTCCAATGCCGGGGGGCTGGGGTCGATCGGCGTCGGCGCCGCCGATGTGGAAACAGCACGCCGCATGATCGCTGCGGTTCGGAGCGCGTCGAGCGGTCCTTTTAACGTCAACGTCTTCTGTCACCGTCCCGCTTTCGCAGACGCCGCCAGAGAAGCGGCGTGGCTCCAGCGACTGGCGCCGGAATTTGCCCGATGGGGGGCGGTCCCACCTACTCGGTTGAGAGAGATTTATACAAGCTTCGTGGAAGACGACGCGATGCTCGCCATGCTCTTGGATGAACGGCCAAGAGTCGTGAGTTGCCACTTCGGACTACCTTCGGCTGCTCGAATCGCCGCATTGCGGAAAGCCGGGATCGTGCTGCTCGCGACGGCCACCAATCTGAAAGAGGCGCGGCTCATCGCGGCCGCGGGAATCGACGCGGTGATCGCGCAAGGTTTCGAGGCGGGCGGTCATCGCGGCATGTTCGATTCCCAGGCAACCGACGACTGCCTCGGGACAATGGCACTCACCCGGCTGCTGGTACGAGATCTCGACATTCCCGTAATTGCAGCAGGCGGCATCATGGATGGGGCTGGCATCGCTGCCAGCCTGATGCTGGGAGCCGACGCCGCACAATTAGGAACAGCTTTCGTCGGTTGTCCCGAGTCGTCAGCCGATGAAGGCTATCGGAGGGCATTGCATGACAAGTCAACGCGGACCGTGATGACCAAGGCCATTTCCGGCCGGCCTGCACGATGTCTCGCCAATCGATTTACGGCGATTGGGAACGAAGCTGGGGACGAACGAATTCCTGAATATCCCATCGCCTATGATGCTGGAAAGGCATTGAATGCCGCCGCGAAGATTCGCGGCGAATCGGGCTATGGAGCTCATTGGGCCGGCCAAGGCGCTAATCTCGCGAGGAACTTGCCGACAGCAGACCTGATGGCACAACTTCAGTCGGAACTGGATCAGGCCCTCGGGCAGCACAGTCCTGGGTAGCTTGACTATCGTCGATGGTGTTGCCGAACAGCGACACAGCAGGTGCGCGGTCGTCAACACAGCAAAATCTCCGCTTTTCCGGCGTTTTTCTTGTCCCAGACCCGAAGCACTTTCGGCCGACGTTGCCGAAACGCTTCACGCCCGCAGAACCGCGCGGCCGCGGCACGGTCCGATTCTCGCGCTCGTCCAAAGCGCTTAACGTCGAGCCGGGTTTGCAGTTGCGCTCTACCAAACGGACCGCGCGCTAAGCCCGCTTTACATTTTGTAAAGCCTGGCACGAGCCCTGCTTTACATCTTCTCACGATCGCCAGCATACGCCTGATCGAAAACGAAACACCTCTCACTCGAAACATAAGCCCCAGCCACATAGGACACACGCATCATGAAAAACTTCTGCACCAACCTCGTCGTTCGGTTCTATCGCGATGAAGCCGGTTTTATCGTCTCGGCCGAGCTCGTCCTCGTCAGCACGATCACCATCCTGGCCCTCGTCGTGGGCTTGAGCGAAGTCGCCTTCGGCATCAACGCCGAGCTCGAAGACGTCGGGGCCGCTTTCGGCAGCCTCAACCAGTCGTTCTGCCTCTCGGGGATGAGCAACAACAAGGGAAGCCAGCACAGCGGCAGCCAGTTCAACGATCACGCCGACCTGTGCGACAGCCAGAACGACATCCACACGACCGGCCCGTCGTCGGAACAAGGTGGCGGCCAGTTTTAATCAGCCGGGTTGAACGACACGATCTCAAACGAATACTCGCCGGACTCTCGACCCCCCAACGTGCACTGCACGACGGGGGGATTTTTATTTGCGCGACTGATGCTGATGACCGTACATGGGCATGTAACGGTAGTAGACTTCCAATGTCATGATGCTCAGGCAGGTCTGGTAGAGCTTGCCGCCGGCGCCGGAGTGGTCGCCGGCGGGGCGCCAGCTTCCGACAGCGTCCCTTTCCTGGATTTGTGTGGCCACCAAGTGGTCGCGCATGATCCGGTTCCAGTCCTTCCAGAGATCGCCCCCCCAGTGATGCAGGACCTGCGTCGCGTAATAGTTGTAATAAATGTTGTTCGGAGAAGGGGCCGTTTCACTCAAATAGTCGACACCCTTTTCCAGCGCGGGGATTTCCGGGGTCCAGCCGAGATACATGCGACATAAAAGGCCGATCGCGGTGATCGCGGGGGTTCCCGGCTGTCCGCCCGGCTCGTAAGCGTATTTCGCCCCGCCCGCGGCAGCCACGCTGTCGAGAAATTTCTGCGCCTTCTGCACGACCTCATCGGGAACTTTCAACTCGGCGGCCTTCGCACTCTTCAGCACCATCACCTGCCAGCCGGTGACCGTCGTGTCGCCCCGTTCCTTCGGTTTGTACCTCCAGCCACCGCCGGTCGCGTCCTGGGCACTGACGATGAAATCGACCGCGCGTTGCGCCGGACCGCGCAACTTGCCGTCTTTCGACATCGCCAGGGCTTCACACAGGGCCAACGTGGCAATCGCGTGTGCGTACATTCCTTCATTGCTGACGACTTTGCCGCGCAAGTCGCCGCCCTCTTTTCCGTACTTGATCTGCCCGATGAGGTAATTCAGGCCCCGGTTCACGGTGGTGCGATATTCGTTTTGGCCCTTGACGACTCGGTGCGTGTGGCCGGCCCCCAAAAAAGCGAGCAAGGCCAAGCCCGTGGCGCCGGTCGTGCATTCGGCCAGTTGCCCTGGGTCATCGGGGCCGTGCTTGAAGCTCCAACTGCCGTTGTTGGCCTGATGCTCCGCCAGCCATTTGAGCCCCAGTTTGACGGCCCGCTCGCTGGCTTCGTTTCCCCCCTGCATGCCGAGCGATGTGCCGCGGGCGCCGGTCGCCCGTCCCGCATAGTCATTCTTGAATTGCAGCGTCGGAGTGAACGACTTCAACTGATCGGGCATCAAAGTCGCCTGGCGGTCATTTACAGTGATCGGTTCAGGGATCAGGGCCTGCAACTTATCGAGCCCCTGCACATTGCTGTTGTCTCCGTCTTCAGTCCCCCCGCTCTCGCCGGCAAACAACGAGACCTGCTCGATCGGTCCCTCGAGCGGGTTGCGATCTTCGATTTGTTGCACCGTTTCGATCGTGACGAATTCGAAGTCGCTGCCCGTCTGATGCAAGACGATCATGCCCAAGACGACGACCAGCACGGCGTGGAACGCGAGGCTCGCCATCATTCCCAGGAACGATGCCCGCTGGCGCCTGTCGCGCCACATCGTTCGGTAATGATCGACCACCCGTTGCCCGATCGAACGTAGTAGAATCATTTCCAAAAGTCCTGAAGTTGAGCCGGCGCTGCAACTTCCAGCGGAAACTGCTTGCTGAAGGGATGGTTCTGGATGCCCGCCAGATCATGGCCGCCATCCGTGCGGCGCTGCGACAACAGAAAATCGCTGTCGGCTGCGTCTCCGTTCTTATTGTGGCAGCAATCGGGCCGCGCGACAATCTTCCGGTCGAGTTGAATGTTGAGCAAAACGAGCGACATTGAGCCATGCGGTCAGGGCCATCGCAGGCATCGCCAGAGAGCCACGTTGAAACGATGGCACTGATTCGCATTGTGCTCGGTGTCTACTTATTTTGACGCTCTGACCCTGCCACACGCTCATCTCGCACGGTGTCCTTCTGGCCAGCGGCCAAAATCAGGGCGCGCCTGGTGCGGAATTCGGCATTGGTCGGATCGAGGCGGATTGCCGCATTCGAGTCGGCCAGCGCTTGATCGAAATCCTGCTTCTTCAGGCTGACAGCGGCACGATTGGCGTAGGCATCCGCGTTCCTGGCATTGAGCCGAATGGCTGCATCGCAATCGGCGATCGCCTTGTCGCACTCGTCCATCTCGAGCCAGATGGCCGCGCGATTCGAAAGGGCGATGCTGTCTTTCGGATTCAATTTCAGGACGAAACTTAGATCCTCCAGCGCCTTCTCCGGCTCCTTCGTCTTAGCCAACGCGGCTGCCCGCATTCTATAGGCCCCGGCATGTTGGGGGCTTAATCGGATACATTCGCTGAAATCGGCGATCGCCGTTTCGAACTCTCCCGTTCGGGCGGAGAGGGCCCCTCGATAAAGAAGGGCTTCGACATTACGTCCATCAATGGCCAGCGTCCGATTGAAATCATCCCGGGCTTTGTCGATCGAATCCTTATGCACGAGCGCCAGGCCGCGGCATTTGAAGGCAGCGGCATATTGGGGAGCCAGCCGCAGGGCCGCATCGAAATCTTCAATCGCCGCGTCGTACTTCGCAGCGCCCAACTTGGCTCGGCCCCGGTTGACATATCCCGCCGCATCCCGGGGAGTCTGCTTGATCCGGTTCGAAAAGAACTCGATGGCGTGTTCCGGCGTGGCAACGTGACGCTGGTCGATCCAGCCCGAAGTGACGGATGAGATCCACAGGAACTTTTGCCGAACGCCGTACACTTCGAGGCACTGGCCAGGCGTGAGTTTTTGAATAATTTCGCCGCCGCGCCGGACCGGAATGTCGCGGAGCACGACGACGACGTCGCCGACTTGCGGTGCGAATTCGGCATCGGCGACGAAACCTGACAAAAGTAGGGCCAATAGCGAAGTAAGATGAATCATGACGTCACCTTCCGTGGACCAGTCGAACGAAGACATCCGCGTCCGGGTTCTTATCAGAAATCGGCCTTTGGCGGGAACGGGAATTGACGATCCGTCAAAGTTCCAGGCTGCTATTCCCCGAGCGGGTTCATCGTTTCACCCCTGACGTCTTCGACTTCTTCGGCCGAACACGCAAGGACATTCTCCGTTCTCGGTGTCATTGGGAGATTGCCCTTCAGAACTCTATAGATTCCTGGGGAGCCTTTGCTGGCTCTGTGCCGGCGCCGATGTTTTATATCGAGATTCGCCGATACGTCAATCACGCATTCAGTGTTGATATACTCTGAACGCTCTGTTCGATTGCCATTCGTTCATGCGTGGAACTTGAACATGAACCAGCGCCTTCGCGTCCCTTCCGTTCCTGTCATTGTTGCCTTGGCATTGGGATTTGGCGGCGCGACGGCGTTTGCGCCGCGATGTGAAGGCCCCGCTCTCGTTGCCAGGGCAGAAGACAATCCAAGGCCTGACCGCGCAATCGAGGATCGGGGCGCTGCGCCCGAAATCAATCTCGATCTGGTTGCCGACGATGAGTTGGTGGGGCAAGTGGTCGACTCGGCTGGCAAGCCGCTCGAAGGAGTCGACGTCGACGTCTTTCTCAAAAAGACTCGCACCGATCGTCAGGGCCGTTTTCGGCTCCAGGGGCTTGGCATTAACGGCAGCAAGACGAAGCGAAAGCTCCAGGTGCAATTCACCAAGCAGAATTACTCACCCGCCATGTTTTGGGTACAGGAAACGGGTGCAGCCGGCTGGG
>DASYAR010000521.1:0-32324 GCA_036501235.1 Planctomycetaceae bacterium
CGAACCCCAGTCGATCGATGAGCCATTGCATTCTTAGCTCGATCCATGTTTTCTCTCGAATGTCGAGGGGGCAACGAGGGGCGAACAATCCGAACATAGTGTGATTCGAACAGATTGCCAACGATGATCCAGATGGTAGAACCAGCCTACGCGACGGCCACCGTGGTAGCAAGATTCGCCGGTCGTATTGGCCGACGACATCCGCGACAAATTCCCCCGCAGCCCCGTCAGGTTAGAAAACCTGACCTATCGGCCGCGATTGAGACGGCTGCGCTGATTGAGGTAGTCGATGAGGACTTCGGCCATGTCGCGGCTGGTATCGATCGGGACGCGCTCCACGCGATTGTTGCGGGAGATCTCTTCGAGCTTCTCGGTAAACCGTCGGACGGCGGCCAGGTAGGCGCGCTGCAGATCTTCGGGCTGCGCCAGAAGTTCATCGGGGACTTCCAGGCCGACGAATTTGACCGGCCCTTTGAAGTCGAACGCCAGCTCGTCATGATGCAGCACGTGGAACAGCACCACCTCGTGGTGGCTGTACCGCATCCGCTGCAGCGACTTTTCGAGGGCCTCGAGGTCGGTGAGAAAGTCGCTGAAGATCATCACGATCTCGCGGCGGCCGATCTTGCCGGCGAATTCGACGAGGCAATCAGCCATGCGGGTTTTCTTGACCGGCTCGATGGTATCCAAGAGCTCGGTGAGCCGGACGACTTGCGCCATCGAATTGCCGGGGGGAACGGCGCCGCGCAGCGATTCGTCGAACGTCGTCAGCGAGACCCGATCACTCTGGCGGACGACGGCGTGCCCCAGCGTCGTCGCAAGCTGAGCCGCGTACAGCAGCTTTTGCTGCGGGCCGGTTCCGTATCGCATCGACGCGCTCACATCGAGGACGAGATGGCAAACAAAATTCGTTTCCATCTCGTACTGTTTGATGAAGTACTTGTCGCGTTTGAAGTACAGCCGCCAGTCGATGTGCTTGGGATCGTCTCCACGGACGTACTCGCGATGACCGGCGAACTCAACCGCAAAACCCGACAGCGGCGACTTGTGCGAGCCGGCCAGATTCCCCAAGACCAATCCCCGCGGCTCGATATGCCGCTCGGCAAGCCGGGAAAGAACGTCGGGGTTCAGGTAACGGGAGAGAACGCTGGCTTGCATTAGGCGGCGGGTTTTTCGTATTTCCGATCCGCCGGCACGGCTTGGATCAGCATGTCGAGCAGTTGTTCGTTGCGCATATTGGCGGCTTGGGCCGCATAGTTGCCGGCGATCCGGTGCCGGAGTGCCGGCTTGAGAACAGCCTGCACATCTCCGGCCGTCGCGTGGTAGCGGCCATGGAGAATGGCGCGGGCCTTGGCGCAGATGACCAGCGTCAGCACGCCGCGCGGTCCGGCGCCCCAGCTCAGCCAGCGATTGACGAACTCGGGAGCCTCTTTGCTGCCGGGACGGGTGGCGCGGACGAGCGCATGGGCATATCCCAAGACCTGATCGCTCACCGGCACGCGCGTCACGAGGTCTTGCATCGTGCGAATGTCGTCGCTCGTCAAAACCGGTTGAATGTCTCCTGATTGGCCGGTCGTGATGAGCCGCGCAATGTCCCATTCTTCGGCGGCGCTGGGATAATCGAGATGAATGTACAACAGGAACCGGTCAAGCTGCGCTTCGGGGAGGGGATAGGTGCCTTCCTGTTCAAGCGGGTTCTGAGTCGCGAGCACGAAGAATGGCGCCGGCAATTTGTGAACCGTCCCACCGGCAGAGATCTGCCGCTCCTGCATCGCTTCCAGCATGGCCGCCTGAGTCTTAGGGGGAGTGCGGTTAATTTCGTCGGCCAGAATCAAGTTGGCAAACAGCGGTCCCGGCAAGAACTTGTACTCGCGGGCCCGCGTTTCCAGGTTTTCCTGGATGATGTCGGTCCCCGTGATGTCGCTGGGCATGAGATCCGGTGTGAACTGCACTCGCTTGAACGACAGGTGCAGCGCCCGCGCCAGAGAACTCACGAGCAGCGTCTTGGCCAGCCCCGGCACTCCTTCGAGGAGCGCGTGCCCACGGGCGCAGATCGCCACGAGCACCTGTTCGATCACTTCGTTCTGGCCGACGATGACTTTGGCCAGTTCGATCCGCAGCCGACCGTAGGCTTCCGCACAGTTCTGCACCGCCGCAACGTCGTCTGCCATCGTTATTCCTCGCTCCCTTCGTCGAGTTCGACTTCGACTTCATCTAGAGTCTTTCCGGCAGCGTCGATACGGATGTGCGTCAAGAACCGGAATTCGTAAGCGGTCTTCGCGGTCGCCCCCTCCCCTTCGGTGATTTTTTCTACTTTCGCCTTTTTGATCAGGGGATACTTTTTGGCGAGCGCCGCGAGCACGGGTTTGGGAATGTCGGCCAGGTTGGCCGACTCCTGCAGCTCGACAAACTTTCCGTCTGCTGAGAACCTAGCTCCCCATTTCTTTTTCTGCTTGCCGGCGCCTTCCGAAAGTTCCAGATTGTAGACAGTCTTGCCCTCGTCTTCTTGAGCAAAGGCGTGCACCGTCCGCGCTTTAGGCCATTTCGCTTTCGCGGCGGCCGACACCTTGGCCGGCAGTTCTTCAGGCAGAACTTCTTTCACTTGCGCAATGGCCCAAAGGGCCGTCAGTCCCAGACTCACCGCGACGGCAAATCCGGCGGCAACTCGAATCTTCATGGCTTTCTCTCCGTGTTCATCCCACCAATTGTTCCGCACAACGACGGTCCCCATCGCTCGAAGGGTTTTACCATTCGTCGCGCCGGCGTGCAAACGCGGCAGGTTTTGCGCCGGCGTCAGAGAGGGATCGACTCGTCAGGCTGGTCGCACGAGGTCGGGTGGGTCGAACGAAGCGAGGCCGACCGGGATGGCACGCAACCCTGCGGCTCGCACGGCTCGCCCCACTTTATTTGCCCACTGCATAGAACCAGGGGAGTTCGAGCGACTCGACGTCGACAATCTGGCGCTCGGATTTCAACTCAGGATGATCGTCGAAACTCTCCAGCATTAGCTCGACCGTTTGCCCGATCCGGGGTTTGGCATCAGCAATCACGTTCTTGTCGAGGACGCCCCACTGCGCCACCAGCAATTCGCGGCCTTCGAAAGATCCCCGCAGCACTTTTTCGACGTGATAACGGTTGACGACCAGCGCCCGGCGATAGGGGACGATCGTATTCGGGTCCGGAATTGGTGAGATTTCCAGACACTTCGCCCGGATCCGCAACCGTTCCGGCGGGGCGCGATTGTCGAGACGCGCCGAGAACAGATCGTATTGACGAGTCGCTTCCTCGGACGTCAGGGCCCGATTGAAGATGGCGATTCCTTCCAGCCGGCCGGACCAGTTGTATTTGCCGGTGTACTCGTCGCCGAACACCAGTTGCTGCTCCGTCCAGCCGCTGAAGTCTCCCTGCACCTTGGCTGTCAGCGGGACAGCCTTACCGTCGATGAAACATTGCAGCGAGCCCTTCGAGCATGTCACGATGACGTGCTGCAATTTGCCGGAGGCGAGCGGACCGAGCTTGGCGGTCGTTGTGCCTCCCGGTTTGGTAGTCAATTCGAAGATCAGCAACTCATGATCCTGGGCCAGCAGAAAATTTCGCGCGGTCGGATTGGACGAGCAGGTGATGATCCGCGCCGGGCCGGTCTGATCTCCCCGCGCGGGGGTGATGGCCGCTTCGACGGTCAGTTCGTTCGTCTTCCGGCACGCATCGACGAGGTCGCGGCCGACTCGCTCGGCGAGAAACGAGCCTCCCGTGCAGTCCAGATCGAAATATCGATTGAACTTCGCCCGGCCGCGGGCCTCGACGCGGCACGTCCTGGGGGTGTCGGCATCGCGGCCGGGAACTACGTTCTGCGCGGCGGCGTTATCCCACAGAAACACGAGGCCCGCCGTGTCGCCGGGCCATTGATCGGCAAGCGGCGCATCGAGCGGCGTGAGCTTAAAGAGTTCGGGCGGGATCGAAGATTTTTCCCCATCGGCAATCCAGACGTCGGGATAAAAATCGCCGCGGTTGTTGTGCGTGACCTGCGCCCAGCCGTCGACCTCGCGAAAATCTTCACTGAATCGGCCGACGTAGACTTCGACCTCCGGGCCACCGCCGCCGATGTTGTTGAAGTTGGTTTTCACCTTATAAGGGCCGGTCGTGGCAAAGTGGCGGACGTGGTTCGACCAGCGCGGATGAAACACCTCGAAACCGCCGATGCCGGGGGCCGTGTTGATGGCCACCTTTTGCCCCGTTCCGGAATCGCGCGGGTACAGATACACGTTGCGGTGCGGGCCGTCGAACACCCAGCACAGGTAGCTGTTGTCCGGTGCGAGGGACGCCCAGCACCCGTCGGCTCGTTTTCGTGTCGTGCGTTTGAGCATGTCGAGGGTGCCGCCGTGGGGCCAGGGAAACTCACCCGCCGCGCACGTGCCGTCGGCCGACAACTGAAAATTGTCGGGGCTGATTTCGGATTTATCCCACACGGGTTCCCAGCGCGAGCTGCCGTCAAGCGGAATTCGTCTGAGCGACTTGAAGTTGATGCTGTTGTGCTTGCCGACCTGCGTGCAGGCATAGACCCACGTCTCGCCGGATTTCGGATCGGCCCAGACCTCGACGGCGAAGCCGGCACCAAGGCGGCGCTGGCCCGTCCCATCCCAGTTCACGACGAAAAACTCTTTGCCGTATCTGTCCGAATAGACGAAGCGCTTGCCGTCCGGTGTCAAGAGGGGCTTCGCGTAGTTCTGCACGTCTCCCAGAATGACCCGTTCGCCCCGACCGTCCTGGCTGTCGAACCCCATCAATTTGAGCTCGCGGCCAAGGGCCAGCGTGTCATTGTTCGCAGTGCTTTGGTCCTGAACCCAGACGACACGCGTGTGCGCCCCGGTGAGCTCACCCAGTTCCTGCATGGCATCAGCACGGGCAACCGCAGCCGTCATGCAGATAGTGCAAAAAGACACGGCTACGCCCGTCAGCCGAATCCAGACAGAATCAATTTGCCAGAGGCGAAGCGAACAAAAGACAGAGAGAACGCCGAACACGGACGACCGGCAATTTTCGGAGCGGGAGGCTTCAGCCTCAACAGAGAATTTCGTAAATCGCGGCAGCTCGTCCATTCTCCAATCATATCCGGGAGTGCGGGGAGGCGGAAACTGATCACTCTTTCCGCCCCCACGCGACTGCGGGTATCATTCAGGAATGGTCGAAGATCAGATCCCACACGGCAGGCGATTCTGGATCGCGATAGCCATCGTCGCACTGTCGGTATACCCGCTATCTCTTGGCCCAGCCTGCTGGGTCGCGAGCCATACCAAGCGCGGCGCGGGGCTTGTTTCAGCCGTTTACGAGCCTCTTGTTTTCGACAGTCCCGAATTCGTTGCTGATTGCTTTAAGTATTATTCACAATGGGGAGCAGCTAACGGTTGGTGCTGGAGGAAAGTATCTGGTGGGTGGCAAAACAATCCTAGACCTGGCGCACCGTTCCCATGAACGAACATTCTAGAGATCACGACGGAATTGCCGTCGCGGCAATCACCGCGGTCGACTTACTTGCCGGCTCGCGACTGTCGAGACCGAATGTGATAACATGAGGCCGGTGCACGATCTCTTGCCGTCGACATAGCCACTCCGCAATACGCGCATGATGATTCCATTCGCTGGCCCCGCATGCGTACCACAGCTCCGCCGTGATTTTCTGCGCGTCGGCGGGGGCTTGGCCTTCGCCGGATTTGCGCTGCCCGGATGGATGGGCAGCGCGCGGGCTGGCGGCCAGCCGCTGGTTGGAGCCGGTCGCGCGAAGTCGTGCATTCTCGTCTATCTGCTGGGAGGCCCGCCGCATCTCGACACGTTCGACCTCAAACCGCAATCCGCAACCGAAATTCGGGGGCCGTTTCAGCCGATCGCCACGAATGTGCCGGGGATCGAGATCTGCGAGCACTTACCGCGATTGAGCCAGATGGCCGATAAGTTTGCGCTGTTGCGCTCGATCAGCTACCCGAACAGCAATCACACGCCGATGATCTATTACACGCTCACCGGCAGGCCCACCGAGCGGCCTGAAGAAGACAACGACGTCCGTCCTCCGCAGCGGAGCGATTTTCCACACATTGGCTCTGTGCTCGCCCGCCTGCGCGACGCCGGCAGTGCCCTGCCCGCGTATGTGGCCCTCCCGGAAGCCGCCACGCGCAACAGCACGAGCGGCGAATTCAAACGGGGCGCTCGCCTGCCTTTGCGCGGCGGCGCGGCGGGATTTCTCGGTGCACGGTATGACGCCCTGAATGTTAACGGTGAACCAGGCGCACCGGATGCAGCGCCGGCGTTGATTCCTCCTGCCGAAGTGACGCCCGAACGATTCGAACGACGATCGGCCCTGCTCGAACTGCTGAACAGTCCCGCGCCGGCATCGCGAGACTTCGACGACGTCCGCCAACGGGCCGCGCTGCTGACGGGTGCTTCTTCGAATAAACAGCGGCCTCCGTTCACGCTCGCAGGGGAATCGCCTGCAGTGCGCGAGCGATACGGCGATCACCGGTTTGGGCGGTCGATGCTGATGGCGCGGCGGCTGGTGGAAGCGGGGGTTTCGCTCGTCGCCATTCATTTCAACGAGATGACCGTTTGCGACGGCTGGGACACGCACAGCAAGAACTTCGAAGGCTTGCAGACCGAGCTCTTGCCGATGGTCGATCAGAGCCTGTCGGCACTGATCGATGACCTCGACCAGCGCGGCCGTCTCGATGAGACGTTGATCCTGTGTCTGGGAGAATTCGGCCGGACCCCCAAGATCAATGCGAATGCCGGTCGCGACCACTGGGGGCCGTGCTCGACGACGCTGGTCGCCGGGGGCGGCCTGCGGACCGGCCAGGTGATCGGCGCGTCAGATAAAATCGGCGCTTATCCGATCACGGAGCCGATCCTGCCGGTTGACGTTCATGCCACGATGTACCGGGCATTGGGCATCGACCCGCATCAGGTCATTCACGATCCGTTCAATCGGCCGTTCGACATCTGCACCGGCAGCGTCATTCGGCAACTCGTGTAGGCTCGTCGTGCCGGCTTCAGCCGGTCGGCCGCGATGCTGTCGGACCACCACTATTCTCTGCGGCGCGCGACCTCGTGAAACGATGAATCACATCGCGTGAAGGCGGTATTACGAACAGCACCAGTGCGTCAGCAGCAACGACAGCGTCCCTGTGACGCCGACGCGTACGTTATCGTTAATCGGCGACGGCACACTTTCGGCCACCGCTGCCGTGGCGCTGGCGACGAGCGCGCAAATCAGTGCCACCAGGAACGTCCCTCCGGAATCCGCGTTCGCCCAGTAAACCCAGGCGGCCGCCGGCGCTGCACAACAGAAGAAAGACAACATTCCGGCCACCGTCTTTTTGGAATTCCAAGGCAGCTTCGGTCCGTGCAGCCACTGTCCTCCCAGGGCCGCGGCGCCGTCGCCTAATGACAGGATGACGAGCGCGGTCAGCGCCAGTTCGCAATGGCCGGGAAAAGCCAGCAGCGGCAACAACCCCGTGGCTGCGAATGCACAGACCGAAATTCGCCAATCACGTTCGCCAGGTCGCCTGAAACAACGGGCGTAGATCAACGATAGCGCGCTGAGGGCCATTGTCAGCACGACAATCACGAGGCAGAGATGCGAATGGAATGGCTCGAAGCTGCGAACGACAGGGACACCGAGAATCAGATAACCCGGCAAAATATGCCACAGCTTGCGAGAGAGTTCTCGACACGGAATTCGTTCATCAGAAGTACTGGACCAGCCATTGGCATCATGGTCCGGGAATTCTGGGGATTTGATCCCAGCGGAATTGATCCCAGTGGAACTGATCCCAGTGGAATCGGTCCATAAAGAGGCGGCCGGCTCCGAAACCCGCCCCCACGCGGAAAGCTGATCGCGCAATCGCGCCCGATGATTCCGCCGCAGTAGCCGATCTTCAGCGGTAAAGGCATCCATCTTGGTTCTCGGCATTAGTCGTGTGCATTCAGGAAAGCCCCGCCTTGTCTCTTGATTTTAGCGCATTCGCACAATGGCGATATCAGGAATCCCCTCAGCCGTCGTATCGGGACGAAACCGATGGCGACGATCCCTGCTGGCGTTTCTGGCTTTAAACCGCTCCAACGGTTAAAGATGGGGCTACTAAGGAGTAGCGCCGCCACGAGCTCGCAACCGGACGCCCTGCAGCGGGAGGGCGCGAAGGGCGAGAAGAGAATTCTGATCACAGTCCGCGTCGTGATCAGAAAACGAGGAATTCTCGCACAAAGGAAAGACGTGGTTCCGAATACCGCATCACGATTCGTCGGCATCGACGTCGGCAGCACGACGACGAGCATGATGGTCGCGCGGGCGCGCCTCGTGCGAAACTGCGTGACGGGGCGAAATGAGCTGGGGGACGTCGAACCGCTGTTTCGACCCGATCCGGTATTCACTCCGTTTCAGGACGAAACCCTCGACATTGCGGCGCTGGCGGCGCAAATCGATCGCTGGGTAGCCGAAGCGCAGCTCGATCCTGCCACGGTCGCGTCGGGCGGGGCACTGGTGACGGGGATCGCCGCGCGCGCCGAAAATGCCCGTAGCGTGACGCAACTCATTAAGCAGCGATTTCAGCAGGCGGTCGTCGCGACTGCTGACGATCCGTGCCTGGAATCGTGGCTGGCTTTCATGGGAAACTGCCTGGAGCTGTCGCGTGCGGAACCCGAGCGGCCGTTCATCAATCTCGACATCGGCGGCGGGACGACGAACATCGCCTGGGGGGAGGCCGGCGAGGTGCGGCGGTGCGGTTGCTATTACATCGGCGCCCGGCACGTGCAGGTCGAACCCGGAACATATCGCGTGCGCCGGCTCTCGGAATTCGGCCGCGACGTGTTTCTGGCGCTTGGCATTCCCACATTCGAGGGTTACGAGTTGAAGCATGATGAACTGTCGGCCGTGCTCGATTTTTCGGTCGGCTTGCTCATCGACGCCATCCAAGGACGATGCCTCGGCGATAACAGTCCGTTGGCCCGACGACTGTGCCAGTCGGATTTCATTCCGCCGGCCGATCTGGGTCGCGTGACGCCCGTCATTACGCTCTCGGGGGGCGTAGGCGAGCTGGCCTATCGCTACGCACGAGGAGAGCCACTTCCGGCGACGACCGCATTCGGCGATCTGGGGATCGATCTGGCCCGAGCGATTTGCCAATCACCCGAACTGGGACGGGATTTGAAGACGCACGTGCCGTCGAGCCTGGGCCGGGCGACGGTGCATGGTTTGACCGTGCACAGCACCGAAATCGCGGGTGCAACGCTGTTTTTGCCCCATCCGGAAATCCTGCCGCTCGCCGATCTGCCGATTCTGGGATCGTTCGGCGCCGCGACCGACGACGACGATTTGAAATCGCTGTTCCGCCTCGCCGGGCGAGCCGGCGCCGGAGCTTGCCTGCGCGTGAACTTGCACTCCGCCGACGCGAGCACGATCAAGCAATTGGGGGAACGGCTGGCTCGCTTGCTGGAAACGATGAATACCGACCAACCGCTCGTGTTGCTGACGACAAATAACATCGGCAAGACGCTTGGTCAGTACGCGACGCGATGGGGACGCATCTCCGCCGCACTCATTGTCATTGACGAAATCCCCGAGCGCCCCGCGCATTTCGCCACGATCGGTCAGCCCCACAACGGCCTGGTTCCCGTTGCATTTCACGGGCTGGATGCCAGTTGGGACGTGCGATGAAATCGTTTAACCCCGAGCCATCGGCGTGGCCGGCCACGTTCGATCTTCGTCGTTCGCCGATAACTTCCGGTCGCGGAAACAGGCCCTGCGCCGGGTCCAGCGTCCCGATCGAGTGCGGTCGCTATGGGAGAAGGCAATCTCTGGCCGGCGTCGCCGATGGCTCCAGGTTAAACGAGCGAATTGCGGGTGGGGAATCAACGAGCGCCACGCGCAGGTCCATCACGTTGGTGTGAGTTGGCCCCGTTTTAATCAATCCGCCGGCCTGCTCGAAGAAGTGATAGGCGTCGTTGATCGCCAGGAACTCGGCGGAATCGAGGTTTCGCGCCCGCGCCTCGGCAACCACGTTGGCATCCGCAAAGGCGCCGGCTGCGTCAGTGGGGCCATCTTCGCCGTCGGTTCCTCCCGACAGCATGGTAATTCCCGACATGCCGTCGTCCCACAGCCGTGTCAGTGCGGCCAGCGCGAGTTGTTGATTTCGCCCTCCCTTCCGCGGACGATCGGTCTGCGCCAGGTGCACAACCGGTTCGCCCCCGCTCAAGATGCACAAAGGAGTGGCGGCGGGCGGCGTTACGGCGCGCTGCTCCAGGCACCGCTCGGCCAGATCTCGTCCCACGGCCGACGCTTCTCCCTGATTCGACGAGCCGAGCGACTCCACGGCGTACCCCAGTTCCATCGCCCGTCGTGCGGCGGCGGCGAGCGCCACCGCATTGTTGCCGATCACGTGGTTTTCGACACTGGCCGGCAGGCCGCGCCAGTCACTCGTATCGCGTGCGGCGCATTCGAGCACGTCAAAGACAGCCTGCGGGACGACCGGGGGGCAGGCCGAGAATTTTCGCAACACAGCCAGGGCTTGGGCAGCCGTCGAAGTATCAGCGACGGTCGGCCCCGAAGCGATGACGTCCAGCGGGTCGCCGACCACGTCCGAGATGATCAAGGTCAGCGTCTGGCCGGCGCGGCAGGCGCGCGCGAGGTTGCCGCCCTTGATGCGCGACAGGTGTTTGCGAACCGTATTCAACTCGCCGATGGTCGCTCCCGAGTGCATCAGAAACCGGGTGACCGCTTGTTTGTCGGCCAGCGTCAGCCCCTCGACGGGCGCGGGAAGCAGCGCACTGCCTCCGCCGGATATCAGCACCAGGCACAGATCGGCAGCGTGCAGTTGCGAAACGATCTGCAGAATCTGTTCTGCTCCGAGCACACCCTCGGTCGTCGGTTCATTCATGCCTGCCGGACGCGCCGCATGCAAGTGGACCTTTCGCAGCGAACGAACACAGTCGGCCGGCACATTGATCCAGCCCGTCACGTGGCGGTCAAGCAAATCGGGACCGAGGATGTGTTCGACTGCTGCCGCCATGCCGGCGCCGGCCTTGCCTGCGCCAACGATCGCAATGCGGCCGAGTTGGGAAATAGGAAAAGAATGCCCGCAGATTTTCAGGACACCCTGCTCCAATTGCATCGCCCCGGCGATCAACCGCTCGGCGCGCACGGCGTCGACACCGGCCTGCCAGATCGCCAGCGCGTCACGAGATTGCATTTCAGCCGATTCGATGCGAAGCATCATATTTCCCGCCCTTAGCGAGGGTGGGCCGGGGGCCATCGCACTGCCTGTTAACGAAACACTCCATTCACCTCGCTCCCCAAAATAACAACGGCGGCCGAGAATTTCTCTCGACCGCCTGTGGCACTGAACATGACTGCCGACTCGTCTCAAGCGTCCGGCAGATTCGGGATCCGCGGAAAGATCGGGACTGGCGGGGAATTCGAAGCTTGCGGCGCCGGTTTTACCGACGGCTGCGGAGGTGACGGTGTGTCCAACGGCTGCGGAGTCGGCGGCATCGGCTGCGGTTGCGCCCCCGGCGAATACGTCGGCGGAGCGACACCCGGGCCGACCCCCGGTGCGCCGGTCGGATCACATGACGTCGGACAGGTTGGCGGCGTTACGACGTAGCATCCCGAGCCACAGCCGTAGGCCATCCCGCCGAACGGAGTACACAACCGCCGCGGCGCGCGACAGCAGGCATTTGCGCTATAGCAACCCGAGTTGTAATAGGGCGAGTTGTAGGAAGACCCCCAGCCGCAAGAGCCGCCGTAACCATAATACTGCTGACCGTATCCGTAATAGGCGCCGGGATAACGGCCGGAATACGCATAAATGGAGCTGATGCCACCGCCGAGTGGTGCACCATATCCGGGAGCGGGTTGCGACGTCCCCGGTTGCGGATTCACATAAACTGGTGCGTGAGGCGTTGCCGGAACGGGAACGGGAACGGTCCCCTGAGCGACTTCCGGAGAGCTGTAAGTCTGCGCAGTACTAAATCCTGGGCCTTGATATCCGGGATTCTGAACGAACTGTCCGAACAGCGACGCTGGGTAGCCATATCCGGCGGCATAGCGGACGCCCCAGCTTCCGGGAGCGGTCGGCGCGGGATGGCGAGGAGCCGGCGCGACTTGACCCGGTGCGGCGGCAGCTCCCGGCAGAGCAGACGTCGATTGTTGCAAGTTATTATTAGCAGGAGTGTTCTGACCAAACGACCGACCCGGCGCGAAGTACTGATAGCCGCGCTGAGCGGGGGAATTCTGGGCTTGGGCGGTTCCCACCAGGGCCACGCCGGTGGCCACTGCCACGAGTGGAATAGATAGAAGCTTCATGCGGCAACTCCTCGGAAGGTGGTGTTATGACGGTTGTATCAGTTAAAGGATAGCCTTGCAAAGAATGTGAAGTCAAGGAGAAATAGGAAGAATAGGCTGTCTCATTTTGTGTGAGGATGATCACCCACAATCTCAAATGCACTGGCGACCTCGGGAGGGATGCGTTTGAGCTGGTGAGTGGCGAAATGAATGAACGCCCAGTCGGTTGCGGCGACTGCGAGTACGACTTCTTTTTCTGCGGCTGTCCGCACGACCTGATAACGCCGGAGGGATGTCACTTTTTTCAAGTCGGCGACCCAGGTGCGGACAACGATTTCATCACCGGCAAATGCCGGCTGCAGGTATTCGATCTGATGCGTGCGAACGACCCAGCCGGCCCCCAGTTCGCGATAGCGATCGGCAGGCCAGCCCTGCGCCGCCGAATGCGCCACCGCCGCCTCCTGCATCCATTTCAAATACACCAGGTTGTTGACGTGGCGGATGACCGCATCGAGCTCGTCGTCGGTCACCCGATGTGGAAAATGAAATACGGCCGGCATGAGAATCTCGATTGGAACCAACGGCACACGACGCCCGCATTATGCAATCGGGAACGCGACAAGTGAAGCGTCGCCGTAGAGATCGCCTCAGGGACGCGATTCGATCACTTACCGGCGCTGAGATCGAAAGCCGCCATCACCGTGACGTGAAATTTCACGGTGCCCGGCTCGGCACCGAGGGCTTCGGATGTCTTGTCATCGGATTCATCATCCGTCTGGTCGCGAGCAGCCATTTGCATGGCCCGCCAGGCACGCGAGTTGTACTGGTAATTGTTATATTCATTCGGGTTGCCCGAGGTGCTGGTGGACGACAACGATTTCAGCGCGCCCAGTTCAGTTCCGGCGGCCTTGGCCAGTTTGGAGGCCTGGGTCTTGGCTTTCTGAAACGCTTCGGCGATGGCCTTGTCGCGCGCGGCCTCGGTGATGCGGCTGACGAACACAAAGACCGGCTCTCCCGGTTTCGGGCCTTCGTTCGCGTTGAAGTTCATCGACTGGGCGGCTTCCATCTCCTCGAGCATTTCCTCTTGTTCGGGAGAGAGCTTTTCGGCCTCTTTCATGCCGGCCAGATCGGCCCCCTTGATTTTCTCCTGCAGGCCATGCACTGCGATCAGCAGGTCTTCCGGAGTTTTGGCGTCCAGCTTCCATTCGGCGGTCAGCATGGCGGACACCAGGACAGGCTCGGCAGGTTTGGCTGCCTCTTTCTTGGTGGCCTTCTTATTTTTGCCCATCTGCTGCATCATCATTTGCTGCATCCGCCGTTGCATCATGGCTTGTTGCTGGTCGTTCTGCTGAGCAGTGATTTTCGGACTATCGACTTTGATCGAGTCCTTGTTGGCGCCCAGCGTGACGACCTGTTTCTTTGCGGCTTCCGTCCGAGCCTTGGTCGCTGCCAAAGCATCCTTGAGCGTGGCCCCTTTGCCTTGAACGGCAACCTGCACGCGCATGGTTTCGGGCTGGCGACTGATCGTGACGACACCGTTCCCCGCGACCACGCCGGACGACGCGTCGGGATATTGAGCGCTGGCCAAACCGGACCACAAATGAATAGCGGCCAGCGTGGCCAAAATACTAAACGTCGAATTGATGCGCAGCATGGGGTGACTCCTGGAAATGAATGTGGACCATGAATTGTCGTCAAAGTTGATTTAGCGCAAGTTTTGCAGGCCCACCTCATCGCGGAGCGTTTTGCGAAGAGGCAAGACCTCCTGGGCCGTCATACTGCGAATCGTCCAGTAGAATTCACCGAGGTATTGGCTGTGGTCGTCGGTGTGCAATCGACTATAGATCTCCCGCAGCACCGGCACCTGAGTCCCGTCGTTGAGGCTCGTGATCGCCCGGTACACGAGACGCATCCAGGTCGTATCGTTCGGGGCTTTCGTCCTCCAGTAGGCCAGCAGCCTGGGCAATCCCTCGTTGCGTTCAAGCAGTGCCAACAGGTAACCAGCATGGGCTGCGATGCGGGAGTCATCCGAATTGAGCAGCGGCAGCAAGGGTTCGGGGGCCAGCCCTGTCGGCGGTTCCGGCGCGATCGGCTGCCCCGCCATCGACATCGCGGCGTGTGACTGATACCAGCTATTCGCATTCAGATGAAAAACTCCGTCTGAGAGCGTTCGCAAGGCGTCGTCGTCGCCGACCAGTACGGCGAGCGCCTTTTCCTGGAACGAGACGTGTGTGGAGGTGAACTGTGCGACGGCAAGCGGAACAGCATCGGCCTCGGGGAGTGTCAGAAACACAAACTGTAAGGCGTGGGTTCGCTCGTCGAGCGGCGCAGCCTGGTCATCGAACATCGGCCGGGCGATTTCTAGAACGGTCGTCGGCTCCAGCGACACGAGCATCGCCAGCGCCACCAGGCGTTGCCGGTGCGGCCCCGTTTTTGCGTGAGCCGTCGCGGCGGCAATTGCCCGCTTTTTGTCACGCGCGGGGGCCTGCTCCAATTGATAGGAATGCCGTGGGAAATAGAACTGGACGAGCGACGATTTGACGGTTTCCGCCGTCGTCAGGTCGGCCTCGGCGTGGGTAACCAGTTGCCACAGCGCCTGCTCGGCCTGCGGAGAGCGAATCTCCGCCAGATTTGAGGCAATCAGCGCCAGGTCATCGCGGGTGGCCGGGCGGGCGAGCATTTTTTCGAGCACTGTTTCGCGCTCGGCGGCGAGCAGCCAGGGAAGCCCTTCGGCCAGCCGCGCGACGAATCGGGCATCGGCTTCGATCAGCCGCAACATCTCGGCCATCACCTGCTCGTCTGCGCCCAGGGCGGCCAGCGGCAGAATGCCGGCGATACGCTCTTGAGGATCTTCTGCGGCCAGCAGCGGTAAGAGCGACTCGCGCAGCCCGCGCTGCGATTTCGGGATGACCTTGCCACTGCGGACGACACGCAGCCATTCTTCGGCCCGATCGCGGCCGGCGAAAGACGATTCATCCGGTTGATGCTCGGCCTGTGGCGCCACCGGCGAATCTTCAACCACAGGAATTTCAGAATCACCGGTCACCGCTTTGATAATCGTCTTGAGAGTGCCGAAGAACGACTTCGCCGGCGGCGAGGCGGGAGCCGCCTCGCGTTTGTTCGGAGGCTGGCCCTCTGTTCCCGTGGCTTCCTCGGAGGCCACCGGAGCGCCGTCGTCTGGCTCAGGGAGGGGCTCCCCAACGGGGAGGGATCTTACTTCGGGATCGTCCTCGGTCGATGGCGATTCGTCCATCGATTCGGGGATGCTCGCAGCGTCACGGTACAGGCCCATAATGACATTGGCGTCGTCGGTACGGCGGCGGTTTTCGAGGATGCCGAAGAAACCGTTCGCCGCCGCGATGCGGACGTCGGCGCTTTTGTCGTTCAGCGCTTTCCGCACGTCGTCGGCCAGCCCGACGCCCGGCTGCATCGTCAAACCAACAATGGCTGCGGCACGAAGACGCGGGTCGGCGTCGTCGGCGAATCGCCGCAGATGGACATCGGCTTTTTTCCTCTGATTCTGCCCGTACGCCAGGGCCTTAACGACTTCGACGGCCATTTCCGGATGCGCTTCGGCGGCTGCCACCAGGGGATCGACCGCCGCCACCAGATCGGCCTGCCCCAGTGTTTCAACCGCCCGGCTGACGACGAAACCGTCCTGATCCTTGAGCAGTTCGACCATCGCCATGTAAATGTCGACGTATTCTTCCGCCGAACCCCCTCCATATCGGGGGATCTTTTTCCCCAGCGCCTCGGCGGCCTCGGCCCGCACGCGCCAACTCTCGTGCGCTAACAGCGACATCAGCGCGGCCTTCGTCGTGTTGCCGGGAATTTCGCGAAGTACGCGCACAGCATGAACTACCAGGTCCGAATCGGGTTCCTCTTGAACGTACGAAACGATCCGCGTGGCGGCAGCCGGAGTGGGCGCCTCGGCCAGATGTTTGAGCACGGCAGCTCGCACATTCGGGTCGGGGTCGCCGAGCAACCGCAGGAGCGCGCTGTTCACATTCGACCCGCCGGCCTGCCGCAGCGCCCGCAGGCTGAGTTCGCGCACGAGGGGAGCCGGATCGCTGAACAGCTCGAGAAGCAGGGACTCGTCAGCGGCGGTGGCGCGCGCGGCAAGCTCATCTGCGGCGCGGAGTCGGATTTCGGGGTCCGAGGCGGACAAGCGCTCGATGCCGCCGGGCCACTTGAGCGCCAGGGTCTGCGATTCGACGAGTCGATATCGCAAGATCGTCAGCCGCTCGCGAGCCTCGTCCGTTGCCGCCGCCTTGAGCCGATCATACACCTCGGGGAGCAGCAGGCGGCCGTAGCGAGCGAGTTGCTCACGAATCGCCTGGACCTCTCCGGCCGTGCCGGACAACATGTGATCAATCATCTGTTTCGCAACGGTCAGGTCGGCAGGATCGAGTTCCTGCGGATCAGCCGCGGCGCTATGGGCGGCTGCTCCCCATTCTGAAAGGGCTGTGAGTCGCGCCTCGGTCAATGTTTCTTTGCGCCACGGATCGAGCCCTTCGGCAGGCGCTTTCCATTCGACGAGCAAGTCTAGCGCCGCCAGGCGGACTGCCAGCGAACCATCGGCAAACGCCTCGACGACTTGTGCTGCCGCCAGGTCTGGGTGAGGCAGCAGTTTGCGGACGACCGCCTCGCGGATCACCGCATCGCGGTTGCGAAACGCCTGGATTAAGCGTCCGACGGCGGCCCCATCAGGCGGCTCCTCGTGGTCGAGATCGTCCGGCAGAATGGAAGCCGCCTCGTCGAAGCTGTCTTTGAACCACTTGAGAAGGGCGTCTGCTTTGAGCTCCCCCTCTTCTTCAGCGACGACTCGTCCGGACGACGTCAGCGCCCGCAATGCGGGGATCGGCCCCACCGCCAGGAGCCGCGCATCGTCGGGCGATTTGTCGACGTCGATCGCCACCAGTGTCCAGCGTTTCAGTTCTTCGCGGATGGCAGGCTTTTCGAGCTCGACCGCCAACGCGCGGCAGAAGCGGCACGTCGCGCTGCCTAGTTTGACAAAAATGGGGCGCTGCTGGCGCTGGGCTTCGGTGTATCCGCGTGCCAGCGAATCGAGCCACTTCTGCTCCGCATTTTTAGCGACGGCCTTAGGAGGATTGCTTTCGTTAGCGCCGTCGTTGTCGTCGGCGGCTAAATAGGAGGGTCCCAAGCCCTGGACCGATATCGTTGCGACGAGAATCAGAGAGGCAGGCAAGTACCTTCTCGAAAGCCCGTTTTGCCAAGACGGCGCCTGTTCGAAGCCGATGCGTGGAATCATGTTCGTGTCCTGAATGGAGCACCTTCGCGGCTGTATTCTACGAATTGCGGCCATCGTCTTCCGTCAGTCTGGCGCATGTTTCCCATGCATAATTTGTTTCCAATACGACTCCAACTCAAACCGCGGGCTGTTCTCATGATCGTGGCAATGCGTGCATTGCTCACGAGCCACGAATGAAGTCCGTTGCCTGGGGCGCTCGACGTGCGCCTGCGACGGCCCGTGGCAGCTCTCGCAGCCGACGGCGACGCGGTTATCGCTTTTGGCCAGTGACTGAAAGCCGCCCGGCTGTCCATAGCCCGTCGTGTGGCACAATTGGCAGGCCGGATCGACATGCACGTCGTCGACCAGCAGCGTTTGCCAGGCCCGTGCGTGCTGCGAGTCGTTCCAGATGGAATACTCGTCAGCATGACACGCGCGGCATGCGTCGCTCCCCGCAATCTGAAAATCCGTGGTCGCCTGTCGTGTGAATTGCGACGTAAGCCCCGTCTCAGCCGCGTTGAAATCACGACGGCCCAGCTCTTTGCGAAACGAGCGCACCACATCGAACTGCGCGGGATCGTCCGCGAACCGGTCCGACAGTTCGACAACCGCTGCGGGCGGCGCCTGTTGCCGGCGATCGGCCGCCAGCGGGAGGCTGACGAGGAATTTCCCTTTGTTGGTCGCCGACGCCACGAGCACCGGCCCCACTCGGGTAGGCGCCAGACTCTGGCCTGTCGGCCCACCGATAACCGCGTCAACCTCCGGGAGCGCCCCAGCCAATTCTCGCAGATCGGTTTCGTTGAGATAGGCCAGCACGACCACGCGGTCAAATTTTCCCGCCGCGTCGTCGAGCGCCGCCAACACGGCACTCCGCGGATCGTCGAGCCGCCAATCGGCTTTACCCGCGATGTTGACGTACACTCTGGCGACGCCCACGAGGAGTAAACGTACACCCCCAACGTCGATAATTCGATATGCTTCGACGGCTCGGCGACCAGTTGCATCGCAGACATTGGCGGATAGAAATGGGACCTGTTTGCTGCTGGCCAGTTTTCGCAGGTAATCAACGCCGAGCAGGATTTCCGGTCCGCCGAGATTGTGCGCGGCGATTCCCATGGCCAGCTCGCCGTCAAGAATTGCCTCGAACCGGGCGCGATGATAGAGAGAACTGCCACCGGCCGCCCCACCCACATCGGCGACAATCACATTGCTCGCCTGGCGACGTTCGGCGACGAAAGTGCTGCGCCGCGGGAGGCCTCCGGACTGGTTCGATGTGCACCCACAAGGAACGATCCAGCCGGCGGTGTCTCCCGAGACGATCATTGTCACAGGTTTCGCTGACGCGTGCGGCGGGTCCGACGACGTCGACCCGGTGGATTGCCCCCGGCGATCCGCGCCTTGTCGCCACCACCAATATCCGCCACCGCCAGCGAGCGCCGTCGTCGCGATCGAAACGCCGATCACGACAAGGACCGCCGGTGATTTATCAGACCTGCTGGTGAAGAGCATGGGCTCGCCTGCTTCTCCGTCACATCAGAACAACAGCGCGTACGCCAGAATGTTCACGTTGACCTGGATGCAATTGGTGATTTCATTTCCGCCGCAACAGCAGCAGCCCTGTGTGTGGGCCGTGTCGTTGAGTCCGTCCTGCGAGTAAACGACTGCCAGGCGGTCGCCGTAGGAAATCCCGTCGAGTGGGCGCGGAGTGCCGTGCCTGGCGTTCAATTCCTTGATCTCATACACCGTATTGAACAGGGCGTGCTCCATGCCGATCGATTTCATGGGATTCTGTGGGAAGACAAGTGACATTTCCCGCCGAAAGGCACGATCCCAGTCGTGCGATGAGCAACCGGCCGAGGCCAGCAGAAATCCTCCCCGTTCCGCGTACTTGCGCAGGTTCTCCCGTTCTTTGTCGGTCAGGTCGAACGAACCCTCGCCGGTCATGATGATCATCGGAAAGTTGAACAGCTCGTCGGAGCCGAGTTTGACGGCGTGGAATCGGCGGCTGGTGGAAATGGCCGACTCCTGCTCGGCCGTCACCAGAAAGTGGTCGGAGAAACAATGGCTGCTTTTGACGCCCGCATAGATCAGGTTTGCGACTTGGACGACGCTACTGGGCTCTCCGCCGAGCTGTTTCGGATCGGGGACCATGGGCATGTCCGGAGTTGTAGAAGTCGGCTTGGCGTCCACCCCCGCCGCAGGCGGAGCTGCTTTGGTAGTTCGATCACCAACCGGCTCTCGTGAATCCTGCCCACCGCTGAGCATTGTCGTTCCAGCGAGCACCGACATGACGATCAGTGAGTGGCGGGCTCGTGAGACGATTGAACCGCGGCTGCAACATACCGTCTGTCGTGGCGGAAGGTTCATCGGGTCCCCTTTTCTTTGGATGTCGAAATCATTCTACTTTCCACCATCCCCCAGCTCATCGGCGACACGTTGGAAGTACCGGCCGACCTGACGGCGGTAGCGCAGCGGTATCGCCGCGTCTGACCCGCCGCTGGCGCGCAGGTGTCCGGGAGCTTCCTGCGGCCGGTCTGACGCGCCCCCCAGCGAACGACCCGGCGCGCGCGATCCGCTCCCGCCACGATTTTGTCGTTGCCGCTTCCCCTCGCCCCCCGACTTGGATTCGCTGGAGCTCTGGTCGCTGCCGTACAATCCGACATTGTCGGACGTATTGCGGGAGACGCCGTATCCATCCCCGCCCCCCTGTCCGGATTGGCGACCCCTGCCGCGGTTCATCATCTGCTGCAGAGTTTTTCTCATCGCGTCGCCCAATTGCGGACGGAAGCCGCGCAGCGCCTGGCCGGCCCCCTGCTCTCCCATCGGACCGGCCTTTTGCAGAAACTTCTCGAGTATGTCGGCGGCTTGCAGGGCTGCCGCGTGGCCCTGCGTTCCCGAGAACTCTGAGAGGCCGCTTTCCGCCTCGAGCATGGCTTCGGCTGCTCCACTCTCGCGCAGCGCTTCGACAAATTCCTGCGCCGACTCGCGAAGTTCTTTGAATTCCTCATCTTCCGGCAGCCCGTCCAGATGTTCTTCGATGTCACTTATCAGCGATTCGAGATCAGTGCGAATTTTGCGCTGCTCGTCTTCGAGATCGCGCATCCGCGCCTTGAGCGCGGGGTCGTCTTCGTCGTCGCGACCTTTCAGCGAGGCCAGGCGGTCGGCCAGCTCGCGCTGCCGCAGATAAATCTGAACGAACTTCTGTTCGTCGCGCGTCAACGGCAAAACGGCGTTCAGCTTTTCCAGGGGCTGCATCACTTCATTGTCGAGCTGTTCGCGCTGCTCGCGAAGGGCATTCGCCAGCTCGGCCAGGCGTTTTTCGATCTCGTCGCGCTCCGCCTGATCGTTATCGGCCAGCTCCTGCAACCGCTTTTGCAACTGCTCGATCTGCCCGGCCAGCTCTTCGAGCTCTTTGGTGAGCTGTTCGTCGATTTCGAAAGGCTGTTTGTCGGCGGCCAGCTTGCGAAGGGCCTCAGTCTCGGCGGCCATTTTGCCGGCCAGCTCCTTAAGCTTGTCGCGCAGCTCGGGGGAAGGTTGCTCGCCCGGTTTTGTTTCTCTCAGCTCCTGCTGCAGCTTTTCGATGTCTTCGGCCAGCGACTCCAGCCGGCGGTTCGCCTGCTGGTATTTTGCCATCAGCGTTTCCATCCCGTCGCGTGATTGCCGGTACTGGTCGAATTCCTGCTGGGAGATGATGCGGATCAGCGAGACTGCGCTTTCGGCCCCCTTGCCGGGCGTTCCCGTCGAGCTGCGATCGTTGTCTTCGACGCGGGCAAAAACCTTGATTTCGTCCCCCGGATCGAGCCCATAGTCGCGCAACGGGAGCGGTACCATTTGATACGCCAGCCTGGCGGGAGGTTCGGCCACGACAACGTCGAGCGGCAGGTAGCGCGAGTCGTTCAGGCTGCGGAACAATTGCAGTCGCGCCACGCCATAGTCGTCTTCCGCCGAGATGACGACCGGGATGACCGCCGTCGGCGTGGCGAACGAAACGGCCCGCGGTTCGACGAGCCGGACGAAGGGCCGCTCGTCAGCCAGCAGCGTCACGGTCGCCGCGACTTTATCGGTCGAGGATTGTCCATTGGCGTCAATGACCAAGGCTTCGATGCGCCCGTTGGCAGAGATCGAAAACGTCCCGCAGACTTTCGTGTCGGCTGCCGGATCCGTACGTAATAGATTGATTTTCTGCCGGGATGTTCCCGAGAAGTAGGTCAGATTGCCTGCCGACAGCGGCCGGTTGCTGCGGATCGTAATTTGCACTTCGGTGCCTGCCAGACCCACCAGCCCTCCCTGCGGCAGGGGCCCTTCATAGACCGGTTGCCGCGTGTATGCCGGCGCGGAAATCCGGAATCGCACGTCTTCTATGTTGGGAACGGTGAGCACGTCGACCGAAAACTTTCGGCTGCGAGCTCCGCGCGACCGGACGTGGTACGTCAACGGTTGTGTGATATTCGCCACGCTCGCGCGCCACTGGCCCGCCTGCTCCGGAAACATCGGTACGATTTCTTCCTCGCGAGAGGGTTGGCGTTCCACTTGTTCTCTCGTGGGGCCGCCTGGCGCCTGGGCCGAGGTTTCCAAGACCAGTTCGACCCCCTCGACGGCCGTTCCCGAGACGCTTGTCCGGACTTCCAGCCCCGATCCGTAGACGACTTGAGCATCTCCCGGTTCCACCGTGAATGTGATCGTGGAAAACGGTGGATGATCGCCATACGGGTCGACGAATCGGCGCCATTCGGTTGCCGCCAACCGCGGCAGCAAGAGGGCAAACACGAATGCCGTTGCGCCGATCAGCGCCAGCACCCCCATCGACTTGACGACCGGCGCCGCCGGCGCAACCGAGCGGGGCGAAACGGCGGCGGCAATTCTCGTCCCCCGTTCGATGGCGAGTCGTGCCAATCCTGCCGACAGTGCGGGAGCGTGCGTGGCGAACAGTCGCTGATCGGCTGTTGCCAGATCGACGGCCGACAGGATTTGCCCGCCACTGGCCGAAACCCGATCCAATTGAGCGGCCAGGCGGGCAGGTGCTTTTGACCGCACCGCCCGGCGCGCGCTAGAAACGAACGCGAAGACGGCAGCACCGACGGCAGCGGCCAGGACGACCAGCCGCAGTCCGGCAGGCAACTCGAGCATCAGATCGAGCCAGGCCCCGCACGCCAGGCACGCCGCCGCGGCCACAGCGCCCCAGACCGTTCCCGCCGTGCCGTGGATCATCAGCACGCGCCGCCCAAGCCGCTCGAAGATTTTCTGTAATCCGCTGTTCGACATAGCTTGAACTCAGGTCAGATGTGAACTTAGACGTCTCGGCGTGTTGATCGAACCAAACTCCTGCGGCCAGATCGCCTCCCGGCCGGCTCGTCCGGCCGGTGAAGCAGGTTCTGTCGCTAATTGGCGAAATTCTCAATCGCATAGGCCCCTGCCACCTCGGTGGCAGGTGAACAAGATTTTTTAGGCACCGAACGACTGAGTCACAGAGTCACCGCCGAACAATTTACGCGGCCCGCCTTCCGAATCGCCCGCATATCATACTCCCCAAATGTGCCGACATAAAAGCCCCTCCGCCACACCGCACCGCGGTTCAGCATGTAGGCCAGGTTATTCTGAAACGCGAGAGCGATTTGTTCTGGCGAGTGCTCGAGATTGCCACGCAACGCAAGATGGACATGGTCGGGCATGACCGAAATCGCTCCGATTGCATACTCCTTCTTCTCGGCGATCTTAAACGCGCCGTCGCGAATGGTCCTGAGTCCGGGCCCATCAATAATGCGATGCCGCCCCTCGGTCACCAACACCAGATGCAGATTGTACCAGTACCGTCCGCTATTCGTTTCAGCAGGTTGTCGCAGATCAGCTCTCGGATTAATTATGGTGAATTGCTCGAGAAACTCCGCAAAGCGGGGATCAATGAAGTCTTCGTTGCGGACTTGCGCTCGGATGTAGCCTTCAATCGCCGGCGTGGTATTGTTGCCAACTGTGCGAATGCTGACTTTACGGCTGAAAGTGACAGGCGCCCCGGCCATCCGCAGGGCGTATTGCAGCCGCCCCTTGGCGCGAGCGGCAACAAGTATCGGGGTAACGGAAGGGATCCCGCTGAATGTCAAATGGATTTCGCTGTCCCGTATCAGGCGATCGAACAGTCGAAGGCCATCCGTCTCCCAGGCGGTGATGAGTTCTGTCCAGGCTTCGTTTGGGAGACCGTGTATGTCGCCTTGCGTGATCCAGCCCGTCCAAGAGTAGCGCAAGGCGAATGCGGACTGCTGGTGTTGCGCGGAATAGAGTGGTTGGGCAGGCATTGCTTGAGAACCTTCTTCACCTGCCACCGAGGTGGCAGGGGTCGTTGCGATTTTCAGTTGGCTTATTAGCTACATAACCTTGTTCACCGGCCACCAAGGTGGCCGGGGTCGAAACCATTGCCAAGCAACCTGCACCACTTAAAAACCATTACACCAATCCTGCCGAACGGCGCAGGCCCCAGGCCGTGCCCCATACTGCGAACACGGCTGCCAGGACCCACCAGCGGTCCCAGGCGGATATCCGGCGGACCTTTTCCGGACGGCTCTTCGCCAAATGCTCGCGAAACTGGTCTGACAGCGATACTGATCCTCGTGCCGCCAGCACGGCCCCACCCGACTGCTCGGCGATTCGTGCCATCAAGTCGGGGCGCGCCTGCACGTCGAGTTGCTCGGCCGAGAACGAGCGCACGTCGAATGCGACGGTCGTTGACGAGTTGGCCGTCCCGACTGAGTCGCCCGTCACCTGGGCACGATACGCCCCGACCGGCAAGACTCCGAACGGAACTCGGTAGACCCCCGGCTCATCGCCGACCGGAATCAGCGGGACTTTTCTAGACGAACCGCTTCCCTCGTCGGTCAGGTCGACCGCCATTTTCGTGCTGCCGGCCGATTCGTCTCGCGAGAGCAGCAGCGCAGTCACGGGCTCGCTTGCCGTGTACGTGACTTTGTCGGTGCGCAACACCAGGTCCTGCCCGGGCACCAGCCCGACGCTGGAAACGAGCCACCGCAGCAGGCTCTGCCACATCGATTCATACACCTGGTCGTGCTGCTGATATTGCGGCGACAGAAACGCCCAGCGCCACATGCCCGATCCTTCCACGGCCACGACCCGTCCCGTGCCATAGGACTGGTACGTAAAAACAGGAGGCCCCGGCTCAGTCTCGGATTTGGCAAGCACGACCGACAACGGCTTGGGCCGTTCCGGGGGGGCGGCAGTTGCCAGCGACGGCATGCGGCCGAAGACATCGTCGTCTCCCGGAACTCCAGAATTGAGCCAACTGAGATCATTCCCCCGATCGGTCAGCTTGACTCGAAAACGCGTTTCTCGTGCCGGAGCCCAGCGAACCGGCATCAGCCGGGCCAGATCGGCGGGAACCTGGGCCACCGGCGTGCCGCGGTAACAAATCAGTGAGCCGCCTGCACGGGAGATCCAGGTGCGCAGCCGTTCCAAAACAACCGGACTCAAATACACTTCGGCATCTCGACCAAGGACGACCAGTTGATAACTGTCCAGCCCTTGCGGCCCTTCCAGCAGGCTTTGCGGATCACGAATGATCGAAGACGATTCGACTCGCAGGGCGTGCACCGGGTTCGCAGCAGCAGACGGCGCATCACCGCTTGCGACAATGGGCGTCTGGTCAGCCGCCGCAGCCGCGCTGCCGCGATCGAGTTTCAAACTGCGCATGACGAACCGGCTTTCGGTGACCCGCACGATCGCATCGACTTCCAGAGACGGATCGGCAGCCAGCGTGCGGATCAGGAATTTGCCGTCCCAGTACGGCTTCCCTTCCAGCAACAGTACGCGCACCGGCTGATCGACGACCCGCACCAGGAAGGGAGCCGTATTGTTGGCGGTCGTGGCCTCTAACGCATTGGGCTCGACCCGCACGTCGTAGCGGTACAGTCCGCTCTGGTTCTGGAGAACGCTGAATTTCACTACGGCCCGGCTGTCCGGAGCCAGTGGCTGGGTCTCACGGGCCACTTCTTTGCCGTCATGGAGCAGCACGACTTCCGCCCGATCCGTGAGCCGTCCTCGTTGGCGCAGCGTGACAGATATGGGAACTCGCTGTCCCACGAACGCCAGCTCCTGCGGGCGGGTGACGTGAATTTCCAGATCCTGGAGCGAACTTTCCCCTCCCAGCGTCGTCGTGTAGATCGGGGCATCCATCGCCCGGGCCGAGCGCAGTGTCTCGAGCAAAGGAACGATGCCTCCCGGGGCGTTGTGGTTGCCATCGCTGATCAGATGGATGGCCTGCCCCTGCGGTCGATCGGAGGTCAATGCGCCGGCAACGGCCGCGGCGAGATCGGTCGTACTCCCGTCCGGCTGGCGCCCCTGCAGTTCGCCAGCCGACGCGACTGACCATGTTTCCGAAAACGTCCGTACCTGCACGTCGAATCGCGAGGCGAGATCGCGCTCGGTTTGAGCCGCCAGGTCGGTGGCGACCTTCCACCGCGATCGGCCACCTTCCGCGTCTTCGACCGCCATGCTCGCCGATTGATCGACAAGAATCGTGAGCAGCGGCTTTCCGGCAGGCGGAGGAACGGGCTCGATCCAGGTGAGATTCAGCAGGATCGCCAGCACGGTCGCCGCACCCGTCGCCATCAACATAACGATCGCGGCCCAGCGTTCGCGCGAAACCGCTCGCGGGCGACCGCGGGCGTACCACGCGAGCAGACCGGCCGTCAGGGCGGCCAGCGCCGCCCACAGCGCTGGAGAAACCAAAGGCTCGACGGTCAGAGATGCCATTTCAAGTTCTGAAAGGTCACGTGAATGGTTTCCTCAGGTATTAAAACTTTTCAGCGCCGCCAGTTCCCCCAGCAGACAGATCACGCAGGCCACGGCCAGCCAGCTCCAGGCCGTATCATGTTCTTCGGAGCCGGACCTTGTGAGGGATCGGTAGCGCACCTCCCGTCCTCCCGCCAGCCGCTCTTCGAACACCTTGGCCGGCACCGACCGCAAGTCGCTTTCAGCCGCCGGAATTGTCGCCGCGACGGCATAGATCGGCGTTCCTTTAAGCAGCACGCGGTAGACTCCCGGCCCGCCGGCAGAATCCCCTTTCCACAGCACGCCCGCTCCGTCATCGGAGAGGTCTCCGGCCACCGGTTCGCCTGCCCTGGGGCCGGCCATCGACAGTTCGGCCGCCGCCGCGGCATCCGGTGGCAACATCAAGGCAAACGGTTCGCCGCATGCAATTTCTCCCGCACGGCGACCCTGCCCGAGCAGTTTCTGGACCAGTTCCCCCACGAAGGGGACGTAGAGCGGCGACATCGGAAGATTCGACGCCGACAGGTCGGCATTCAGCACGACGAATGCGCCGGCTTCCAGAGTGGCCGAAGCCAGAAACACCGACTGGTCGTTGAACTGTGCCAGAATGTCTTCGGCGAGCGCACCTTCGACGCGGCGCGAGTCGAGCCCACCCGAGAATCGTAGCGTTTCCAGCAGTGCCGGCAGCTCGTCGCCGAAGATCTGGAATGGCGGCTGATCCTGCTGGACATTCACCAGGAACAAGTTGCGGCGCGGCTGTTTCGCAGCCGGCGGAGCAAACTCAGCAGGAAATTTGAGCATTCCCGTGGTTGCGCCGGCGATCAGTCGCAGGTTCGCCGCGTCGGCCGCGTCCGAGGCGACATAGAGCACTCCGCGTCCGCGACGAATGACGCTGGCCAGTTGATTGATCGAATCTTCGGGCAATCGACCTGGCTGGACGACAATCAACAGATCGACGGAGCCGATGACGTCGCGATCAAGCCGCGCCGGATCGAGTCGTGCCAGTCCGTCGCCCGTCGCAGCCGACAAATCGGCCGCGACGTCGCCACTGGTTCCTTCGACCGGTGAGATGGCCCGCTCGATAAAATAACTTGCCGAGGGGCGCTTCGTCGCCGGTTCTCGCGTGACCAGGGCCAGCCTGGGGGCCGGGCGCACGTCGAAGACGCAAGCCCGCACGTTGTCGGCCGCCAGCGCATCGCTGACGCCCAGCAGGCGGGCTTCCCCCGTCTGCCAGCCCGCTTCACGCAGCGCGAGATCGCCTGTCAGCACGGTTTTCGAATTCGCTCCACACAGCCCTGAGAGCTGCGCAGTCGCCTCCCCCAGGACCACCTCGACCGTAACCGTTTGCGGCGAGTCGGAGAAATTCCCGACTTCGACCTCCAACCGCAAATCTCGACCGATTTCGGCACGCCCCTGGGCCGCAACGCGCAGGATCGCCAGGTTCGGCAAGGGCTCCGCCGGCGCGACCGACTCCAGCTCGATCCGCGTGCCGGACGGCAGCACCGAAAAATCCGCCGCGCCCCAGTTGGAGCGCTGGAAATCGCTGACAATCAGCACTTCGCGGCGCAGCACCGGGGAGGCCTCTTCACGGGCGATGATTTCGGACGCCAGATTGAGCGCTTCCTGCACGGCTAACTTTTCCGGCTGCAATTTGGCCCGCGACAACTCGTCGCGCAGGACGGAAAAATTGCTCGAAGCGCGGGTGAAGACCGAGACAGGGCGGGCCCCCGCAAGGATCAAGTCCGCCTTCATTCCACGGCGGTATTCGAGATGCCTGGCCGCCAGCGGCCGCGCCCGCTCGAACGATTCGATCCCATGGTTCGTCGCCCCCATGCTCTGACTGACGTCGAGCACGACGACGCGCACCGCGTCGGCCTGCTCGTCGACCGCCGACAGTCCCGCTTGTCCCAGAAACGGGCGAGCCACGGCACAGGCCACAAGCAGCACGGCCAGAGTTCGCAGAGTCAGCACCAGAGCGTCGCGCAGGCGATGTCGAGTTCGTCGGTGCAACACGGCCTCGTGCACGAACCTCAGGGTCGACAGGGGCATGCGCACCGGCCGGGGCCTTGTCAAAAAATGGACAGCCACCGGCAGCCCCGCCGCCACGACGCCGATCAAGATGGCCCAGGGATTCTGGAACATTAACCGGATCTTTCCACGAGAAAGCCTCCTAATGTCTGCAGATACGGGATCGCGGTCGAGACCCGGCGATAGTCGCAACCATTCGACAGCGCCAGCGTGCGGACCATGGCCGCGTGCGCTTCGAACCGCTCACGATACAATTCGCGAATTTCGTCGGGGGAACAATGCACCACTCCCTCGTTTTCCATCCCCACGAAACGAAAGGCCGCTCCCGCCGGCAGCCGTTCTTCGTCAGGATCGACGAGGTGGATGATGATCACTTCCGACTTCCGGTGCCGGAACAGCCGCAGCGCCGCGAACACGTCGTCCAGATCGTCGACCAGAAAATCACTCATCAACAGCAGGACGCCGCGCTGCCGCGTCTGTTCGAACACTTGCCGCAGCGCCCCGGCCATGCGCACAGCGGGACGGGTTTCGAGCTTTTCGATGGTGTCCTGGATGAAGGTCGCGTGGCTGGCGGTTCCGCCTGGCGGGATGAGTGCCAGCAGCTCTTCCGCGAGGATCGCCACTCCCACCTGGTCCTGACCGCGGTGGATGACGTGCGACAGAGCGCTGGCCAGGTACTGGGCGTATTCGAGTTTCGAAAGCTTGGACCTCGTGGGATCGGCCCCGAATTGCATCGAGCCGCTGGCGTCGATCGCCAGAGTGCAGAGCAGATTTGTTTCGTCCTGAAAGAGCCGCACATAGGCTTTGCCGGTACGGGCGAGGACCTTCCAGTCGAGGCGGCGCAAGTCTTCTCCCGGTGCGTAATCACGGTAGTCGACAAACTCTCCCGCCCCGCCGAGTTGCCGCGAGGCGTGCCGGCCGGTGTAGGTTCCTTCAATCCGATGCCGCGTCGTAAACCGCATGTGCTCGAGCGCCGTCAGCGCGTGCATCTCGACGAATCGGCTGTTGGCAGTGGCGGGCATGGAAGAGGCGCTTTCGACGAATTCGCAAATCAGATCTCGCTGACAAGCCGTTCCACGACCTGTTCCGCCGCAATGCCATCGCCGACCGCGCGATGGTTCACGACAATCCGGTGCCGCAACACGGGCACGGCGATCGTTTTGATGTCGGTCGTCGTCGGCACGGTGCGGCCATCGAGCAGCGCCAGCGCCTTGGCTGCGAGCACCAGGTTCTGCGCGCCGCGCGGACCGGCCCCCCAGGCGACGTAATCGTTCGCCAGCTTACCGGCGCGTGGGTCTCCCGGACGGCTCGATCCGCACAGGCGGACCGCGTAGGCTGCAACATTCTGGGGCACAGGAACCGCGAGCACCAGGTGACGAAGCTGCAGGAACGTCTCGCGGTCGAATGTCGCGTCCGGAAGTTTTGTTGCGCCGCCGGTGGTCTTGACGACGATTTCTTCTTCCTGGCTCGGTGTCGGGTAACCGATGCGGATTTCCATCATAAACCGGTCGAGTTGCGCTTCGGGGAGCGGATAGGTCCCTTCCTGTTCGATCGGGTTTTGCGTGGCCACGACGATGAACGGCTCGTCGAGGTGGTGCGTCTGCCCACCGACCGTCACATGCTTTTCGGCCATGGCTTCGAGCAGTGCCGATTGGGTTTTGGGAGCGGCCCGGTTGATTTCGTCAGCCAGCACGAGATTGGCGAACACGGGACCGCGGCGAAAGGTGAGGGACGGCGCGCCGTTGCCGCCGTCGCGGGCCAGCAGCTCATAACCCGTAATGTCCGACGGCATCAGGTCGGGGGTGAATTGAATCCGCGAAAACTTCCAATGGAACGCCGCAGCCAGCGCTTTGACCATCAGCGTCTTGGCCAGTCCCGGCACGCCGACCAGCAGCGCGTGCGAGCCGGTCAGCGCGCAAGTCAACAAGAGGTCGATGCTGGCGTCCTGCCCGATCAGCACTTGATGCAGGCTGGCTCGAATCGCCTTGACCCGCGAGGCAAATTCGGCGACCTGGTCTTGAGCGACGTTTGGCGGCTCAGCTAGCTGCGTCATCCCGGATCCCCCTGAGTTCGTCTGTCGGCAAAAATACGATTGCCCTGCTTACTTGATGTAACAGGTTCCCACATCCTGAGCGTTTACGATCATCAAAGCAAGTTTTTTTGGAGAATTTGCCGGTGACGCAGGAATAATCGCCGCCTGTGGGCCTTAAGCGAGCGGGGGAGTCGCCAGGTTTCAAGCGAAGTTGCGGTGCACTAGAATCGGATCGTGTCTCACACCTCACTCCAGCCGACGGCCGCTTACATCCACGTGCCGTTTTGCGCTCATCGCTGTGGATACTGCGATTTCACCGTCGTGGCGAGGAAGGACCATTTGGCCGACGAATACCTCCGCGCGCTCGAAGCCGAACTGAAGACGCTCGAGCATCCGCAAGAAATGGCGACGCTGTTCATCGGCGGTGGAACACCGACGCATCTCGATTCGCGACGCCTTGGCCAGCTCCTGGCCCTCGTGACGAAATGGTTCCCACTTCCACCGGGATACGAATTCAGCGTCGAAGCCAATCCAGCCGGATTAGACGCAGAGAAGATCGACGTGCTCGCGGCTCACGGAGTGAACCGAGTCAGCCTGGGCGTCCAGTCGTTCGATTCGCACGTATTGCAGACTCTCGAACGCGACCACGATGCGGCACAGGTCGCGGAAACCGTCTCCCGGCTGTCGCGGCGAATTCTCAACTATTCGCTCGACCTCATTTTCGGAGTGCCCGGCCAGTCACTCGAACTGTGGCATGAGACCCTGGCTCGGGCCGTGGCACTGAAGCCGGTCCATCTTTCGACTTATGGTTTGACGTTCGAAAAAGGAACCGCGTTCTGGTCGCGGCGGGCCAAGGGGCGATTGATCCAAGCGCCGGAAGAACTCGAACGCGAGATGTACGCCGTCGCGATGGATGAAATCCCCCGGCACGGTTTCGAACAATATGAGCTGTCGAATTTCGCCCAGCCGGGTTTTCGGTGCAGGCACAACGAGACATATTGGGCGGGGCTTCCTTATTACGGATTCGGCCCCGGGGCCGCGCGCTACCTGAACGGCCGCCGCGAAACGAACCACCGCAGCTTCACGACGTGGCTATCGCGCGTTCTGGCGGGGAAATCACCTGTCGGCGACGTGGACGAGCTGTCACCTGCGGACCGGGCGCGAGAGACATTGGTCGTGGGCTTGCGCCGCGCTGCCGGAGTCGAGCGCGCGGCGTTTCGCGCCGCGTCCGGCTTCGACCTCGACGAGATCGCCGGCCCGGCCATCGCCAAGAACTGCGCTGCGGGCCTGCTCGAATGCGCCGACACCAGCATCCGCCTGACGCGCGAAGGCAAATTCCTCGCCGACAGCGTGATCGTCGATTGCCTGTGAATTCAGTGATCTCGCTCCGCCGAGATGCATTGCAGATGTGCCTCGCACGGACGTCGGTGGAACACGAGTGGTCCTGGAATCTCGCCCCGATTGGGTCTCTCGTGTGGAAAGTCGGCATCGGATTGCGATCCGTTTGCGCCATTGGTCGACCCGCGAGCGCACGCTCACTTCCGCAGGGCCTTACGGACCTTTTCATTTCCGTCGGAAGCTTCTTTCTTGATTGTGATCGTGTGATCGGAAATGTGTACGGTGTAGCGGCCTGTGAAGCGCGGGGCGTCTGTGGCGGATTTGGGGGCCCGATCGCGGCCGACGAGCTCGAATTCTTGCGTGCCTGTGGGCAGCGCGAAAAACAGCCGGCCCTGATTGTCTTCCAGTGCGCAGGGATAAGCCTGCTTACCGATCGCGGCCTGCACGTGATAACCGAACCCCGTCCCGCGCATCAACGAAGCCAGCCCGACCGAATCTCGGAAATCCGCCAATCCCTGCACTTCGCGATCGCGTTCGGTCCGTTTCTCGACAGCCGCCAGGAACTCGGGAATCGACCGGTCGAG
>DASYAR010000522.1:0-7375 GCA_036501235.1 Planctomycetaceae bacterium
CCGTCCGCCGGCTTTCTCAAGTCTCTCCAACCCACGTCAAAATCAACCGCGGCTCCTGTGAGCCACGGTCGCCACAGTCTGACACCACAGTCCGACAAATACGCACCGCGGGTTCTGAAAAGAACTCGCGGTGTTTTTTTGCGCCCGGGCTTGTTTCTTATTTTTCGGCGGCCTGTTGCCGACCTGTGCAAAATGTCGATCTGGGTCGTAAAAAAAGATGAGAACCACGGATGACGCGGATCCGCGCGGATCATTTCGGGCAATGTCAATCGCCCTCTCCGTGATGACGGCACGCCACAGACCTGTTCGCTGGTCTGGCGGAAAGGCGAGCCGATTACGACCGCGGATCTGCGGCGACGTGTTCCAGTACGGCAACTGGAAAGCTCGCTAGCGCCGTGGCCACCGGCAGAACTGGTGTTTCCAGGCCGTCGCCGGCCGGCAAGAATTCGCCTGTCAGCAGGTTGACGAACCGGCCTTCCGCCAATCCTTTGGGAAGCAGGAGCCGAGTATCACCCCAGACCTCGCGGCCGACAGGAGGTTGTCCGCCGAGTCCGACGAGCCCCGCGATCAACCGCGGCGCGATCACAACGACGACGGCGTCGCTGGATTTCCTGACGAATGCACACAGGTGCTCGCGCCGTTCCCCCTCCACCTCCAGCGGCAGGTATTGTCCGATCGTAAACAAGTCCGGATGCTCGCGCCGGTAGTTCAAAAGCTGGCGGATCATGTGGAGTTTGATTCGTCCGTCTGTTCGTCCAGCGGCCAATTCGGCCGCCATCTCGACGAGGCCGTCGGCCGATTCGTCGTGTTGCTGTTCGATTGTTTCGAGCAACTGGCGCCGGAGCGCGAAATCAACGGTCCCGCGGTTATCGGGATCGACGAGTCGAAAATCCAACAGCTCACTTCCCTGATAGAGATCGGGAACGCCGGGGCTCGTCAGCTTGAGCAGCGTCTGCGACAGCGTGTTCCACAGGCCCAAATCGCCGACGCAGCGGGCGAACGGCTCGAAATCGGTCAGGAACAGGTTGCGGGGAGCCGGCGACAGGATTGCCGCGATGAAGTCACGGGTCGCTTGTTCGTAGAGCTCATGCGGACTGATCCAGCTCGTGTGCACCTTGGCTTCATGGGCCGCCTTGAGCGCGTACTCTTGCATCCGCGTGATGT
Source organism: Planctomycetaceae bacterium (assembly GCA_036501235.1). Lineage (GTDB taxonomy): Bacteria > Planctomycetota > Planctomycetia > Planctomycetales > Planctomycetaceae > JACQFH01. Next base: position 1,165 of record DASYAR010000522.1, read on the forward strand.
ATTGTTCCCGTTCGCCGTCACCAAACGGAGCAAAAGGCCAGGTTCCGAGCAGGGTCTGATACAACAGGTATTCGTCATTCCGACTGGGGGCCGGCTCGCCGTCGATGTCGCGTTTATGACGCTTGTTGCAGCGTGACCAGCGCGCGAGGTGGGTTTTCCATTCGACGGGCAACTCCGACAGCACGTTGATTCGTGCCCGGACGTCTTCGCTGCGTTTGGTGTCGTGTGTCGAGCTGGCCAGGAGAGCATGGGGCCAGTGCGCCTGACGATCGATATTCTGCTGGTGGAAAGAAGCCACGGTGATGCCGAACCGTTCGGGGTCGCCTCCCACTTCGTTGAGCGAAACAAGGCGGTTGTAGATGTAGAAAGCGGTGTCTTCGACGGCCTTGGCCATGACGGGGCCGCTCGTCTGCTGAAACTTGCCGACAAATCGATACAGGGCGGCGCGCCCATCCTCATCAAGATTGTCTGCGGGTTTAAGAAGGAGAATGTCGCGGACGAAATCGAAGATCGACGCACTGATGGCCGGGTTTTGGCGTTTGGCGCGTGCCGTCGCCAGCTCGATGTAGCGCCTGTCGCGTTCGGGAACTCCGGCGCTGGTTGCATATGTGCGATAAACGGGAAAACAGGCCATGATCTCGCGGATCGCGCCGGTCAGGCTGTTGAGAGTGAAATCGCGAGACCGGCGATCACGCTCGGAAATGCGGTCGAGCTGATGCCCCAGCACGCTGATCTCGCTCGACATCGAGACGTGCATGATCAGTTTTTTGCACCGATATGCCAATTCCTTGAAATTAACCCCCTCGCGAATGAATCGGGAGTAGACGCGATCGAAGTCCTTCATCCGGCAGCGATCGACGAATAATCCATTCAGAGAGTTCAGAAATTCGTATCCCGTCGTCCCCTGAACCGACCAGTCTTCGGGCAGCCGTTCCCCCGGCTCGAGGATCTTTTCGACGACGACATACCCTGGCGACAGCGATTGCAACCGCAGGAGATATTCGGCGGGGTCATAAAGGCCGTCGGGATGATCGATTCTCAACCCGGAAACGAACCCCTCGGCGATCAGGCGGCCGATCAACTCGTGTGTCGCGCGAAACACATCGTCGCGTTCCATGCACAACGCGGCCAACTCGTTGACGTCGAAGAAGCGGCGATAGTTGATCTCGTCGGAGGCGACCTGCCAATGCGCGAGCCGGTATGGCTGCTCGAGGAGCAATTCGTCGAGCAGATCGAAACTTGCGGGAACGCCGGCCTCGCCGTTGAACAGTCGCACGTTCGCTTCGATAAACTCGCGGACTTCTGCCGACTGCTGGCAGAGTTCTGCGAGGCGGCGGCAGACGACGTCTTTCTCGCGGCGTCGCTCGTCGGTCGATCCGGGACCGGCTTCCGTCAACGGCGGCAAATGCACCAGTGAAAACAGGATGCTCTGGTATTCCTGCAAATGCGCGTTGTCGGCTCCGAGCCGGCATTCCAGCTCGGCAATGCGATGCTTGAGTACGCGAGGCCAGGAATGCGGAGCGATCGGCAATCGCCGGTCGTAACAGCGAAGGAAGAATGCACCGCCCTCGAAGCACAGCACGAGCTTGCCGTCCTCCAGGACCTTGCCAAACTGGTCTCCCAGGACCGGCAGCAAGACTTTATCGACCAGATCGTGTTTGAGGGGATTCCAGTCGATGTCGAAATACGAAGCGTAAGGCGAACTGCGGCCGTTCTCGAGCACGTCGAACCACCAGAGATTCTCCTCGCTCGCGATTCCCATGTGATTCGGGACGACGTCGAGCAGCAGGCTCATTCCGTGAAACTGCAACTCACGGGCGAATTCCTCCAACTCTTCGCGAGTGCCGATTTCCGGGTTGATCGCGTTGTGATCGACGATGTCATAACCGTGCCGGCTTCCCGCGCGGGCCTTGATGAATGGCGACGCATAGCAGTCGCTGACGCCGAGGGCCGCCAGATAGGGCACCAGCTCGCGTGCCGCGCGAAACGTGAAATCGCGGTTGAACTGAAACCGGTAAACAGCCGCCGGGAGCCGGCGGACGTCGTCGTGATCGCTGCTCGGGCGACCGAGCGCATCGCGGACGCCCTCCGGTGCGCCCGGTCGTTCGACTGCGTGATTTTCTTGCGTCGGCACAATGGTGCTCATGATGATTTCACCGATCCGGGACCGTAAACCTGGCATTCATACGGCAACAGGATGTGCCGGGGCTCGTCGGACGTTCGGTTGCCAAAGTATGATTGCGACTCGGAACTGAGCAAAAGTTGCAACGGCGGCAGCTCGCGCTCGGGAATCTCGCAAGTTTGATCGGAGACGTTGAAGAAGGCAATCAGGTCGACCGCCGTGCCGTCGCAATGACCGCGTCGTTCGAGCCGGACGACGTCGAGTTTCCCGTCGTGGCGCTCCAGGGTTCGTGCCGTATGCTCGGAGAACTCTCGCAAAGGGAGCCTGAAGCGCCGCAACGTCAGCAGGTCATAATAGAGTTTGCGCAAACCGGCCTGCGGGGTTTCGGCTGGCCACGACCAGGTCAACCGGGCCGACTCGAAGGTGGCGACCTCCTGGGGATCGGGGACGAGCTCGTGCCATTCGAACGCGGCAAATTCCTGGCGTCGACCGTGGCGCGCAGCCGCGGCGATCTGCGGATCGAGGAACGAGCAGAAAAAGGGAAAGGGATGCGTTTCGCCGTATTCTTCTCCCATGAAGATCAGCGGGATATGAGGTGCCAGCAGCAGGAGGCCCGCGGCCAGTCGTTGCCGGGCCGGAGTCAGCAGCGAGCCGAACCGCTCGCCGTCGGGCCGGTTGCCGATCTGGTCGTGATTCTGGATCGAAATCACGAAGCGGCTGCCGGGATGTGCACCGACGGGCGCACCGTGTCGGCGTCCGCGAAATGCACTGTAGCAGCCGTCGTACACAAATGTCTGATTGAGCGCCTTGACGAGTTGCTCGACGCCGCCGAAATCGGCGTAATATGTGTGCCGCTCGCCGGTCAGCAAGGCGTGCACGGCGTGGTGAAAATCATCGCTCCACTGCGCGCTTAAGCCGAACCCACCCAGTTCGGCGCGATCAAGGAGCCGCACGTCGTTCAGATCGCTTTCGGCGATGACATGCACCGGGCGGCCAAGGCGAGCCGCTTCTTCGTCGGCTGCATCTTTGATATCGCGGAGGATGTGCCGCGGACTGCCGTCGAAAATGGCGTGGACGGCATCAAGCCGCAGTCCGTCGACGTGAAAATCTCGAATCCACTGACGGGCGTTATCGACGACAAAGGCCCGCACCGCGTCGCTGCCGCGATCGTCGTAGTTGAACGCCGCCCCCCACGGAGTGCGATAGCGGCCGGTAAAATAGGGCCCGAATTCCGCCAGGTAGTTGCCTTCCGGTCCCAGGTGGTTGTAGATCACGTCCAGGATGACCGCCAGCCCCGTCCGATGGCAGGCGTCGACGAATCTCTGGAATCCGCGGGGACCGCCGTAGCTCTCGTGCACCGCATAGGGGTGCACGCCGTCGTAGCCCCAGCCGCGCTCGCCGGGAAACTGCCCAATCGGCATCAATTCCACTGCGGTGATCCCCAACTCGCGAAGCAGTTCGAGGCGATTGATGGCGGCGTCAAAAGTTCCCTCGGCTGTGAATGCTCCCACGTGCAGTTCATAAATCACAAGCTGCTCGCGCCGCAGTCCCGGCCAGTCTCCTTCGGACCACTCGAATTGATCGAGTCTCACCACGGCTGAAGGTTTATGAACTCCTTGCGGTTGACGACGCGATGCCGGATCGGGACGTTCGGGACCGTCATCGATTCGAAAGGAATAAGGTTGTCCTTCTGCGACAAGGGGTTCGGTGTGGGTGAAGTATCCATTTCGCTCGATCTGCATGGGAATGGGGCGACTCTCGCCGTCCGGCGGGTTATGAAGCACGAGCGTCGCCGTGTGGGCGTCGGGAGCCCAGACGCGCCAGCACACTGAATCGTTGGAGCAGGTGAGAGCGCCGCAAGGAGGCGCATCGAACTCCAGAAACGTAGAGTCGTGCAGCGTACGTTTCGACATCGCGATTGAACTCCTGGACCACCGCCATTCCAGCCATAGGAAGAATCGCGTCGGCCCCCTTGCCGGGGGGGCCAACGCGGGCTCGCGGCAGCAGTTTACAGCCTGATCATAACGGCGATTTGGCAATAATCTTGACGGCCACGGTCTTGTTGTTCTTGGTTTCAGTGGTCACGGTCGCGGGCGCCCCAACCGGCAGCTCGTCAAGTTTGACCGATTTTCCATCCAGGGTGATTTTAGCTCCTGAATCAACGTCATATTTCGAAATCGTTCCGGAATCGTCTTTCAGCTCAATCACGCCGTTGGCGGCTTTCTCAATCTTTCCATCCATAGAATTGGCCGCAGCAGCTATGCTGATCGACAGCCAGAGGACGGCCAAAATCGACAAAGACGTCGTCACCAGTCGCGGGATCATCATCGTTCCTCCTTAGCGGTACTGACGGATTTTGATCGCGGAGAGACCATCCCTCGCGCCGATACCTGCTGCATACGGACCGGCCGCACTTTTTACTTGACGTCGATCAACACGACGTCGATCAACACGACATCGACGTCACTCTGTCTAGAATCAGCGAACCCCAGCCGGAATTCGAAATGACCCCGAAGTCCTGCCAGTTGCGCGGCCAGGATGATCGTCTAACGACCAGCTCAAGAGGCATTCGAGCAATGGGCTGGCCAGAACATGGCCATTAGGCCAGACACCGGACGACACGCTCGAACTACTGCAATTCGGCACATCTTATGCCGTATCAGGACTTTTCAATCCGGGTTCCTCTAAGTGATTCAGCGACGATCTGATTCTGATCCTGCATTTTCTTCAATGTGAATTATGCGTCGCCGGCATTCTCGACAAGGGTCTTACCGCTGAGGGCCAGGTAAAAGTCGTCGAGAAGCGTCAGCACGGCATTCGTATCGGACAGCTCGAATTGTGCGATCGTCGGTTGCAGATGCCCCACTCCGATCGTGACGCCACCGTGAATACTGACCCTCCACATGGCCTCGATATCGCTGGCTTCATCGCCGGCGAATAACGGACAGCACGGAACCGGCGCAAGTCTCTCAAGCACGAATTCGATCGCCGTCCCTTTCGTCCAACCCAAATCGGGAGTAATTTCGATCGCTTTCGCCCCGGTCACGAGGTGCAACCGTCCTTCCCAGGGTTTGAGTTCGCGGTCGACCCGGCTTTGCAATTCCGGAACCAACTGGGAATCAAGCTGCCGGTAGTGCAACGTCAGGCCAAAATGCTTGCGCTCGAGCCAGGCGGCGGGAAAATCACGAAGGACGCGCTCGAGCGCTCCCGCGATCTGACCGATCAGTTGGATGCTGTGCTGGACCAGCGGGTGCGTCACCGTTTGCCGTTTGTATTCCAGTTCCAGTCCGTCGGTGCCCGCATAGAATAAATCCGGGATGCCGACCAGACGTTCCAGCTCATCGAGCTCGCGACCACTGATCACACCCAGGGTGACTCCTGGTAAAGTCGCGAGGGCCTCGAGCCTGCGCCGTGTCGCCGGCGGCATCGTCGCCTGCGCCGGGCGCGCCGTGAACTCCGTCAATGAACCATCGTAATCGAACAGCAATGCCAGCTGATGCCCGCGGCGATACATCGCCCGCATCCGCTCCAGCGCGTCGTGCAAGGAATCGTTCATGTCGTCACTCTCGTCCCACCATTCGAGTGGGTTCCATAATCTCGTCGAATTGTTCGGATGTGAGACAGCCGTCGGCAATTGCCGCCTCGCGTAGCGTCAGGTTTTCGCCGGCGGCCTTCTGGACGATGGCTGCGGCCCGGTCGTATCCGATCACCGGACTCAACGCGGTTGCCAGCATCAGGGACCGTCCGACATCTTCGGCGATGCGTTCGCGATTCAGTTCGATCCCGGAAATGCAGTATTCGCGGAACTTATCGCAGGCGTCAGCTAGAATTCGTGCCGAATGCAGGAAGTTACCGATAATGATCGGGCGCATCACATTGAGCTCAAAATTGCCCTGTGAGCCGGCGAACGCCACGGCGACGTCTTCAGCCATCACCTGAATGCAAACCATCACCAGGATTTCGCATTGTGTGGGGTTGATCTTGCCAGGCATGATCGACGAACCGGGCTCATTGGCCGGCAGGCGCAATTCTCCCAGGCCGCAGCGCGGTCCCGAGGCGAGCCAGCGAACGTCGTTCGCGATCTTCATC
>DASYAR010000523.1:0-4145 GCA_036501235.1 Planctomycetaceae bacterium
CGGCGTCTGCGGATTTGTGGGCACGATCATCGGCGCCGCTGGTGGAAGGTCGTCTGACACTGGACTTGGAGTTTGCGGTGCGACACACTAAGGAACGATCGGGATAGGCCGAATGGCGACCGTCGCCTGGCGAATTCTGCAAGATTAGACGTTCATTCTACACAACAATCGGGGATAGACCACCGTGGATACGATCAAACAGCGACTGGGGCGGGGCGAGGTTCTTAAAGTGGCGGCGGCGGGACGAATCGTCCATCATAATCTGATCCAGATGCTCGGCGTCCAGGGGGGATTTGACGCCGTGTGGTTCGACCAGGAACACATGGATTATTCGACTGAAAAGCTGGAAATCGGGACGCTGGCCTGCCGGGCTCTGGGCATGGACAGCTTCGTGCGACTGGCCCCCACCGATTACGCCGTCGTGACGAGGGCCCTGGAAGCCGGTGCTGGCGGGGTCATGGCCGCCCAGGTTCGTTCGGCGGCTGAAGCCGAGCAGTTTGTCAAATGGGCCAAGTTTCATCCGCGTGGTTATCGGGGCCTGAATACGGCTGGTTGGGACGCGAAATTTGCCACGATTCCTGCCGCGAAATTTGCCGAGCAGGCGAACCGCGAATCGTTCGTCGCGATCCAGATCGAGACGGTCGAGGCGCTGGCCGAATGCCATCAGATCGCCGCCATCGACGGGGTCGACCTGCTGTTTCTGGGTCCGGCCGACATGAGCCAGAACCTGGGAGTGATCGGTGATTTTTTCAACCCGAAATGCCTGGCTGCGATCGATCAGGTTTCCGCCGCCTGCGCCAAGCACAAAAAGCCCTGGGGCGTCGTCCCCGTGAACCCCGAATATGCGGGGATGTGTGTCGAGAAAGGTTGCCGCATGTTGTCGGTCGCCGCCGACGTGCGGATCATCAATGCCGGAATCGAGAGCATCAAAAAGGCGTATGCGAAGTTTTTTGCGTAGCGACAAGCTTAGCGGAACTGATTCTGCCGCAGCTCATCCAAGGGATAAAGCGTGTCGCGCCAGCGCACGCCCCCCTGTCGTAGCGTCACGATCGCCGAGCGCCACATCACATAGATGAACAGCAGCAGCATGACCGGCAACACCGGGCAGATTTGTGCTCCGGCTTTCGAGCGTGCTGCGAGAAATGCATAGGTGGCGTGCATCAGGAACACAGAGCACAAGTAACCCCAGGCGGCGGGGGACGGGAGCCATACCAGCCCGGCGTACGGCATCAGGCAGACGGTCAGTAGCAACATCGTGCTGCCGACCAGCTCGAGCAGTGAATAATGCAGCGCTGCGAAACTGTTTTTTTCGAGGCCGCGAATGACTCCCCAGAACGAATTCTGCCAGCGAACGCGGATCAGATCTTCTCCCACGAGCAAATGCTGGCGGAAGCCGGAATGCTTGATCAGCTTGCCCAGGTGCACGTCGTCGAGCACATCAAGGCGCAGTCGTTCGAACCCGCCGACTTCGCGGTAGACGGCGGCGCGCACCAGATTGAACGCGCCGACGCCGCAATAGGCCCGTTTCCAGCGTGTCGGCACAAGCCACGCGAGAAAGCCGGCGAGGAACATCAGGCCGAAGCAGACAGTCATCGCATTTTCCCAGTATCCGCCGGGGACAAGTCCTGGATTCAAACACAGGTGATCGATCCGGCGGTGCTGGACCCACGTCATCGCCAGCCGGACGGTTTGGGGATCGAAGACGATGTCGCCGTCGGTAAACAACAGCCACTCGCCGCGGGCGATCGTCGCAGCGCGATGCATGGCGTAGTTCTTACCCAACCAGCCTGTCGGCAACTCCGTCACATGCACGACTTGTAAACGCGAATCCTCGGCGGCCAGCCGGTTCATGACGGTACCGGTTTCGTCGCGCGAACGGTCGTCCACGGCAATGATTTCGAGCTGCGGATAATCCATCGCCAGCAGCGATCGCAGCGATTTTTCGATCATCATCCCTTCGTCGCGCGCGGGGACGAGAATCGAAACGACGGGCCAGTCGGCCGGCGGCGTCAACCGGGTCGCCAGTGATTTGAGCCGCCAGCGGCCGACGATGATCCACATCGGCAACATGAAAAACGCCCAGAAGGCGCACAGTGTCCAACCGAACGCAAGCGGTAACCAGTCAGGGATGATTTCAACTTTCGGATAAATGAGTTCAAACAAGCGGCAGCGGCAACCGATTGTCGTTTGGGCACTCGACTTCTGCAATCGGTGGCCGGGGGCGTCAAGATTTCCGCACAGCACTTGATTTTCGCGGCTGAGTCCCCATCATTCCGCATAGGACAGGATGTAACTTTTTGCTGGCGCCTTCAGGAGGTACTCGTGGCTGAACATGTCGTCATCATTGGATCAGGGCCGGCGGGCTGGGCCGCCGCCATCTACACGGCGCGGGCCACTTTGCATCCCCTGGTCATCGAGGGGGCGATCACCGAAGAAAACCGGCAACAGGGGACGCTGCCGCTGGGCCAATTGGCGCTGACGACCGAAGTCGAGAATTATCCCGGATTTCCCGTGGCGGACCTGGGGGCGTACCTCGAAAAGGCCATCCCGCACGAACGACGACAATATATGGCTGACCATCGCGGCCATGGCGTCAGCGGACCCGAGCTGATGGAGTTAATGCGTCAACAGGCGGTCAACTTTGGGACGCGCGTCGTCACCGACGACATTGTTTCCGTCGATTTTTCGAAGCATCCGTTTCAATTGAAGACTCTCGAAGGCAAACAGATCGAGGCGCTGGCGGTGATTGTCGCCACCGGCGCGCGCGCAAATTACCTGGGGCTGCCCTCGGAAGACAAGTATAAGAACAACGGCGTCTCGGCCTGTGCCGTCTGCGACGGGGCGCTCCCGCGATTTCGCAATAAACCGCTGGTCGTCGTGGGGGGCGGAGACAGCGCGATGGAAGAAGCCGGCTACCTGACGAAGTTCGCCAGCAAAGTTTACATTGTCCACCGCCGCGACAAATTCCGCGCCAGCAAGATCATGGCCGACCGAGCCCTGAAGAATCCCAAGATCGAACCTAAATGGAACAGCACGATCGACGAAGTTCTCGGGAACGATAAAGCAGGCGTCACCGGCGTGCGGATCAAGGCGACCGATGGATCCAGCCGCGTCGAAGAGTTGGAGTCGGGTGGCTATTTTGCCGCGATCGGGCACACTCCCAACACCGATTTTCTCGGCGGCCAGCTCAAGCTGAACGAAAAGGGTTACATCGCCTGGACGACGCCGCAGCGCACCTACACGACAGTCGAAGGGGTGTTTGCCGCCGGCGACGTCGCTGACGATTATTACCGTCAGGCGATTACGGCGGCCGGCTCCGGCTGCATGGCGGCCCTCGATGCCGAGCGCTGGCTGGCTGCCAAGGGGTTCGAGTGATGGCAGCCCCTGTTTCCGTCATCCTTGCGGCCGGCAAAAGCACGCGCATGAAATCGGCGCTTCCCAAGGTGCTGCACGAAGTTTGCGGGCGGCCGATGATCGAATACGTTCTCGACGCCGCCCGCGCCGCCGGCGTGACGCGTCAAATCGTCATCGTGGGGCATGAAGCACAGAAGGTGAAAGAGGCGCTCGCCTCTCACCGCGACGTGGAGTTCGCCCTGCAGGCCGAGCAGAAAGGGACGGGGCACGCCGTCATGATGTGCCGCGACAACCTCTCCGGTCACGATGGTCCCGTCCTCGTGCTGACGGGGGACGCGCCGCTCATGCGCCCCGAGTCATTTACGGCGCTGCTCGACGTGTTTACCGCCGAACAGGCTGCCTGCGTGATCGGGACGGCCGAGACCGAGCACAATCACGGCCTGGGACGAATCGTGCGCGACGTAGCGGAGAACTTCGTCAAGATCGTCGAACAGAAAGACGCATCGCCGGCGGAGGCCGCCATTCGCGAAATCAATGTCGGCTGCTATGTGTTCGACTGCCGTGCGCTGTTTGCAGCGCTCGACGAGATCAAACCCAACAATCAGCAAAAGGAATACTACCTCACCGATTGTGCGGCCATTCTGAAGGGGAAAGGGCTATCGGTTGTCGCCAGCAAAAAGCTCGACATTGTCGAAGCTCTGGGGGTCAATACCCGTAATGAGCTGGTGAAGGTCCACCGTGCCTTGCAGCAGCGATTTTTGGAACGCCTCATGGCGGAAGGGGTGACGATC
>DASYAR010000524.1:0-4293 GCA_036501235.1 Planctomycetaceae bacterium
CGCCGATGCTGGCAGCATCGGCCACGTGGGCGACGCTGCCAGCGTCGGCGTCTTTTGGGACTGCTCCCATTTAACGGGATTGACGATTTGCGTAGCCGGACGTGGTACGATGTTTCACATGCGCTCGAATCGACGGACAACTGGCGTGGCGGCTTGTATCGCAGTGGTCACCGTACTGCTGATTGCTGCGCCATTGTTCGCCCAATCGCCGAACAGTGGAGATTTTCCGTTTCTCCCGAAAGGATTCGGAGGGAATCCGGACGAGTTCTTCGAAAAAATGTTCGGCAAGTCATCCGCGGAAGAAGAGCGGGCCCTCCAGGCGATCCGCATCCCGATCAAGGAAGAACGGGAATACGGACAACCGCAAGTCGAGGCGTTTCTGGAGGATTTGAAACAGCAGGGAACGCGCGTCATACGCAAAGGCAAGGACGTCGAATACCTGCGGCAGCTCGTCGAGACGATCCGTCCGTTCCTGCAGGACCCGAAACGGTATCCGAAGATCACGATTTATGTGGTTGATTCGCCGCGCGTCGATGCGCGGTCGTTTCCCGGTGGAACGCTGTTCTTCTTCAAGGGCCTGTTGTCGTTTGCCGAGAACGAGGCGGCCCTGGCAGGCATCGTCGGGCACGAACTGTCACATCTCGACCGGGGGCATCTGCTCCTCCCGCTCAAAAGAGCCAGGCTCATGCAGCAGGCGACGGACGGCGGAGATTTCGATCCACAGAAATTTTTCGCCGCGGGAACGACGATGATGCGGCTGGCGGCGCGACCATTCCGTCCCGAAGACGAATCCGCCGCCGACCGAGACGGCGCAGAATGGGCCTATCGGGCCGGGTATGACCCGCGCGAAATGGCGACATTGTTCAACAGGTTGCACCAGCGCAGCGGCGATCCCAAATTGCCGTTCGGCGCGTTTTTTCGCACGCATCCCTACAGCGATGATCGCTGCGATGCCATCCTGAAGCAATATGACGACCTGCAACAGAAGGACCCGCGAGACATGCTGTATCGCGGGAAACGGAACCTGGCGCAACGGATCCTGAGATCGCAGCAGGAGTTTCCGGAATAGATGATTCGGCCAGCCCATAACGAGGAGACCAGCATGTCATCGGAGTCGGCAGACGCGGTTGCCGCCCAGGAATGGTACGATCGCAAATCCGCGCTGATGCAGGATATCTTGGGTCATGAGCACGACATGGTCATGCATGCAATTATCCCCTACTGGACCGCAAACCTGTCGCCTAGGCAGTTCTTCGATTACTTCGCGGCAACATCAAGTTTGGGCGACATGTCGTAAATGCGGATCGTCTTGTCGAACAGCGGTACGGCCAGTCGCAGGCCGTCGGGGTGCAGCGTGAGGTCGTAGGCCACGCTCGCCAGGCCGATTGCGTGGAACGATTTCTCGTCGTCCGGCTTCCAGAACCACAGCGCCCCCGCCGGGCCTCCGCCCGACCCGATCAGGAATTCCCCGGAGGGATGAAACCGCACTCCCCACACGCTCCCCTGGATGTTGTCTTTGGGTTTGAGCTGCTTGACTTGTTTGCCCGATTCCCAGTCGAACAGCAGCACCAGCGGATTGCCGATTCCGGCGAAGGCATTGCTGACGTCGGTAATCCCGCCGACCGCCAGTAGCTTGCCGTCGGGGCTGAAGTCGATCGCGCGAATGCCCCCCACGTCCGCCTTGAAGCCGTTGTCGTACTTCGACAAGAGTTTCGCGTCGAGCTCGCGCGTCATCGTCCAACTGCCGACCTCCCATTGTTTGAGCGTTCCCATCAGGTCGCCCGAGATGAGCGCCTTTCCCGAAGGGTGAAACGCCACGTTGTACACGTGCCGCGGATGGCCGGCGAGCTCTTTGACCAGCGTGCCGTCGGCGGCCGACCAGACGCGCACCAGATTGTCGTTGCCTCCGGTTGCCACAAGTTGGCCGTCGGGGCTGACAGCCACGGCCCGGACGTATCCTTTGTGGGCGTCGACGATCCTTGCCGGCGTGGGATCAGGTTCCAGAGAATTCCACCAGGCGATTTTCCCCTCGTGCCCGCCGGTGACGAATAGATTGCCGGCCGGCGTCAATGAGCCCATCGTGCCGATCCAGCTCTTGTGCCCTTTCTGATGCACCGCGCTGATCGTGAACAGGTCCCAGCGGTGAAAGTTGTTGTCTTCTGCGCCGGCGAAGAGAAAGTCTCCGTTCGGTTCGAATCGGCAGGTGAGGACGGGGCGATCGTGTGTGATCGTCTGCACCAGGCGAGTCGCCGTGGGATCGGGCTTGGGGACGCTCTTTTCGAAAGCGGCCAGCCGATCCTGGGCGAGCTTGACCTGCGCGTTGGCCTCCGCGGCGGGCTTATCGGCGGCGGCTTTGGCGTCGGTGGCCGGTTTGATCGCCGGGCCGGCCGCGGCGAAGCTCTTGACGGCAACCGCCTTGGCTTCGTCAGCTTGCTTTTTCCTGTCGACCGCCGCGGCAAGCTGCTTGGCCGCGGTTTCCACATTGCCAAGCGCCACGTCGACGACTCCCTGGGCGGCGCTGTTCGCTTCCTGGTCGTCCTTTTTTTCGGCCGCGATTTTTTTCAAGGCGTCCTGCGCGTCGGCCAGTGCTTTGTCAGCCGTTGATTTCGCCTGTTCGGCAGCGGTGACGGCAGCGCCGGCTTCCGTCGCCGCCTTGTCGGTATTCGCGAGGGTGGCTTTGGCGTCGGCCAGCGCTTTGGTGGCCGTATCAAACGCCGCGCTCGCCTGTGTCGCCGCGTCGGCCAGCACTCTCGCCCGTTCCGTCCACCGCGATAGATCGTGCCGCGCCAGCTTGAGCGCCACGGGTTCGGCAACCGCCGCCGGCGCTGGTGCTGGCTGTTCGTCGGCTGGCATTCGTGGAGCTGCAATCAACCCGACGAACATCAACGAGAGGGCAATCGCGATTTGTCTTGTAATAGCTGCCTGTTTCGCCTGCATTCCTGCCTTCCTGATTCGAAATCCCTGAGAAGATCATGCCAGGATTTCGGTGATCGCTTCGGTTTTGGGGTCGGCTTTGTGGAAGGGGCGGCCGTTGTGCCAGAAGTCTTGTGTCGGATCGAGCCCCAGCGCACGGTAGTACGTGTGGAACAGGTGTCCGCCGTTCACTTCCCGGTCGACGACTTTCGTCCCGTTCTCGTTCGTCTTGCCCGAGACGGCCCCACCCTTAATCCCCGCGCCCCCCAGGGCGATTGACCAGGCGGTCCCCCAGTGGTCGCGGCCGACGAGGTGGTTGATCTTCGGCGTGCGGCCGAATTCGCACATCACGATCACCAGCGTGTGGGCCAGAAGGCCCCGATCGGCCAGGTCATTCACGAATGCGGCGAACGGACGATCGAACTCGCCCAACTGTTCCAGATGGAAATTGAAATTCTCGGAATGCGTGTCGTAGTTCGTGTGCGTGACTTTGATGAACGTCACGCCATCCTCGATCAGCTTGCGGGCCATCAGGCAATGCCGGCCGAAATCATGCCGGCCATAGCGTTCGTGATCGGCCTCGGAAATCTTGCTGAAATCGAAGATGTCTTTCCGCGCGATGAGAGCGGCGGCCTGGTCGTACGAGGAATTGTAGGCCTCGGTTTCGACCTGCCGGCGTCCCTGAGCGAATCGGGTACTCAGCCGGGCGCGCAGTTCGCGGCGTTTGCGATCGGCCTCGGGCGACAGGCCTTCGGGCAATCCCAGATTTGCCGGCGGCTTGCCGTCGTGGAGGCCGACGGGGGCGAATCGAGGCCCCAGAAACGATGCCTCTCGGGCGCTGCCCCCGCCGCTGACGTGGATGTATCCGGGAAGCGGACTGTCAGGCGGCGCGAGCTGCGAGGCGAATGCCGATCCGATGTAGGGATATTCGAAGCCCGGGGTCTGGCGATACCCCGTCTCCATGATATAGGCCCCTTTGCCGTGGTCTCCTTCGTTGGTGTTGATCCCCCGCACGAGCGCCAGGTGATGCATCTGCTGGGCGGTGAACGGCAGCAATTCGGAAATCTGCAACCCGGGAACCGAAGTCGAGATCGCCTGGAAGGGGCCGCCCGTGTCGGTGTCGGGCTTCGGGTCCCACGTTTCCAATTGGCTCACTCCCCCGGCCAGCCAGAACACGACGCAGCGCTTTTGCTGCGAAGCGAGCTGCTCGGCGGCTTGCACCTGCACCATCCCGTTGAAGCTGAGCATCCCCAGCGCCCCCGCTGTCCCATGCAGAGCGGCCCCGTGCAGAAATGTGCGCCGCGAAACATGTTCGGCCGATCGACAGGCGTAATTGCAATCCATAGCAAATCCCCTAATGATTAAACCGGAACTCACTCG
>DASYAR010000525.1:0-7023 GCA_036501235.1 Planctomycetaceae bacterium
TGCGGCGGGATCAGCACCCGGCAAATACCGGGCCGAACGATATTGGAACGGGTCCCCTTTTTCAACAGGCTGCTGACGGAAATCTCAAAGCCCGCCGGCCGCGTCCGGCGGGCGCCAACGGCGTGACAGAGCCGCTACTCAGGCACTTTTTCCAGCAACTCGATCGATTGAGACTCGTCGGACTGACTCTCGACGGGAAATGTCATGCCACCCGCTTCCACCATGATCTGTCCTGAGATGCTGGTGGAGCGTTTGGAGGTCAAGACGCGACCGGCCTGCGGATCGAATTGCACGGTCCCCGTGGCACTGCTAGTCGACAGCGTGCCGCTCACTTTGGCGCCGCCAGCCTCGATTTTCAGGTCGATCGAGAATTCCGTCGTGACGCCGATGCGCACCGTTTTCCGGTCACCGACTTTGTCGTCCCCTTCGTAGACGTAGACGACTTTTCCCTTGACCTTGCCGATGCTCGGGAGATCGACATCGAACGGAACCTCCCATTGGTCTCCGGGACTGACGGGCTTTTCACTCAACACCACAAAATCATGTTGCTCGGCGATTTGCGCTCCCGCTTTGCCGCCACCTCCACCGATGATCTGTTGCGCTACGGGATTGTCCTTCACGAGGTCCCCGACCAATTCGACATAGCCTTTGATGTCGACGACGGCCCCACGGGTATTGACGATGACGTCGTATTCCGAACCGGTCAACCGTTCCAGCAAGGGAGTCGCAGCGGCGCCAATTTCGCTGGTCGTATCACGTTCGGTCGATTTCGAGTCGAAGGCGAAGTCATTGCCGATTTTCACCTTGCGGCGTTCTGCCTTCGTTTTGAGTGTCGCCGTTCCCTGGGGATCGACCTCGTCGACCCTGCGCAGCATGATCGACTGATGCAGAGTGGCCGTCTCGATCTTGTTCGACAGAATCGTCTGGGTCTGCTTCGACTCCTGGACCGACTTGTAAATCAGCTGGTCCCCCTTGGCGAACTTATATTGCAGCAACACCGGCTCGTCCGCCCGAGCCTGCGCCAAAAAAACCGAAAACCCGACGGCAGCAACAAGTCCCCCCAGACGTCGCAAACGCATGTGATTTCTCCTGAATACGGATTGTCCCCGGCAGGACGTGGTTTCTTGGCTATGCTTTGCCAGCCGTCTGATTAACGTGCTGGACAATGCCGCGGATCAAGAATTCCGACGTAGACCTATACTCGTCTGCGGAGCGACAGGATTCAACGCCGTCCACATTTGACCCGAAACCGTGAACTATCGGTTAGTGCGTCCACCCGCCGGCTGGCGATTGAAACCGGCCGGATCAAACGGATCGCCACCGGTGTTGTCGGAAAGGTTCTTTTCGCGTCTTTCGCGGCCAAATGGGGTCGCCGGAGCCATCACCTTGCCGGAAAAGGGATCGCGCTCACCGGCGCCTGCCGAGGCCGTATCGCGCTCGGTGACCGACGCTTGTCGGGCGTTGCTTTTTCGCGGTTCGTCATCAGCGGTGGACTTGCCGCGACGGGCCGCGTCGCGGGCAACGGCCTGAACCCAGTCTTCCAACTCGTGAATCTGTTCTTCGCCGCGCTGCCCCGAAAATACCGGGCGACCTTGCCGGCCGTGTTTGTTTCGCGGCACGGAGAGCAGGCGGCTGCCGGCTGGTTTTTTCATGTCGATCTGTTCCAGCACGGCAGCCAGGTTGAGCTCGCTGGCATGACGTGTCGAGTTCTTGCCGGGAACCACGTGGTACAACTGGAAATTGTTTTGTGACTCGCGGGTGTGGCAACCCGTGGTTGCGCATGTCTTGACGAGCAGCGGCTGGATGCGCCGGGTGTAGTGCAGTGCTTGCGAAAGTGATAGACCTCCCAGCGTGGCAGCGTCGTCGGTCACCGAGAAGGCGGGCCGGGCCGGGCGGATAGCGCTTGCCGGTTCCTGCGGCGATGTCGATTTGCGACCCGATTTCAATGTTTCAGTCGCGTTGAGCAGCATTCTTTGCACGTCTTCGCGATCGGGCTCGAGTTTCAGCGCGGCTTGCAATTCTTGAATCGCTTCCTTGTCGAGCTCGTTGGTAACGCACCACTTGGCCAGCGTGACGTGTGAATTGGCGCTGTGGTGCGCCACTGTCAGGTCGTGCAGCCGGAGATATGCCTCTTCCAATCCGGCACAGCGCATCTTCACGAGGCTGGCCGGCACCTGCACATTACCGTACTGGCCCCGCACTTCGTAATAATCCTCCATTTGCGAAATCGTGCCTGCCATCACCGTCCCATTCCGCATCACCAGGACGCCTTCGGCTGCCGCGGAAGTGTCTTCGAGCGGTTCGGAATCGTCCGCCAGTGCACCGGCGACAAGCAATAGAGGCCAGGCCAGCGCAATCCAGCCAATGCCGGCCAGCAGCGGCCGGAAAGCCGTCCAAAAACGTGAACCAGGCATGTCGCGCCTTTGATGTTCGCCGCAATCGAGAACAATTGGAGAGGATGAAGGGAGCGGGAAGATAGCCCGCGGTGCCGGGCGCGTCAAGATGGTGTTTTTTTGGAAAAAACTCGACAAGAATCGGGTGATCGGTTGCCGCGGGGGTAGACTTCAGTCCCTGCGGGTTGACAGGATAGAGGCTCGTTCCGTTCCACCTGAATGCCTTCAGCTCACTCATTTCAGCTCACTCATCATCGTCGGCTGACCCGCCATCGTCCGGAATTACCGTTGTCTGCTCTGCCGCCATCCACCGAAACCGACCTGCCCTCCGGCGACGCACAACAACTCGCGTCGGCCGTGGAGGCCAGGGCCACATGGGGGCGGTACTTGCTGCTGCTCTTCGCAGACGTCGGCTGCCGTGGATTGAGGTTTGTCGCAGACGTCGTGCTCGTTCGGCATTTCAATCCAGAGACAATCGGGCAGTTGAACCTGTCACAATCATTGGCCGTCCAGGGAATGGGTCTGAGCACATGCGGACTGGACACGGCTGGAACGCGAGCCGTTGCGGCGGGGACCGTGGCCCCGGCCCGAATGGCAGCGACCGTCGTGATGCTGCGGCTCGTCCTGGGAATGATCGCCTGGGGAATTGTCACGGGCCTGGCACTGCTCGTTCCCAAGTACCACGCGATTTTTCAGCTCACGGCGCTGTACGGGTTGTCCATCATCACGGGAGCGCTGACGATCGGGTGGGTCGCTCAGGCCCGAAATCGGATGCATGTCGTCGCCCTCGCGGCAATCGCAACGCATCTGGGCTATTTCGGAGGCGTCGAATTGACGGCCCACGCCGGCTGGCCACCGGTCGCCGTGCCGTTGCTTCTGGCACTTTCCGAAGGCCTCACGGCCGCCGCCTTATGGGGCTGGCTGTTGTTGACCTGTGGTCCAATGTCGGGCGATTTGCCGCGGCCGGACGCGCTGCGGTTTCTGCGTGACTCCCTGCCAATCGGTGGGGCGACTTATCTTCGAATGCTGACGATCGGATCCGACGTCCTGCTGCTGGGCCTGTTCGTCGGAGATGCCGAGGTCGGACTGTACAGCACCGGTTTCAAGCTGTACTCGCTGGGAATCTCGCTGATTGCGCTGTACCTGACTGTGTTGTTGCCGCAATTGGCGACCGTGGCGGCGCATGATCCAAGATCCGTCACCGCCGCGACCAATGTGGCACTGCGCCGCGCGCTGCTGGTGACGGCCGTGGCGACGCCCCTGGCCATGTTCTTTGCGGAAAACGTCCTCCAGTTGCTGTTCGGCGCTCCTTTCGCGGCCGCGGCACGTCCAGTCCAGATTCTGTTTCTGGCCTGGCCGGCACACCTCATCGCCGGCCATTTCCGCACGGCGCTGCTCGCGTTGGGTCGGCAAGGGCAGGATTTGCGGTTGGTCGTCGCGGCGGCGCTGGCGCACGTCGCCGCCAAACTGTGCCTGATTCCCTGGCTGGGAATCAAGGGGGCCGCCTGGGGAACGCTGGCCGGAGAAA
Organism: Planctomycetaceae bacterium; assembly: GCA_036501235.1. Lineage (GTDB taxonomy): Bacteria > Planctomycetota > Planctomycetia > Planctomycetales > Planctomycetaceae > JACQFH01. Next base: position 3,922 of record DASYAR010000525.1, read on the forward strand.
TCGTGCTGATGTTGCTGGCATGGCAGAGTTGCAACGCGATTTCGCGTCACTTATCCTCGCGCAGGTCTTGATTTTTTCCTTTTTTGACAATGATGTTCCAGGATGACTTCGATGAATGATCGCTGGCGGAATCTGCCCCGCATTTTCGGGACGGCGTTGTTGATCGGTGCGCTCGGATGCGAAGGACTGAAAGATCCTCCGGAAAAGCCAGATCCGATCGCCACCGCGCCGGCTTCAGTGCCGGAAGAGCCGCCGTCGCCGCCGAAAGACCTGAAACCCAAACAGGCGGCATTGCCCAAGCTTCCGAAAGGGGCCGGCGAAATCGACGAAGACGCCCCGGACGAACTCACCCCCACCCCGTCGGGTTTGTACTATCGAATTCTGCGGAAATCCGACGGTCGCAAGCCAACCACCCAGAACCGCGTTGTGGTTAATTACCGTGGGACGCTCGACAATGGATCCCAGTTTGACAGCTCGTACGACCGTGCCGAGCCGTCCGAATTCGGATTGACGCAGGTGATCAAAGGCTGGACGGAAGGCCTGCAACTGATCGGTGAAGGCGGCATGATCGAACTGGAAATCCCCTACTGGCTGGCCTACGGACCGATGGGCAGTCCCCCCAGAATTCCCGGAAAGGCCACGCTGCACTTCCTGATCGAGTTGAAGGAGGTCAAGTAGAGACCAACCTAAGTCGATCTGTGTAGCGTTCGAGCGTTTCCCGACTCAGCATGATTCGTGACTCGATTAGGAACGGATTTGTCCGTTTTTTTCAATCATTTCGTATCTGGAACAAGGCTCACATCGTGGACAACAACCTGAATGAATGCTTGAGCATCGGTATGTCTTTCAGTCCGGAACTTCGTTTTCGAAATCAGCGGTTTGCGCGTCGGTCAAAAACTTGAGTTGAGCTCGCAACGGCGCTGCGGCCGGATCTCTTGTGACCCGGCGATAGGTGCCGTCGGGCTGCATCTCGCGGGCCTTCACGTTGTCTGTCAGCAGCGTCGGCAGAATCCGCTGCAACATGCGGCGTTTGAGAGTCGGTTCGATCAGCGGGAACATCAATTCGACGCGCCGCCGGAAATTGCGGGGCATCCAGTCGGCGCTGGCCAGGAGCACGTCGGCATCGTCTCCCTGACCAAACACGTACACTCGGCTGTGCTCCAGAAAGCGATCGAGAATACTGATGACGCGAATCGTTTCGGAAATCCCCGGAATCCCCGGGCGCAGGCAGCACGAACCGCGAATCAACAGGTCGATCGGCACACCGGCCTGCGACGCGCGATACAGCGCCTCGATCACGTCGGGGTCGACCAGCGCATTGAGCTTGGCGACGATCCGCCCCCCCGTGCCGTTGCGGGCACGTTCGGCCTCGCGAGCGATTAATTCCAGGATCTTGCGCTCCAGGTCATGCGGCGAAACTGTGAACCGTTGCCAGGTATGGCCGTAGGAATAGCTGGTCAAGAAATTGAACAGGGCGGTGGCGTCTTCTCCGAATTTTCGACGGCAGGTAAACAGGCCGAAATCGGTGTAAATCCGAGCGGTGGCCGAATTGTAATTTCCCGTTCCCAGGTGCACGTAGCGGCGCAGTTTTTCTCCTTCGCGCCTCACGACGAGCGTCACTTTGCAATGCGTTTTCAGGTTGACGAACCCGTACACGACGTGCACGCCGGCACGCTCCATTTGCCGCGCCCATTTGACGTTCGACTGCTCGTCGAATCGGGCCAGCAACTCGACTACGGCCGTGACGTTCTTGCCTTTTTCGGCCGCGTTGATCAGGGCCCGGATCACGGGGCTTTCACTGCCGGCCCGGTACAGCGTCTGCTTGATGGCCAGAACGTCCGGGTCTTCCGCCGCGGCCTGCAGAAAATCGACCACGCATTGGAACGATTCGTAGGGATGATGAATCAGCACGTCGCGCTTGCGGATCGTGCGGAAGACGTCGGCCCCTTCTTCCAGACCTGGAGGCCGCCGGGGGACGAACGGTTCGTCCCGCAGTTGCGGATGGCGGTCCAGGCCCCCATACCAATCCATGAACGCCGTCAGGTCGAGAGGTCCGTCGATCTCGTACAGTTCCTGTGGCAACAGCCCCAGAGGACGACGAATCTGCTCAAGCAGTTTGTCATTGGTCCCCGCGGCGATTTCAAGGCGCACGGCTTCGCGATGGCGAAGCGCCTTGAGCCCTTCTTCCACCGCCTCCGACAGGTCGTGCAAAACCTGGTCGCCGTCGATGTCGAGGTCCGCATCGCGCGTGATCCGCATCGACGTCCAGCAGATGATTTCCGACCCGCCAAACAGATGACCCAACCGCGACGCCACCACCTGTTCCAGCAGAATGAACTGGTCGGTCTCGCCCGGCAGGCGAATCAACCGCGGCAAGACCGTCGGCAGTTGCACGACCGCCAGCAGTTTCTTGGGAGCGCCCGGTCGATACGCTTTCTGGTCGATGATCGCCGCGATGTACAGGCCCCGACTTCTCAGGTGCGGCGTCGGGTGGCTGGGGTCGATGGCCATGGGCGTCAGCACGGGGAAGACCGTCTGCTGAAAATACTCTTCGACGAATGTTTTCTGTGGGTCGGAAAGTTCGGCCGGCACGACCAGACTGATCCCCGATTCGGCCAGTTTGGGCAAGACCTGGTCTTTGAGGCACGCGTATTGCCTTGAAACGAGAGCATGCGTCCGGGCTTGAATCTGCTGGTACTGCTCGTGGATCGAAAGCTGCTCGGGCAGGCGATCTTCAGGATCGGCCATCCCCTGCATCTGCGATCGCACTCCCGACACGCGGACCATCATGAACTCGTCGAGATTGCTGCTGAAGATCGACAGAAACTTGAGGCGCTCGAGCAGCGGGTTGGTTTCGTCTTCCGCCTCTTCCAGGACCCGTGCGTTGAATTCGAGCCAGCTCAATTCGCGATTGACGAAGTGCTCGGGAAGGATGGCCTTGGAGGGCTCGATTCGTTCCGGCGGCTCGGGGGTGACGGCAACAGTCGACATAGGAGCAATATTCGGACGTGGTTATCGAAATCTCGCGGCTGGCCTGGCAACAGCGGACGGGCGTCCTATTTGCCACCCACGAAGTCCATTCTAAGCCGCCTCACCGCCGCG
>DASYAR010000526.1:0-44467 GCA_036501235.1 Planctomycetaceae bacterium
TTGTTGGTGGTCATCGCCATCATCGCAGTCCTCGTGGCACTGTTGTTGCCGGCCGTGCAGCAGGCCCGCGAAGCCGCCCGGAGATCGCAATGCAAGAACAACCTGAAGCAGTTCGGGCTGGCCCTGGCCAATTATCACGACGTGTACGGCATGTTCGCGCTTGGGGGCTCAGGCGGTTGCTGCAGTGTGCCTCCGAATCTCGGGTTCATTCCTCGATTGTTCCCGCAACTGGATCAAGCCCCGGTTTATAATCAGATCAATTTCAGCGCCACAGACGCCACAGCACAGGTTCTGGCGAACGGCTCGAGATTGACGTTGACCAAACTTCCGGGAGCTATCTGCCCGTCCGATGGCCGCCTGGGACCGAATCCGAATGGTAACGGGTTTACACTGACGAGCTATGACGGTTCATTGGGGTCGCAGGGGAATGTGTCCGTTACTTCCTCGTGTCAACCGTATGAACCGCTCGCATTCATGTCCGAGAATAACGGCGACGGGCTGGATATCACGCAACTTTCCGGAATGGGGAGCCGGGATGGCCCGTCGGTCAATATCGCCTCCGTGACCGATGGCACGTCGCAAGTCATTCACATGGGAGAGATCCTCCCCTCTTGCAACGATCACTCAGGAGGTGGATTCTGGAGCGCGAATGGTCTCACCTTTCACGCCGGAACGAACGCCGCGCTAAATGATTTCACCACCTGTTCCTGGGCGACGCCTGCGCAGGTTCGATTCCCGGGGTGCACGAACCCGAACAACTGGAACATCAGTTGGGGTTTCCGGTCGTTGCACACCGGCGGCGCGCATTTCCTGTTCGTGGATGGATCGGTGCATTTTCTCAGTGACAGTATCAATTACCTGACGTACCAGAAGCTCGGCGGTCGAGCTGACGGTCAGGTTGTGGGTGATTATTGATTATGATCAGATCAATTCGATTTTTCGCATGCATGGGAGTGGCCGGCGCGATGATTGCCGGCTGCTCCGGAAGTCAGAAGGGTCCACCAACAGCCGTGGCCGACGGAGTGGTGACGCTCAAGGGGGCGCCCCTGGCCAACGCCACGGTCACGTTCCTGTCGGAAAAAGGTTCACTGGCGATCGGAGAAACCGATGCCGAAGGAAAATTTAAACTGAGGGCCGTTGCCGTCGGACCGGCGAAAGTGACGATCGTCAAACCCATTGAAAGCGGATCGTCGACCATGACGATTACGACGCCACCGAAGAATGCCGCCGAATCGGAAGCCTATCTCAAACAGAAGCGGGAGATGGTCCGCGCCAGAACGGAGGCCAATCAAGCACCGACGATCCCGGCCAAGTATTCGAAACGAGACACCACGCCGTTGGATTTCACCATCAAAGCCGACGGAGACAATCACTTTACGATCGATCTGTAACGTCGAATCAGGGCATTGGTCGAGCTGTCGTGCTTAAGCGGCGGCTCGGCCTGGCCCTCCAGCTCGGGAATGATCTGCTCGGCGAGCTTCTTGCCCAATTCGACTCCCCATTGATCGAACGAGTCGATGTTCCAGATCACCCCCTGCGTGAACACGATGTGCTCGTACAGGGCGACGAGTTTCCCCAGCGCGGCCGGCGTCAGTCGCTCTAAAAGGAGCACGCTGGAGGGACGGTTGCCTTCGAACGTGCGATGCGGCGCGAGCCAGGCGGGAGTCCCTTCGGCCAGGACCTGCTGGGTCGTCTTGCCAAAGGCCAGCGCTTCGGCCTGGGCAAACACATTCGCCAGCAGCAGGTCGTGGTGCCGGCCCAGGGGATTCAGCGGCTGACCAAACGCAATGAAGTCGCAGGGAATCAGTTTCGTTCCCTGATGGATCATCTGGTAAAACGAATGCTGACCGTTCGTCCCTGGCTCTCCCCAATAGACGGCGCCGGTTTGAAAATCCACCTCGGCTCCGTCGAGGGTCACGTGCTTGCCGTTGCTCTCCATCGTCAACTGCTGGAGGTACGCAGGAAATCGCTTCAAGTATTGTTCGTACGGAAGCACCGCCACTGTTTCGGCTTCGAAGAAATCGGAATACCAGAGCCCCAGCAGGCCCATGAGGACCGGCTGATTGCGGGTGAATGGAGCCGTGCGAAAATGCTCGTCCATCTGGTGGAAACCGTCGAGCATCTCCCGGAAATGATCGGGGCCGATGGCGATCATCGTCGACAGGCCGATCGCCGAAGTCATCGAGTACCGCCCGCCGACCCAATCCCAGAACTCGAACATGTTGGCGGTGTCGATGCCGAACTTCGCCACGAGTTGGGCGTTGGTCGACACGGCGACAAAATGCCGGGCCACCGCCGCCTCGTTCTTCAGCCTCGCCAGCGCCCAATCGCGGGCCGTGCGCGCGTTGGTCATCGTTTCCAGCGTCGTGAACGTCTTCGACGCCACGATGAACAGCGTCTCTTCGGGATCGAGGTCATGAACGGCCTCGGCGAAATCGGTGCCGTCGATGTTTGAAACAAATCGAAACGTGAGGTCGCGCCGGCTGTAGTGCCGCAAGGCCTCATAGGCCATCACCGGCCCCAGGTCCGACCCGCCGATGCCGATATTGACGACGTTGCGGATCGACTTGCCAGTGTGCCCTTTCCATTCGCCGCTGCGAATCCGGCCGGCAAATGCGGCCATTTTATCGAGCACGGCATGCACCTGTGGCATGACGTCTTGACCGTCAACGATGATGGATTTTCCGCGGGGCGTCCGCAGCGCCACATGCAGGACGGCCCGATTTTCCGTGACGTTGATCTTGTCGCCCCGGAACATGGCCTCGATGCGAGCCGGCAAACCCGATTCTTCGGCCAATTTCAGGAGGAGCTGCAGCGTCTCGTCGGTGACGCGGTGCTTCGAATAATCGAAATAGATGCCCAGCGCCTCGGCCGTCATCCGTTCCCCGCGCTGCGGATCGTCTGCAAAAAGTTGACGAAGATGCAGGTCTCGAAGTTTCGGGTAATGGGCATGGAGTGCCAGCCAGGCGGCACGTTTGGTGAGTGGGGAGGTCGCTGCGGTCATGGGGGCACCTCATCGGGAAGATGTGCAGGTGATCGATCGACATGATAATGAGCCCGATGTACGACCGCCAGCGCGCACACAATGCGCGTGTGGCGGGGTCAGAGCGTGAATGAGATGGTACGATGCAGCCCAGAGCGCTCGGCATGAGATTTGGCGTGGTCGGAGCCGAACACCCAGCGATGGCCCCGACGAGTTGGACGATCGGCAAAACGAGCGCGTCGGGCCGTCCGGTCAGGGCCATCGCGGGTAGTCACTGTGAACCATGCCGAGATAGCCACGGAATGATCTTCGGAGGCTCGATGTTCAAATTGATTCAACGCTCTGACCCTGCCACGCCTCCGTCATTCTTGCGAAGGTCGCGCACCCGGTCGCGGCACCGGTTTGTGCTCTGCCCCATGGAGTAATCCGCTGCCGCGATTGAGGGCGGATGATCCGAATTTTTCCCGGATCCGGTCGGCCACCACGTCGAGTTGCGTGAGCTTCTCCTGTTCGTCGTCGGGAAACAGCGACTGCTGAACAGGCCCGGTGGCTTCGAAACCACTGACGCCGATCCCCAGCAGGCGGACGTGATCGGCATGTTGCGCCAGGCACCCGGCGAGCAACTCGGTGGCCGTGCGCCAGATTTCCCCCGTGACGTTCGTCGGCTCAGGCAATGTTTTCGCCCGCGTGATCGTGCGGAAATCGGCCAGGCGGACTTTAAGATTCACCGTGCGACCGCGCAGCGAATGCCGGCGTAAGCGCCAGCCGACTTGCTCGGTCAACTCCAGCAGCCAGGCGCGTAAGGTTTCGCCGTCGCGGAGATCGGCGGCGAACGTCGTCTCGTGGGAGATCGACTTGGCCTCCCGATCGGGAACCACCTGCCGCTCGTCAAGGCCGTGCGCCAGCTGCCAGAAATGCTCTCCCGATTGTCCGAAATGCTGTTGCAACACCGCCAGTGGAGTGCGCCGGACGTCGCCGATCGTTCGCAGGCCGAGCTGATCGAACACTTGGCCGGTGACGCGCCCCACGCCCCACAGCCGCGAGACGGGGAGCGGATCGAGAAACTCTTGTACTCCCGCCCGTTCGACGACGACCAGCGCATCGGGCTTTTGCAAGTCGCTGGCGATTTTCGCCAGGAATTTGTTGGGCGCCACGCCGACCGAGGCCACGAGCTGCACCTCTTCCAGAATTTCCCGCTTGATGCGGCGGGCGATTTCCGGCGATGATCCAAACAATCGTTCGCTGCCGGTGACGTCGACGAACGCCTCGTCGAGAGACAGCGGCTCGATCAGGGGCGTGAAGCGGTACAGGATTTTGTGGATCCGGGCGGAGACGTCGGCGTAATAGCCCAGGCGCGGCGGCAGCACGATCGCCTGCGGACAGAGCCGCAGCGCCGTGGCGGTGGGCATCGCACTATGGACGCCGAATTTCCGCACCACGTAGTTGGCCGCCGCGACCACCCCGCGTCCCTGCGGGGCCCCGCCGACGATCACCGGCTTGCCGACGAGCTCCGGCCGGTCGCGTTCTTCGACCGAGGCGTAGAAGGCGTCCATGTCGACGTGGAGGATCATCGGTCGAATTCCTGAACCGGCACTTGGGACCAGGCGGCAATTCTCGCCGGTGTGCGCGACGCAATCCAGTGAGACCTGGAAGTGTGGCAGGGTCAGAGCGTCAAATTCGGTTGGACCTCGAGTGCGCAGGTATCGTCTGAGGTCATGCACGAGATCGTTCACATGAAACGCCAGCGATGGCCCTGGGCGAATGGCCTGAATGCGTTCGGTTCGCTCATCGTCCAACTCGTCGGGGCCATCGCAGGGCCCCGACTCCGACGATCCTGTTGCCAATTCGACCGGCTGTCTGCTGCAAAGGGAATTTCCCATTCATGCTCTAACCCCGCCACACGCGTTGTCACAATGGGGTCACATCTGCGGTCTTGCTTCTCTGCATTCGCAGGCGTACAGTAATTGCAGACTCTCTGACATCCGCGCCCGATTCATGGAGGTTGTGACATGTCCACTTCCAGCTCGCGTCGAACATTCATTCAAACTGCAGCCGGCGCCGCGGCGATCGGTCTGGCCGACCTGCGATTCATTTCGCGATTGCCCGCCGTCTCAGCCGAGGAGGCCCAACCAAAACCCGATGTCGTGCGATTGCGCCCCGAGATCGAGCCGCTGGTAAAATTTCTCGAAGAGACGCCGCGTGAAAGGTTGATTGACGAAACCATCGCCAGGATCAAAGGTGGCGTGTCGTATCAGGAGCTGCTGGCCGCGCTGTTTCTGGCGGGAGTTCGCAACGTCGAGCCACGGCCCAGCGTGGGGTTCAAATTTCATGCCGTACTGGTCGTCAACTCGGCGCATCTGGCAAGCCTGGCTTCTCCCGATCGTGAACGTTGGTTGCCGATTTTGTGGGCGATTGACCACTTCAAAGGCGCCCAGGCGCAGAACATCAAGGAGCGCAACGGCTGGCGGATGCCGGCGGTCAACGAATCGGCACTCCCTCCCGCGCACCGGGCGCGCGAGGCCTTCGTCGAGGCGATGGAAAAATGGGACGTGACGGGCGTCGACGTGGCCGTGGCGTCCCTGGTGCGCACGGCCGGCGCCGACGAAGTTCTCGAGCTTTTCAGCCATTATGCCCCGCGAGATTTTCGCTCGATCGGCCACAAGGCGATCTTCCTGGCGAACTCTCGACGAACCTTGGAATGCATCGGCTGGCAACATGCCGAGCCGGTGCTGCGGTCGCTGGCGTATGCCATGCTGGCCAACGAAGGATCCGACCCCAGCCAGTCCGACTCGCCGGCCGACCGGGCCGGGAGACAGAATCGCGATCTGGCGCTCAAGATCAATCCCGAATGGCGCTCCGGACGGAACGACTCTGGCGCCACGACGGAGTTTCTGGCGACGTTGCGGCAAGCATCCGACCTCGATGCCGCCAAGGCCGCGGTCGACGTGCTCAATCGGGGCGTCGGCCCGCAATCGTTGTGGGATGCCCTGTTCGATAGTGCGGGCGAAGTCCTCATGAGGCGCCCGGGTATTGTCGGGCTGCACGCCGTCACTACCGCCAACGCGCTGCACTATTTGTACGAGTCCACCGCCGATGACGCCACGCGCCGCTGGATCCTGTTGCAATGCGCCTCGTTCGTGCCGTCGTTCCGCGATGCGTCGGTTGCGCGCGGCGGATCTGCGCACGATGCGCTGGTCGACGGACTCGAACCGCTGCCGCTCTCGTCCCCAAACGAGGCCGTCGCCGAGATCTGCGCCGACATCAGCCGCGACAAGATGAGCGCCGCCCGCAAGGTGCTCACCTATGTCCGCGACAATCCCAACCCGAAACCGCTGCTCGACGCCGCGCGACTGTTGATCTTCGCCAAGGGGAACGACGCCCACGACTACAAGTTCAGCTCGGCCGTGCTCGAAGACTTCTACCACGTTTCGCCCGCGTGGCGCGACAAGTACCTGGCCGCCAGCGTCTTCAACCTGACCGGATCCGGCGCCCGCGACAACGGCCTCGTGCAGCGCGCCCGCTCGGCACTGGGGGCGTAAACTCGCTTCGCTCACTCGTAGCGCAACGCCTCGATCGGATCGAGGCGGCTGGCGCGGCGCGCCGGATAGTATCCAAAGAACACCCCGACCGCCGCCGAAAAAACGAATGCAATCGCTCCCGCTTCCAGCGAGATGACGACCGGCCAACGGCTGCCGGTCGTGACGGAATTGATGAGCATCGTCGCTCCCGTCGATGCGCCGATCCCCAGAAAGAAGCCGATCAGGCCGCCGATCATCGAGAGCAACACCGCCTCGACCAGAAACTGCCGCAGAATGTCCCCCGAACGGGCCCCCACGGCCATGCGGATGCCGATTTCGCGCGTCCGTTCTGTGACCGACACGAGCATGATGTTCATAATCCCCACGCCGCCGACCAGAAGCGAGATGCCTGCAATCGCCGAGAGCATCAGCGTGAGCGTGCCGGTGATCGTTCCAAATACGCGCGCAATTTCGGCCGTGTCCTGGACGGTGAAGTCGAGCCGGTCGCCGGGTTGAATGCGGTGCCGTTCCGCCAGAAGCTGAATGATCTCGTGCCGTGCCTCGGGAGCCAGCGCCAACGATCGGGCCGAAACCAGGATCGAATTGACGTCGTCGAATTCCGAACCGTGCAGCCGTTTGCGGACCGAAGTCGACGGCATCAAGATGACGTTGTCCTGGTCTTGACCGAACAGGTTGGCTCCCTTGGGCTCGAGCACGCCGATCACTTTGAAGGGAATGTTCTTGATCCGAATCGTCTGGCCGAGCGGATTGGAAGTCTGGAACAACCTTGCGACAAGCGTTTGTCCGATGATGCACACCTTGGCCGCGGCGGAGAGGTCGCGATGCGAGAAAAAGCTGCCCGACCGCAACGGCCAGTTACGAACCGTCAGATAGTCGGCCCCCACGCCGTACATCTCGCGGGGATTGAAATTCGAGTTCCCATAAATGACCTGCCCGGCAAACAAGACCAGCGGCGTGGTGGCCAGCACCGAAGGGCATTCGGCGGCGAGGGCCTCGGCGTCCTGGGTCGTCAGGGTCATTTTGGCCCCCTGAGAAATTCCGTCTCGCTGCTGCGAGCCGGGAATCACGACGATCACGTTCGTGCCGATCTGCTCGAATTGACTCTGCACCAGGGCCGACGCACTCTGCCCCAGCGACACCATGGTGGAGACGGCGGCAATGCCGATCACCAATCCCAGCACTGTCAACCCGGCGCGGAGCTTATTTTTAGCCAGGGCGCGTAAGGCAATTCGCAGGGTTAAGAAGTCCATCTTGATAAATCGTCAGTCATTTGGGATTGCGCCAAGTACACGGTCGGGCCATCCGGGGTTGTCTGTCATCTTGATCCGCCGAATCCACCCGCCACAGGAACAATCTGCCCCGTGACCAGGCTGTCACCCGGTTTGAGGTCTCCTCCGACCATCTCGGTGAAACGACTGTCGCTAAGGCCCGTGATGACTTCCACCGCTTTGAGTAGTCCGTTTTCGACGACCCAGACGTGCCGGCGATTCCGCGAGCGATGCAATTCATTCCGCTCTTCAGCTGAAGCCAGCTTGGCGGCGTTCGAACCCTCGTTGTCGTCTTCGGGACGCATTTCCTGACCATCGACGAGTTTTTGATCTGCCGCACGCACGAAGGCCAGGTTGGGATAAAACCTCAATGCGGAATTCGGTATTTTCACGGTCGCCGGGCATTCGTCGACTTCGAACGAGATGCTGGCGGTCATTCCCGGCAGGAGCTTGAGATCGGGATTGGCGGCGGCGACGATCACCGGATACGTGACGACGTTTTGCGTGGTCGTCGAATTCATCCGCACTTCTTCGATTTTGCCGTGGAATAGTTCGTCGGCATACGCGTCTACGGTGAACGAAACCGGCAGTTGGCGCTCGCGAGCGCGGCGGATGAGCCCAATGTCGGCCTCGTCGACCGAAGCGTGCACGTCGACCCGTTCCCGCAGGTTGGGGGCGATCACGAACAGTTCGGGGGTCTGAAATTGCGCGGCCAGCATCTGCCCCGGATCGATCTTGCGGTTGATGACGACTCCCGACTCAGGCGCCCGGATCTCGCAATACTTGAGTTGCGTTTCGGAATACTCGACCTGGGACCGGGCCACTTTGACGGCGGCATCGGCCACCCCGACCTGCGCCTTGATCGTCAGCACGTTGTACGTGTATTTGTCGAGATCGGTATCGGCAATGAATGTTTTGTCTTTCTCCCGCAGCTTCGTCACCCGGCTGAGCTCGCGCTCGGCCTGCTCCAACTGGGCCTTCACACGCCCCAGATCGGCGACGCTCGATTCCAGATTTGCCACGTCGCGCTGCAAATTGGCGTTGTGGATTCGCGGATCGATTTTGCACAACAGGTCTCCCGCCTGGACTTCCTGATTGAACTCGGCAATCGGGACGGACGGATCGATGGGGCCCGAGACGAATGAACCGATCGTCAACGAGCGGACCGGCTTGACGCTGCCTGTCGCGTTGACGAATGCCACGATCTTGCCCTCGGAAACCTGCGCAAACCGCCACTGCGGAGCATTGCGCGCCTTCCAATAATTGACGGCCGGTTCGTAAGCCGCCGCCAAAAGGCCCGCCACGGCGAGCAAAATCAATATCCAGATCAGGAATGACTTCATATCAGGCATTGCAATCGGAAAAGCGGGCGGCGAATCGGCATACGCCGATAGAAAGAGTACCCGCCGGAGGAGGAAACCGTTTCAGCCGATGAAACCGATTCGCCGGTTTCAGAGTACAATCGGTTCCCTGGCGTTGCAAACCGTCAATCCGCGTGAATAAAAAGGGAGCGAGCCGCGGATGTCGCGGATATGCGCGGACCATTACGGACGAAGTCAGCATGTCACTCATTGAGCTCCGCGATCTCTGGAAGATCTACGACCTGGGGGAGGTCAAGGTCGTCGCGCTGCGCAATGCCAGCCTGACTGTCGAGGGCGGCGAATTCGTCGCCCTGACCGGACAGTCGGGCTCGGGTAAATCGACGCTGATGAATCTGCTGGGCTGCCTCGACCGGCCGACGAGCGGCAGTTATCGGCTGGCCGGGGAAGAAATCGCCGATTTGTCACGCGATCAACGAGCTCGCATTCGCAACCAGCGAATCGGTTTCGTATTCCAGAATTTCAATTTACTGCCGCGCACCAGCGCCGTCGAGAATGTCGAGCTGCCGCTCATGTACACGAGCGGGATTTCATCGCGAGAACGCAAGAAACGGGCGATTGAAGCGCTCGATCGGGTGGGACTGGCCGATCGCCTCAAGCACCACTCCAGCCAGCTCTCGGGGGGGCAACAGCAGCGCGTGGCGATCGCCCGGGCGCTCGTCAATCGTCCGGCGATCCTGATGGGGGATGAACCGACCGGAAATCTCGATTCGCGGACGAGCCGTGACGTTATGGAACTGTTCGAGCAACTTAACCGCGAACAGCAGATCACCGTGCTCTTGGTGACGCACAACCTGGACGTGGCCCGCAAGGCCCGCCGCAACGTCGTGCTCCGCGACGGCGAGTTGATCTGCGATACGCTCGATTATCACGAAGCCGCCCGTGCGCTGCAGACCTCTCCCTCGGACGTTATTGAGAATTGAAAATTGGAAATCGAGAATTGATGCGCTCGGTCATCGTCCAATTTTCAATTTGCAATCTCTGTTCCGCCGCGAGGGCAGAACCAGGGATAAATCGTCGGCAGGACGAGAGTCGTCAACAGCGTCGACGTAATGATGCCGCCGATCACAACCGTCGCCAGCGGTTGTTGAATTTCGGCGCCGGGAGTAGTCGAGAGGGCCATCGGCAGGAACCCGAAGCTGGCGACTGTCGCCGTCATCAGAATGGGGCGTAGCCGCGTCACCGCCGTCTGCTCGGCCGCGTCGTGGAGCGAGCGACCCTCGGCCCGCAGATGCTCGGCGCCGCTCACCCACACCAATCCATTGAGCACGGCCACGCCAAACAAGGCGATAAAGCCCACCCCTGCCGAAATGCTGAACGGCATCCCGCGCAGGGCCAGCGCATACACCCCGCCCGACGCGGCCATCGGTACGGCCAGATAAATGAGCGACGCCAGACCAATCGATCGAACCGACGTATACAGCAGCAGAAAGATAACCAGGAGTACGATCGGTGTAATCCACGCCAGCCGCAGGCTGGCCGTCTGCAAGTGTTCAAATTCGCCCCCCCATTCGACAACATGCCCGGCCAGGTTGACCTGCTTGCGGATGGCGGCGCGCGCTTCCTGCACGAAGCTGACGACGTCGCGACCGCGAACATTGGATGAGACATACGTCCGCCGACGGCTGCCTTCGTGGTCGATCACGGGAGGCGTTTCTTCAAGACGGATATCGGCAAGTTCTCCCAGCTTGACCTGTTGGTTTCCGGTTTTGCAGACCGGCACCTGCGACAAGAGCTCAATATCTGTCCGCCAGGCCGCGGGGATCCGCACGACAATCGGATACCGGGCGCGCCCCTCGAATACTTGTCCACAGCGCCTGCCCCCGAAAGTGGCAACGGCGTCCATCACTTGTTTCGAGTTGATTCCATATCTGGCCAGCCGCTCGGGCTTCACATAGACGCTGAGGGTTGCAAGATTGCCCTGAATGTTGGCTTTGACGTCTTCCGCTCCTTCGATTTCACTCAGCACACGTTCGATCTCTTTCCCTTTGCGGGCCAAGACGTCGAGATCGTCTCCGTAGACCAGCACAGCCACGTCAGCCTTTACTCCGGCGACTAATTCGTCGACGCGCATCTTGATCGGCATCGAGATCCCGAACATGGCCCCGGCAATATTCTCGTCGAGGGCCTTCTTGATCTCCTTGCTCAATTCGTCGCGACTCTTGTGCCGGGGCCATTCGGATTCGGGCTTCAGCATGATCCACACATCGGTCTGATGCACTCCCATCACGTCCGAGGCGATCTCGGGACGTCCCGTTTTGCAAAACACCGTTTTGATCTCTTTGAATCGCGACAGCAGCAGCTTTTCGATCTGGGTCGTCATTTCTTCCGACCCTTCCAGAGTCGCCGTCGGGAGCCGCACCGCCTCGACAAGCAAGTCCCCTTCCTCGAGCTTGGGCATGAACACACCCCCCAGGAACGTCGTCGTGCCCGGGATGCAGAATACAATGCTGGACGCGAAGACGAGCAGTGCAGTGCAAATCGTGATCACTCGGTGCCGCAGCGCCCATTCAAGGAACGGAACGTACACCCACTTGATGAGCCGAATCAGCCAGACTTCCTTCTCGCCGACCTTGCCACGCAGGCCGATCGTCGCCAGCACGGGCATCAGCGTCATCGACAGAATCAATGAGCCCAGGAGGGCGAACAACACCGTCCAGGCCATCGGCCGGAACAGCTTGCCTTCCGTTCCCTGCAACAGCAGCACAGGGACGTACACCACCGAGATAATCAGCTCGCCGAACATCGTCGGCTTGCGGACCTCGACGGCCGCCTCCAGGACGATGTCTTCATGGGAGGCCGCGTCATGGGCGTGCGACAGCCGGCGAATGCAGTTTTCGATCATGATCACCGAACTGTCGACGATCAGGCCGAAATCAATGGCGCCCAGGCTCATCAGGCTGGCGGTGATGCCCGTCAGCGACATCAAACTGGCGGCGAACAGCATCGACAGGGGAATCGCCAGGGCCACGATAATTCCCGCTCGAAAGCTCCCCAGGGTGAACAGCAGCACGACAATGACCAGGATTCCCCCCTCGGTCAGGTTGGTGAGGACGGTGTGCAGCGTTCGCTCGACGAGCGAAGCGCGGTCGTAGATCAATTCGATGGTCACCCCTTCCGGCAGCGCCAATTTGAGCTCGCCCAGCCGCTCTTTGACCGCCCGCACAACTTCCCGTGAGTTTTCGCCATACAACATCATCACCAGCCCTGTCACGGCCTCTCCCCGCCCGTCGCGCGTTACCGCCCCATGCCTCAAGAGCGGGGCCACCGTTACTTCGGCGACATCCCGGATGAGCAGCGGCACGCCGCTGGGTTGGGCCTGCAGGACGACTGCTTCGATGGCCGCGGCGTCGGCGAGCAGCGCCTGCCCGCGGATGAAGCGGCGCTCTTCGTAATGGTCGACGTATCCGCCGCCGGCCGTCAGGTTGTTCTGTTCGAGCGCTTCGAAAACCTCGTCGAGCGAAATATTGAAGGCCGCCATCCGATTCGGATCGGGACGAACTTCGAAGCTTTTGAAGAAGCCGCCGTGCGCGTTGATCTCGGTGACACCCTTCCCGCGCAATTGCGGAGCGATGTCCCAGTCGAGAATCGATCGGAGCTGCATCGGCGTGTATCCCGCGCCGCGCACCTCGAATTGCAGAATCTCGCCGAGCGCGGTCGCCATCGGGCCCAGTTCGGGATCGCCGTATCCGGGCGGAATCTGGTCTTTGGCCGAGCTCAGGCGCTGCGACACCACGTTGCGCGCCCAGTAGATGTCGGTGCCATCCTCGAATACGATCGTGACGACCGACAGGCCGAATTGCGATGTGCTGCGGAGCTGCTCGACGTGCGGCAGCCCGGCCATCGTCCATTCGACTGGATACGTGATGTAGCGTTCGACTTCCAGCGGCGAGAGCGCCCCAGCCGTGGTGATGACGGTGACCTGGGTATTGGTCATGTCGGGGACGGCGTCGATGGGAAGGTGCAGGGCCGAATACATCCCTCCCGCAGCCATCAGGAAGGTGAGTACGAGCACGAGAAACCGGTTCTCGATCGAGAACTTGATGAGGGCGGTCAGCATGGGAGGCTCATTCTTCGTCACGCTCCAGGAGGAGCTCGTTCTTGAGTGCATTCGCCCCTTCGACGACGACGCGCTGCCCGGGTGAAAGCCCGCTGGCGATCGTCACCCATTCGGGAGTCCGCTTGCCAACCTGAACGTCGACGCGATGATACGTGCGCTTCTCGTGGTCGTCCGCGATGAACACGAAGTCCTGCCGGTCGTTCGTCCGCAAAGCGGCCGGCGGCACGACTAGCTCGTTCTCGATCTGACCGGCTGGGATCTGGATCCGGGCGAACATCCCGGGGACCAGCTCGCGACGCGAGTTGTCGAGCAGGGCCATCACCGGCACGGCCTTGTTCTGATCATCGACGTATCTGCCGACATAGTCGATCGTGGCCTCGAACTCGCGGTCTTCACCGAGGGCCGAGACTGAAATCTTCAGCGTCTTGCCTTCTCCGTCGCGCAGGTAGGGGGCGACTTTCGGCCAGTCCCCTTCGCGGACTTCGGCCGAGACTTCGAGCACGTCCGTATTGGCGACGACGAACAACAGCGTTCCGGCTTCGACGCGTTGGGAATCCGAAGCCAGCCGCTGTTCCACTGTTCCCGCGAACGGGGCGACCATAAAGAACCGCGTGATCTCGGCGGCGCCCGTGGAGTCGCTGTCGTCGGAATTTTCGGGTTTTGAGAACTCGCCCAGTAAGGTCGCTAGCTTCTGTTTGTTGACGTCCACCATCCGCCGTGCGTAGGTCCGATTCTGCATTGCCTTTTCGCGCGCCTGCCAGGCGTCATATTCCGATTGTTCGCAGACCGACAGAAAACTCTCCCACGCTTTATCGCGATCGGCTTCGAACTGCCGGGCCTTCTGTTCAGAAATCGACCCACTTTTTCGCGTCAAATCGTTCGCATCCCAGAGCTTTTGCGCCCGTATGAATTCCGTATACGCCGGCAGCACGTTCTGCCGGTGGTCTCCCAGCAACTTGTCGTTAAATTTCTCTTCCACCTCCTGCGAACGCGGCTTTTCGCGCAGATAGGCCTGCAATTCGCCCAGATTGCGGGCAATGGCGTCGTTCCATTCCTGGGTGTGGTTGGCGATTCTCAAGTCCGATTCGCTTTTCTCGACCTCGGCCCGCGCCAGCCCCACTCCGGGACTGGTCAACAGCGCCAGCGGTGTTCCGGCTTCGACGGCGGCGCCCGGCTTGACCTTCACTTCCTGGATGACGGCTTCGACAGGCGCTTTGACCTCGACTCGCTTGACCCGCCGGTATTCGAGCCTGCCCGGAACGACGCACGTCTCTTGAAGTTCACGACGGGCCGCCGGTTCGCAGCGAATTTTAAGCGTCGCAAATTTCTCTGGGGTCAAGACGACTGTCGTGGGCGACTTGGCCGGCGATGGCTCATCGGCATTGCCGTCCGGCTTCCCCTGCCACCAGCGCGGCGCCCACATGGCCCCGCCGGCGACCGCGGCGACACATGCGACCACGGTAACGGCAATCAGAATTCGATTTCTCATGAGACGTCTCTGCGGGAACTGTTGAGGCTCCGCCTTCAAACGGTGTCCGGGTTCCACGCACCAGCTGAAACCGAAATTCCAGCGCGTGCGGATCGGTAAACAGGGGATGCCGAACGACCGGTTCACGCCCTGCACACGAAGAAGCGGCGTCTCAGCAGAGGCGGACGCCGGCCAGGTCGCGCACGGCGGCCGCGCGCCCATACGTCTCAAAGAAATGGCGGCACCAGCCGCACGCGGGAATCGTCGCCGTAGCGACAACCTCCGGCATCCTGAGTGCGAACTGGGCGGGCAAATGCCCCGCAATCGTAAACGGCCCGGGCACAGGCCGATCCAGCGACATCGACAATTGCAGGTTCGCGGCTTCCGCCGTCACGATGACGCAGACGTCGTCCGGGCAGGGAATGGGGTCTTCACCCGGGCAGGGATCATGCAGATCCAGAGCCCAGGGGAGGACCAGGTGGGCATGCCAATCCAGCGCCCGCCGGCCCAGATCGAGATCGTCGGCATGGAACTCGGCCACATGACGAGAGAGCGGATCGAGGTCTTCAACCTGCGGGCCTTTCAGATCGTGAAAATGGACCCACGGAATCGGTGCATGCCAGAGAGAGACGATTAAAGCGGCGCGCAATCCGACGCGCAATCGGCCCAATCCGGGCCGTAGCAGGCGTCGCATCTTGGCACACGCGTTTCGCATCAGGCAAGCCTCTCTTTATGTAAATAATATCATACGCCTCGATTGCAGGCCGGGTCAATCTTTCACGATTATGGCCTGGCAGGCGAGAATTGCGTCCCGCGTGGCCGCCACGTCGTGAACGCGGATGATCTCGGCCCCCTGCAATGCCACGGCCACTGAAACTCCCACTGTCCCGAACAATCGCTCATCGACCGGCCTGCCCAGCAGCTTCTTTAAGAACCGTTTGCGAGAATGCCCGATGCAAACCGGCCTGCCCAGCGCTCGCAGCCGGGCCACGTTCGCCAGCAGTGCGAGGTTGTGCCCGGCGGTCTTGCCGAACCCGATCCCCGGGTCGGTCACGACTTGATCGCGGGAGATCCCCAGTCGTTCAAGCTCCGCCAGGCGGCCCTCCAGAAACTGGCTGACTTCTGATACGACGTCCTCATAATGTGGATCGTTCTGCATTGTTTGAGGAATGCCCTGGATGTGCATGCAAATCACGCCGGCGCCGGTCTCTGTACAAACTTGTGGCATCGTCGCATCGAAAGTCAGCCCGGAGATGTCATTAACGATATGGGCCCCGGCAGCGAGAGCAGCGCGAGCCACCTGGGATTTGGTGGTATCGATCGAAATCAAAACGGGTGAAGTTCGCGAGAGTTGCTCGATGATAGGGATGGTGCGAGACAATTCTTCATCGACCCCGACGGCCGCTGCACCAGGCCGGGTCGACTCGCCCCCGATGTCGATGATTCGCGCCCCTTCGTCGATGAGCCTGAGCGCATGTGCGAGGCCCGCAGCAGGATCGAGAAAGTTGCCGCCGTCCGAAAAACTGTCAGGCGTGGCGTTGACGATTCCCATGATCCAGGGAGGTGCGTCGAGCGTCACGGATTGACCACTCACCTTCCAGACCGCAGACTGTGAATCGGGAAAGATCAAAGTGCGGCATGTATGTTGCTGAACCGGAATTGCCATACCTCAGATGATGACTGCTCGGTGCCTCGCCGTACAGTCTTGTCTGGTATGCCATTCCGCTCAAAAGATGGTCGGAATAACTCCTAATATTTTTTGGCTTTTTGGTTTGACAATACCGCAGGGCCTGCCTATTCTACCTACTCGATCGGGGCAAACGCGTCGTTTGCGCTGCCATCGTAGATGAACTGGTTTACCGGTTACTCGGTAAACGGCGAGGTTTGAACGAATTCCAGAACCGGGAAATGAGTTCGGCCAGACTGTCGCCGAGAACTGGAACAGACGTACGTCGACGTTAGTAAATGTGCCACATTTTAGTCCACAAAGGAGAACACACAATGACACGTAAGCTGTTGACACTGGCAGCCGTAGTTGTCGCCGCTGTCAGCCTCGCCATGAGCGGTGCTGAAGCCCAGGCGCGCAGCTGCTGCAAACAAAAGTGCTGTCGGACCAAGTGCTGCAAGCAGCGTAGCTGCGGTAGCTGCGGTCAATCGAGCTGTGGTGGTTGCGGACAACAGAGCAGCTGCTGTGCACCTCGCACCTGCTGCGCTCCTCGTCCGACCTGCTGCGCTCCCGCCCCGACCTGCTGTGCACCGGCTGCTTCCTGCTGTGCACCTGGCGCTGGCAGCGCCCCGATGGCTCCCGAAGCTGCTCCGCCGGCTCCCGCCGACGCACCGGCTCCGAAGCCCGCTGCCTAGTTTTGAAGCTCCGGTTCAATTCGAAAACCGGGTTCTTGAAGGCATCTGCCTGCAAGAGCCCGGTTTCGTTTTTTATCGTGAGGCTCTACATCCGTCGCCACTCTTCTTCTCGCGTTCGTGATCCTTCGCGAAACACATTACGGATCCGATACACAAACACGCTGCGATCCGGGAACAACCGTCGCACTTCTTCGAGAGACACGACCTCGGGAATGTAACGTCCGATCAAGAGCGGGCCGGCCAGGTCGGGTGAGTTGGCGACGTACTCAATATGCCGGTCCGCCGGATCGGCATCGACCAGGACTAGCGCCGGTCGAGGGATTGCCCGCCTCGTCACGAGTTTCAGGAACCGGCCATGTTCGGTTCGCGCGAAATCCACTCGGCCGATCCCCTGCTCGAGCGGGGCCGACCATACGCCGCTGCTGATCTCAAAGTTCATGACGACGGCTGCTGCGAGCAGTGCTCCCCACCAGACGCACAGGGCGAACCGGCGCTCAGCAGACCAAATGCGATAGGCCTCCGTCGTCACGACGCCCACCCAGACGGCCCACAATGGCCCCGCTTCGAACACATAGTGGTGATCTTCCATGCCGACGAACCAATATGGGAGATGTGCGGCATGCAGCGAGACGATGCCCGCCAGGATGAGCCACGCCCCAGCTGAAAGTCGTTTCCACACAACCAATCCCCCCGCAGCGGCGAGCGTCAAGGGAATCAATCCTAGAGTCCATCTCCAGCTTGCCGTCAGCCTTGTGCACGCGTTGGCCAGCGCCAAACGAGGAGTCAAGTTTTCAGCCCACTGGTCGTAATTCTGAATGACGCGCGGGCCTTGATGCTTGAGACCACGTTCGACGTTGTTGAATCCGTACACGTGCCGTGGTGTGTGGAGGTCTGTGTAAAGGCTGTATGGCGTGAGCCAGGCATTTCCGGTGATGGCTTTGTCGTACGCGAGCATTCCCGCGCCGGCGAAGAAGAGCGGAAGTCCGAGGCAGATTACGGCGAGCCAACGCCGCGATCGTTTCAAGGCACACCCGGCCAACTCCGGCGCTGCGTCAGCCGTTGCGATGGGCGGAACGGCTTGGAACGCCCAGGCCAGCAGGTAAATCCCAAATGGGAGGGCGACGCCTGCCGCCGTCATCGGCCGGCATAACGTAGCGAACGCCAGCCCCGTGCCCGATAAAACTCCCCAGCCCAGGGCGCCCGTCCGCATCAGTCTGAGATACCCCAGGATGAACACGCCCAGCCCCACGAGCGTCGGATGATGAGCCAACAGTAAATTCGAGAACAGGGCCATGCCCGGTGAGAGCGCCGTCAAGAGGCCCGCGATCAACCCCGCACCCTCCCCCGCCAGCTCCCTGCCGATCCAGAATATCAGCACCGCGCAGATGGCGCCGGCCAGCCAATGCCCCCAATACGGATGTCCAGCGGCGACGAACGGAGCCATCCACAAGCCCGCACCCGGGAAATATCGGCTGGCAAAACGTCCTTCATTCAAGACGTGCATCTGATCGAACAGACGCGCCGCAGGATGGCTGGGAAACGAAACCCGCCCGGCGAGAAACGTCTCCGCCTGAAACAAATAGCTGTATTCGTCATGATAGGCAGGCGGAAGATGGTCGAATCGAGCCCCGATCGAGGCGCTCGTCGCCAGTGACGCCAAACCGATCAGAGCTGAGAGAATTGCCGGCCGCCTTCCGGAGCTGACCTTAAGGCCGGCAGGCGCGCCAAACAACCAGTCGCATAACTTCACCAACCATGTTTTGACGCCGCTACGGGACTGTGATTGATTCCCCTGCCACCACCACACGAACGGCGCGGTCATCAGAAATGCGAGGTAAACGAGCGTGTCATACTCGGCCTGCAAAAACCAGGAGACGATCGTTTGCCGTTCGGCCATGCGGGTTGATTCGATTCCCGCAAACACGGCGCTGGCGATCGACCACGGCAGCCACCACCAGGCGGCTCTCGGCGCATGACTCACCTGCGCCAGCGTCGGTACGGTCGTTCCGGCGGCATGCGGCATGGAATTCACCGCCCCAGGATCCGCCGTCGGATGACAGGTCCATATCCCAGCAGCATTCCTGCAATCAACCCGACGGTATGGACGACATTGGCAATCGGGCCGATCCATCCGGTAAAGCACAGCGCGAGCCAACCCAGCATCATCATGATGCTGGAACGGGTGATCCTGAATCCCGCGGCAGGGTCGAACTCGCTTTTCATCCACACGTAACCGAACAGGCCGAACACGACCCCCGACATCCCGGCGAAGCTGGGGCCGCTATAAGCATATTGGGAAATGTTCGAAACGACGGCGATCGTCACGACGAGCCCGGCCAGCGCAAGCGTACCGTAGCGGCTTTCGATCAACTTTCCCAGGGTGTGCAGAGCCATCATGTTCATGACGAGATGCACAGGGCCGATATGCAAAAATATCGGCGTAATCAAGCGCCAGATTTGTCCGTGGAAGACGTCCCACATGGGGCTGAACGTCCGTTTTTCGAACAGGTCGTTTCCAATGCGGACGTTGCTGTCGATGATCAGCATCTGCCAGACCGGGTTGTCAACCCGGTCCCCGAAGTCGGTGGCGAATCCAGCCGCGCAACTGAGTACGATCAGCACAAAGGTCAGGCCTTTCGCGCTGGGCATGTTCCAGCGTCCTTTGACAGACACGATGTTCCGCTGTCGTTGCCGTTCCCGCTGAATCCACTCGTCGCGAAGCTGCTGGGCTTGCCGCTCGGCGGCGGAATAGCGTTCGGCATTCGGATCCTGGATGAACTGTTGGAATTCTTCCCGCGCCTGGGGGATTCGGTCTTCATCCAGGGCCCAGATCGCGACAGCGCCCTGTTCTGTTTCAAGCTGCGAGCGAATCCCCAGCGTCAGGAGATAGTCGGCCAGCCGCTGCGCCTGCCATTGCTCTGTCAGAGTACCGATCTGCCGCATTTCCACACACTCTCGTTGAGACGGATTCCGTACAGTTCAAACAGGAGGCCATTCTCCCCAGGATCACAAGACCACAGTGAGCATACCGCGCCACGGCAAACAATGCAGGCGCGGCAACGTCGGTTTTCACAAATGGGTAGGGTGACAGGTCAGAGCATGAATGAAATGAGACCTCGAGTGATCGCGAATCTTTCGACCGTTGTTTCTGCGCTGCCCAACCCCTTGCCTGCCGGCCAAAAAACGGCTAGAAAAGAGGGGATATTTGGCATGCCGCCGCCGGCGAACACTTCCCCGGGGCGAGAAGATGTGCGTTGACGCCGAGGAACCGAACCAGATTCCGTCTCACGGTGTCGAAGCATTCATACCGCCGGGTTATGAACCCCGGCGGTTTCTCGTTACCGGCGGCAAAAAAGAGGTTGATTATGAAGCATTTCGACTCGTTGTCGCGACTGAGCCCGGCGGACGTAAACGAAATCCTGAAGTTGGCGGCTGAAGTCAAATGCCGCATCCGCCAGGGAGAGCGCCCGCGCCTGCTGGGGGGCCGTGTCATGACTCTCGTGTTCGAAAAGCCCTCGTTGCGCACCCGCGTCAGTTTCGAGGCCGCCGTGGCCCAACTCGGCGGCTCGAGCCTGTTCCTCACGAACGCCGAGGCAGGCCTCAACGGGCGCGAATCCATCGCAGACGTCGCCCGCGTGCTGGGAACTTATTCCGACTGGATCGTGCTGCGGACGTTCTCCCATCGGCTGGTCGAAGAGTTCGTTCAGCACGCAGGCTGTCCGATCATCAACGGCTTGTCCGATCAGGGGCATCCCTGTCAGGCCCTGTCCGACCTGCTCACGATGCAAGAGACGCTGGGAAGTCTGGCTGGCAAGACGCTGGTCTTCGTCGGGGATGCCAATAACGTGGCGCGGTCGCTGGCCATGGCCAGCGCTCTGTCAGGCATGAAATTCATTCTGGCCGCGCCGAGCGGTTACCAATTCGGGGCCGACTTTATCGAACGCGTGAAACGGAAAATTCCTGCGGCCGATGTGTCGCAAACGACCGATCCGCGGGCGGCCGTCGCGTCGGCCGACGTCGTCTATACCGACGTCTGGGCCAGCATGGGACAGGAAGCCGAGCAGGAAAAACGCAAGCAGATTTTTTCGCCGTACCAGGTGAACGCGGCCCTGATGGCGGCGGCCCCGAAAACCGCCCGATTCATGCATTGCCTGCCTGCCCGCCGCAATATGGAAGTCACCGACGAAGTTCTCGACGGCCCGAGCAGCATCGCCCTTCCGCAGGCCGAAAATCGCATGCACGGCGCCCGTGGGATTCTGCTCTGGCTCTTGGATGCCAATTCGGCCTCCTGACGGCACGGCTGGACCACCCGCAAAGTCGCGTTGCGAATGGAAGCATGATATGCCATGAGAAATCTATGACCAATCTCGATTCGATTACCGACAATCAGCAACGACGCGACGGCCGGCTGCCCCCCGATCTGCGACCCATTTCGATCGTGAGGGGTTATACGCGCGCGGCCCCAGGCAGCGTTCTCATCCGCGCGGGAGAAACCATCGTCCTCTGCACCGCCAGCGTCGATGAATCGCTTCCACCCTGGATGAAGAAAGACCAGGCCCGCGGCTGGGTCACGGCCGAATACAACATGCTCCCTGGCAGCACCGCCCCGCGCAAGCCGCGCGAGCGGGCCGGCAAAGTCGACGGCCGCACTACCGAGATCCAGCGCCTGATCGGCCGCAGCCTGCGGGCTGTGGTGGATCTCGAGGCCCTCGGTCCACGGCAGGTCACCGTCGATTGCGACGTCCTGCAGGCGGACGGTGGAACGCGGACGCTGTCGATCACAGGCGGCTTCATCGCACTGGTCGACGCGGTGGCATCCGTCAAGGACAAACTCCCGGGCGCGGCCCCGGTCTTTCATACGAGCATCGCCGCGATCAGCCTGGGCCTGGTCGACGATCGACTATTGCTCGATCTCGATTATTCGGAAGACAGCCGGGCACAGGTCGATTGCAACATCGTGATGACCGGCGCCGGGGAATTCGTGGAAATCCAGGGGACGGCCGAGGGGCGAACTTTCACGCGGGCGCAACTCGATGCGCAACTCGACCTGGCGCTCACGGGGATCAGACAACTGACCCGTTTGCAGCGCGACGCGCTCGAGCGCGATTGGCCCTTCGCACAATAGCATGTGCAACTGTTTAGCGGCGAGGCGCAGCCGAGTCCCTTGCGCGAATCCCCGGCAAAGGAGCACCCGAGGCGGGGACGGCGGCGTGATAGTCTTCGCCGAGCAGATCGGCCACGGTGGCCGCCACCTGGCTTTGCGTCACTTCCAGATCGCTGCGGCAACCGGTGGCTGGCGTGTCGGGGCCGAGCACGGCGATCCACATCTGGTCTGATCCGGGCGTGTCCTTTCCGTGGTTCTTCCATTCCACGCGCGTGTCGCCGCGGCCGTGGTCGGTCGTCAGCACCAGAGACGTCTTCCCGGCGTATTCGGGCATCGACTGCAGCGCATTCCAGAGCCGTTCGATGAAACCATCCGTCCGGCGGGACGAATCGAGGACGTGGTCGTAGCGTCCGTCGTGCGCCCAGTCGTCAGTCTCGCCGAACGAGATATAGAGTACCCTCGGTTTCTTGGCCTTCACGTATTCGAGCGCGCCGTGAAATGTCAGGCCGTCGTCACGGACGTTGTCCCAGACGCGCATCGAGTCGCGGACCGCGTCATTCAGCGCCGCCAGGCGCGTAGCATCGACCCCCACGTCGAAGGTTTGCCACCCGGCGTTCACTGGAATCCGGCTGCGCTCGGCGTTGATGATGTAGGGAAATACGTCCCACGATCCGAACGCGGCGACCCGACCTGCAAAGCCCGGGCGCTTGTCCAGCCATTCCAGGACGGTCACGTTGTGATTGTTCTTCTTCTTGTTCGAGTCGATCTTGTCGTCCGCAAAACCGGTCAGGATTTCGTTGTAGCCGGGATACGAAAAGTTCAGGCCGTTCGTGACCCGCGCCCGGCAATGATGTTGCGGATCGCCGAACACTTGCCCTTCGGCGGCGACCGTTTTCCAGAAAAAGGGGAGCAGCACCTGGCGGCGTTCATCAGGCGTGTTGCGCCAATAGCGGCTACGGATTGCGACCAGATCGCGCACGCCTCCTCCCTGGTCCTTATTAAGCAATGTTTCGTCGCAGCCGCTGAAGACCTCCTGCCAGCGCAGGCCGTCATAAGTGATCAGTACCACGTTTTGCGTCTTGCGCGGCGCCGGGTTGGCCGCGATCGTCATCTGGCAGTGCGCCCCGATAACCAGACACGTCAGCGCGAAAGTCCCAATTTTTAATTTCAGATTGACAATTTTCAATTTGCAATCCTCACGCGAACACTTCGTGGCTTGCCCATTCCGTATATAATAAGTGACGAAATTGCTGTCGACTCGTAGAGAGCAATTGATGCGCGCGCCAGGGTGCATCCGTTAATTGGGGGTATGCCTTTGAAGTAATGCCGACGATGCTGGCAGCATCGGCCACGTGGGCGACGCTGCCAGCGTCGGCGTTTTTGGGGGCCACTCCCATTTAACCGTTGCACCCCTGTGTTCGATCCGTTTTGAAATGCCTTATATTCCGCCGCCCCGCGTATATAATGACAGTTGATCGGACTGTAGGAATCTTGGGCAGGCGACTGCGTCGCGGGAGCGGGGGCTGAATCGTTCAGCGGACCGAGTTGTTCTCTCGCAGCTGCCAAATGAGAGGCGAATGCGATCGAGCTCGTCTCGAAACGTGCTCGACCCGGTCTCAAAACCTGCCTGACGCGTCTCAAAACCTGCCTGACGACGCCCAAACTGGCCGGTTTGTGAAATGAGATCTTGACGATGCCCATGCAACTCAAAGCAATTGCCGGAAATCACTTGTGTCGGATTTCTCTGCGGGAAGCGCCCCTGGCTCGCAGCGCGCCGATAACCTGGGGCTGGAACGATACGATCGACGTAAGTTGCCGTGCCGTGGGCGGATGCGGCGTGAATTCCTCGTCGCCTTGAACCGGCGCGCACGACCCGCATTATTCACAACGAAGGGTATGCAGAAACGGATTCCGATCCGTAGACAGCGCGGGACATGGCACGGCTCGAAGCTTCAAATCTCAATCCACCAGATCGTCGGACGGCCGGGGCACTTTGTCGAACCACTCCCAAATGACGGATGCACCCCCCGTGCCACTGCCTTCCGACCCCGTGGCCAGCCTCATCCGTGTGCGCGGGGCGCGGGTCCATAACTTGCAGAACGTCGACGTCGACATCCCTCGCGGGAAGTTCGTGGTCGTCACCGGAGTGAGCGGCAGTGGCAAAAGCTCGCTGGCCTTCGACACGCTCTTCGCCGAGGGGCAAAG
Source organism: Planctomycetaceae bacterium (assembly GCA_036501235.1). Lineage (GTDB taxonomy): Bacteria > Planctomycetota > Planctomycetia > Planctomycetales > Planctomycetaceae > JACQFH01. The sequence goes on from DASYAR010000526.1 coordinate 24,368, forward strand.
GCGTTACCTCGAAACGCTGTCGTCTCAGACCCGTGCCTATCTCGACCAGATGCAGCGCCCCGACGTCGACGAAATCGAAGGCTTGCCTCCGACTCTGTCGGTCGAGCAGCACGTCGGTCACATTCATCCCCGCAGCACGCTGGCGACGACGACCGGCATTCACGAATTCCTGCGGCTGCTGTACGCCCGGGCCGGCACGGCCCACTGCCCGAACTGCGGCCGCGAGCTGTCGCAACAGTCGACGCAGGCCATCGTCGACGCCATCCTGGCCCTCGAAGCAGGCCGCAAAGCCATGATTCTGGCCCCCCTCGTGCGCGGGAAAAAGGGAATTCACCGCGAGCTGTTCGAGAAGATCTGCCGCGAAGGCTTTGTACGGGCCCGCGTCGACGGCGAAGTCGTCGACGCCGGCTCGCCCCCCCCGCTCAAAAAGTCGAAGCCGCATGACATCGATGTGATCGTCGACCGGATCGTCGTCAAAGACGGCCTGCGGGCCCGACTCCATGAATCGGTCGATCTGTCATTGCGGCACGGCAATGGAAGCTGCATCATCAGCCATGAAGACGCGACAGGCTGGCACGACCGGTTGTACAGCGCCCGCTTTGCCTGCCCGGATTGCCAGCTCAGCTTTCCCGAGATCGAGCCGCGCACCTTCAGCTTCAACAGCCCGTATGGCGCGTGCCCGACTTGCGAGGGCCTGGGCTTCGTCAGCGACAATCTCACGGACATACGCGGCGAGCGGCCACCAACCACTCCTCCCCTTAGCAAGGGGGGGGCAGAGGGGGTCGCTTTGCAAAAGATGGATCCGACCCGACGAACTCGCGCGTCGATCACGCCTGCCTCCCTGCATCAGGCGACCTGCCCCGATTGCCGCGGCGCGCGCCTGGCTCCCGTCGGCCGCGCCGTCACACTGGCTGGCGTTCCCATCCAGACACTCCTCGCGCAGACCGTCGCTCAAACCGAAGCCTCCATTGGCGCACTGCTGAACTCGTTTAACCCGGAGCCGGGCGGCGCGGCGACTCAAAGCGCAGCTATTACCTGGACAGACATCGGCGAGTTCTCTCCGCAGGCACGTCTCGTCGCACTGCGGCTCCTCCCCGAGATTCATCACCGGCTCAAATTCCTGCGGCAGGTGGGCGTCGATTATCTGTCTCTCGACCGTCCGACGAACACCTTGTCGGGCGGCGAGTTCCAGCGCGCCCGGATCGCAGGATGCCTGGGAGGCGGACTGATCGGCGTCTGCTACATCCTCGATGAGCCGACGATCGGGCTGCATCCGCGCGACACCAAACTGCTGCTCGAATCGCTGCTTGCGCTACGCGACCAGGGGAACAGTCTGATCGTCGTCGAACACGATCTCGACGTCATGACCCGTGCCGATCACCTGATTGATCTCGGCCCGGGCGCCGGCCGTGAAGGTGGGCGCATCGTCTCGGCGGGCACTCCCACCGCCGTTGCGAGCGACGAATGTTCGCTGACAGGCCGGTTTCTGCGCTCACGGTTCGATTATTGTGGTGCAGGCGTCTCGCCTTCCGGCCAGCAGACGAGGCGCCTTCATCACGACAGAGCCGACAAATCAGGCCGTCGTGCTGCTCAAGGAACATTGACTTTGACAGGAGCCACGGCTCGGAACCTTAAAGACCTTTCGGTCGATTTTCCGCTCGGATGCATGACGTGCGTGACCGGTGTCAGCGGATCAGGAAAGAGCACGCTCGTCATGGAAACGCTGGTTCCCAAGCTGCGTGCCGTGTTGGCGGCCCGGCCCTGGGGGCGACCGCCGGACATTAGCCGTTCCGCCTCGAAGGCCGCCATCGCAACGGAAACGACTGCCGATGGACTGCCCGGCAGGTTGACCGGTAGCGAACGTATCGACCGGCTCGTCGAGATCGATCAGTCCCCGCTGGGCCGCAACGCGCGCTCCAACCCGGCGACGGCCTCGGGCATCTGGGACGAAATCCGCCGCCTTTTCGCCCGCACCCGCGACGCCCGGGTCCGTGGTTTTCGATCGGCGCGGTTCAGCTTCAACGCGGCCGGCGGTCGTTGCGAGGAGTGCCGCGGGCAGGGAACGCGCCGCGTCTCGATGCAATTCCTGCCTGATATGGAAGTCGTCTGTCCGGCATGTCACGGCGCGCGATTTAACAGGCAGACGCTGCACGTGAAATTCCGCGGCAAATCGGTGGCCGACATCCTCGCCCTGCGGATCGACGAAGCGCTTGCCTTCTTCGAGAACTTCGCGGGTCTTCACGCTCAACTGCAAACATTCGTCGACGTTGGTCTGGGTTATCTCTCGCTGGGCCAATCGGCGACGACGCTGTCGGGCGGGGAAGCCCAGCGGATCAAGCTGGCCGCCGAGTTGGGACGAAAACAGCCGGGACGCACGCTGTACGTCCTGGACGAGCCGACGACCGGCCTGCATCCGGCCGACGTGGAACGCCTGCTCGATCTGCTCGAACGTCTGGCTGACGAGGGGCACACGGTGATCGTCATCGAGCACCAGCTCGACGTAATTGCCCGTGCCGACTGGGTGATCGACCTGGGCCCGGAAGGAGGCTCTTCAGGCGGCGACCTTGTCGCGGTCGGCACTCCCGCCGAAATCGCACGCGTTCCCACCAGTCACACCGGTCTCGCTCTGCGCACGTTATCTCACGACTCCGCATAACTTCACCCGGCAACCACGGGGATCGACCCCCCGCAGCTCGCAGTCGCGAGCATTGCTCAGCCTTGACCAACCGTCGGAAAAACATAGGCACGCGAAGACAGATCGAATCGACAAGGTCCCTTTCCGCGGCAATGGGGTTTCGCCATGATACAGGGTTTGCCTGTTTCGGCCGACGCCGGATCGGGCCATGTCGAATTACAAATCGCGCTCGGGCTCAGCGCCTTGTTCCCGCAGGATAGAACTCGAACCCGAACCATGATCTGCGTCAGTCTGGGACGTACGCGCCACAAGATGGTCATCGCCGAGCACAAGCATCTGGCGACAAGAGGAGCGCAGCTCGTCGAATTGCGGCTCGATTGGTTGTCGCACGCGCCCGATGTAGGCCGACTGCTGGCTGGTCGGCCCACGCCGGTGGTCGTCACCTGCCGCCGGGCCCGCGACAAGGGGTTGTGGCGCTGGACCGAAGAACAACGGCTGATGGTGCTGCGCGCTGCCATCGTCAGCGGGGCGGAGTACGTCGATCTCGAAGAAGACATCGCCGGATCGATCCGGCGATTCGGCCCCACCAAACGGATCGTGAGCCACCACGATTTCGACAAGACCCCCGATGATCTTGAAGGCATCTACAAGCGGATCCTCGATCTCGATCCCGATATCGTCAAGATCGTGACGATGGCCAACTCGCCGCTCGACAACGTGCGATTGCTGAAACTGGCGGCGGCGGCCAAAGTACCGACCGTGGCCTTCTGCATGGGGGAATTCGGCGTTCCCAGTCGGATCCTCGCCGGTCGTTATGGCGCCCCATTCACCTACGCCACGTTCAGCCAGGAACGGTCGATGGCGCCGGGGCAGCTCACATTCGAAGAAATGCGAGACATCTATCATTACAATCAGATCAACGCCGCGACTGAAGTCTATGGCGTGGTCGCCGATCCGGTGGCGCACAGTATGAGCCCGCTGGTGCACAATGCGGCGTTCGCGCACGAACGTCTCAACAAGGTCTACCTGCCGTTCCGCGTGCCGAAAGGCGCGCTGGCCGACGCCGTTAAAAGCTTCGACTGGCTCCCCGTCAAAGGTTACAGCGTCACCTTGCCGCATAAAGAGGACGTTCTGCCCCTCACCGACAAATACGAAGGCCCGATCCGCGACCTCGGCGCGGCCAACACACTGTTCAAAGGGACAGACGGCGCCTGGCACGCCGCCAATACTGATTACGACGCAGCCCTCGAGTCGCTGGTCAACGAATTGAACCCCGACCCGGCTGCCGGGACCGACCTGTCGCTCTCGGCCCTGGCGGGGCGCAAGGTGCTGCTCTTAGGAGCGGGCGGAGTGGCCCGCGCCATCGGCCGCGGCGTCGTCAGCCACGGTGGCGTGCTGATGATCTCGAACCGCACCAAAGCTCGCGCCGCAGAGCTGGTCGACCATTTCGGCTGCCTGCTCATCGAATGGCAAAACCGGGGCGCCGTCTTCGCCGACGTGCTCATCAACTGCACGTCGGTGGGTCTGCATCCCAACCTCGACAATACGCCGTTCGCCGAGAACTGGCTCCGCGAAGGGATGGTGGTCTTCGACACGATCTACAATCCCGAGCGGACGCTGCTCATCAAACAGGCCCGTGAACGAGGTTGCAAGACGATTACGGGGGTCGAGATGTTTGTGCGGCAGGCGGCCCGGCAGTTCGAGCTGTTCACCGGCAAAACGGCGCCAGTTGAGACCATGCGCGACGTCTTGCGAAAAGCAATCTCGGTGGCGAGGACTTCGTGATGGTAATCACCCTCATCGGGTATCGGGGAAGCGGGAAAACGACGGCCGCCGCGGGTTTAGCGGCGCGGCTGGCGCTGGATTGGATCGACGCCGATGCCGTCATCGAAGAAGCGGCCGGTCGGTCGATCCGCGAAATCTTCGCCGACGAAGGCGAAGCGGGCTTCCGGCGCCGCGAGCGCGAGGCGGTCGCCGCGCTATTGCAGCGCGACAGGTTCGTGCTGGCCGTGGGGGGCGGAGCGATCCTGGATGCCGGCACGCGGCTCGAAATCAAGACGGCCGGGCCGGTCGTCTGGCTGCAGGCCTCGGTGGACGTGCTCGCCGAGCGGATCGCCGCCGACCCCACGACTGCCGGACGGCGACCGAACCTGGTCGGCGGCGGCATCGCGGAAATCTCCCGGGTGCTGGCTGAACGAGAACCGCTGTATCGGGATTGCGCTTCGCTCTCGATTTTCACCGACCGCCTCAGCACGGCGGAAATCGTCGAGCGGATCGCCGTCGCCGTCGAAGCCAACCTCGCGCGCGGAGGGGGCCGGTGAACGTCCTCTACGTCGAATATGCCATCGTGCTGTTCGGTCTGTTCATCCTGGGGGCGGTGTTCGGCAGCATGCTCAACGTGTGCATCTACCGCCTGCCGCGAGAAGAAAATCTGTGGCGCGCGTTCAAATACATGGTGCACCCCCCCTCGCACTGCCCGCGGTGCCGCGAGCCAATCCGATTCCGGGACAATATCCCGATCGTGGGCTGGCTCAAATTGCGAGGCCGTTGTCGGATTTGCCGCGGCACGATCTCGGTCCGCTATCCGTTGATCGAAGCGCTCACGGGGCTGCTGTTTGTCCTTCTCTATTGTTTTGAAGTTCCCAGCCTGGGGTGGACGGCGCTGCAGGAAAGTTCGGTCTGGCATTTTTTCGGGCCGGTCAATCCTCTCTCACCCCAAGTGCTCGTCAACTGCCGGTACGCGCTGCATCTCGTACTGATCATTGCGCTGATCGTGGCGACGTTCATCGACATCGATCTGCGGATCATTCCCGATTCCGTGACGCTGCCGGCGATGGCGATCGCCGTCTTCACCCACACGATTCTGGGTAACACGTACATTGTGCCCGTCTGGTATCAGACGCCCGGCATGGCCGGCGCGGCGTGGGGTTTCGCCGTGCCGCTGCAAGCTCTCTTTCCTGCCGGCAAGGCGCCGGGCTGGCTTGTGAACTGGCCCCATTTCATCGGCGTTCCCGACTGGATCACGACCCATCCCCACCTCCACGGGTTGTGCTTAAGCGTCGCGGGAATCATCGTCGGCGGCGGCAGCATCTGGGCCGTGCGGCTGGCCGGTCATTGGGCCCTGAAGCGTGAGGCGATGGGTTTTGGCGACGTCGTGCTGATGGCCATGATCGGCAGTTTCATCGGCTGGCAGGGGACGTTGATCGTCTTTCTGTTGGCCATGACGCTGGCAGTCGCCGTGGCCCTGCCGATGTGGTTCTTTCGTCGCGATCGCGAGCTCCCTTATGGGCCGTATCTGGCGGGGGGGACGTTGATTCTGCTGCTGTCGGCGCGGCACACCTGGCCGTGGTTCGACGTGCGATTCCTGGCGATGGGCCCGCTCTTGGTTCCCATGGCCGTGATCATGATGGTGTCACTGGCGCTCATGCTCGTGGGCTGGCGGACCATTCAGAAGACGTTCGGGTTCGCGCCTGTGGAGACTGAATGGATCGAAGAGGCGCAGTGGCTGCCTGGCGATCAGTTGGCCTATCTGGCCAATCAGAATTTTGACGACCAGCAGGGACAATGGCGCGGCGTCGAATGGCCCGGCCGCCCCGCCGCGCGAGGACAGATTCAGTACCGCGCCTGGCGGTCTGGAGAGTGATTCGGACGAGGCACCGTTCGAATCCGGATGGCTGTGGAACTCTCCACTCGCAGATTTGCGAATGATTGGTTCATTTTCCATTCAATGCGGATGATGTCGAGTCTTGTCGCGAAAGTACCTCAGCCACCCTGAAGGGGGACGGCTGGGCCACCCGATTGATACGCTGCGCGACGTGCTTAAACGGTGCCGACGGCGTGTGACAATTTTGCCGGGAGGTCGGAATCGGCTCGCGATTCGCCGCTGTCGGATGCAGCGTCGGCCAGGTATCGACAGAGCAGTGCTGCCAGATCGCGGATGACCACCGGCTTCGTCAGGTAGTCGTCACAGCCGGCGGCCAGGCACTTATCGCGATCCTGCAACATGGCGTTGGCCGTCAACGCGATCACCGTTCCGTCGTATCCGGCCTTTCGCAGTGCGCGCGTCGCCTCGTAACCGTCCATCTCGGGCATCAACATGTCCATAAAGATCAAGTCAAACCGTTCGCCGGCACTATCGGCGGCCAGCGCCAGTTCAACCGCCTTGCGGCCGTTTTCGGCGAGCGTGATGGTGAGCCCCTGCTTTTTTAGAATGTGCGTGAGCAGCATTTGATTGTCGGGATAGTCCTCGGCCAGCAGCACGTTGCCGGTCAATTGGGCCGGCACCGACACGGCCGACTTACAGTTGATCGCCGGAGCTGCCAGCTCCTCGGCCGGGCCAAGCCGGCGAACATCGGCCGTGGGGCCCGTGGCGATGGTGACGGAAAAACATGAGCCGGCGCCGGCATGACTGTCGGCCGCGATTTCCCCTCCCAGGAGACGTGCGAGCTTGCGGCTGATCGTCAGACCCAGACCAGTGCCGCCGAATCTGCGTGTCGTCGAATTGTCGGCCTGAACAAATGGTTTGAACAAGTTGGCAAGTTGCACCGGCGTCATGCCGATCCCCGTATCGGTGATCTCGAAGAGCAGTCGCGATTCTTCGGACGGCTTCTCAATCAGGCTCCAGGTGAGCGTGACCGATCCGAGGTCAGTGAATTTCACGGCATTGTTGAGGACGTTGACGAGCACCTGGGTCAGCCGCGTGGGATCGGTGCACACCGTCTCCGGCACGAGCCCCGCCTGGCGGACTTCGAACGCCAACCCTTTGGCAGCCGCCGACGGTTCAATCACCGCGGCGGCGGCGGCGACGATCGCACGAGGCGATACGGGGATCCGTTCGAGGTCGATCCGGTCGGCCTCGATTTTCGACAGGTCGAGGATGTCGTTGATGATTCGCAGCAGATGTTCGCCGTTGCGCCTGATGATACTGACGCGTTCCAGAACGACCGGCAGCGCGCATTCGTCGTGAATCAGGTCGGAGTAACCCAGGATCGAAGACAGGGGGGTGCGGATTTCGTGGCTCATGTTCGCCAGAAATTCGCTCTTGCTGCGGTTGGCGGATTCGGCTGCCAGCTTCGCCTGACTCAGCCCTTTCGTGAGCTCGGCCAATTCCTGGGTGCGATCCGTCACCATCCGTTCGAGGTCGTCGAGTTTCCAGCGGGCCGCTCCTTCCAGCGTCCATTTCTCGGTCAGCGCGCAGGCCAATTGACGAACTTCGATATTGTCGAACGGTTTCTTGAGGATCAACAATCGGCCACATTGTCCCAATCGTTCGACGATTTCATCCCACGAATAATCCGAGTAGGCCGTGCACAGCACCACTTCCAGCTCGGGAAACTCCTTCCAGATGCGCTGCACGGTTTCGACCCCGTCCCAGCCGGGGGGCATCCGCACGTCGACGAATGCGACGGCGTACGGGCGGCCGTTACGGTCCGCCTGCCGCACGAGATCGAGCGCCTCCTGCCCTTGATAGGCCGAGTCGATCTCGTAGCGGGGCGCGGCCGACGCCGGCGCCGGAGCGTCTCCGAACAGCGCCTCGCGAGCCGAATCCAGCGAAGACGACTCTTCGCCGCCGCAGAGGATCTTGCGGAAGTCCGCATGGATGGCCTCGTTGTCGTCAACGATCAGAATTCGCCGGTTAGGCGTCAGTTCGGGAAAGGACGGATTTGTCATGAGTATGGCCTTGATGCTTGAGAACGAACTCGAGAATGAACGTCGCGCCCCGACCGGGGCCCGCGCTGTGGACCATGAGACCGCCGCCCAATTCCGTGGCCAGGTTGGCGGCGCTGTGCAGTCCAAAGCCGTGTCCCTCCTTGCGCGTGGTGAAACCCTGAGAAAAGATGCGAGTCAGGTTTTTGGATTCGATCCCGATGCCGTTGTCGGCGACTTCGACGCGGACGCGGCCGTCCGCCGGACGAGACAGTCGGATCGTGATGCGCCGTTCTTCCGTCGGCCCCTCGACTACGGCGTGCTTCGCGTTGCTGAGCAGGTTGACGACGATCTGCATGAATTTCTGTTTGTCGATCCTGATTCGCGGCAATTCCGAGTATTCGCGCGAGACTTCGATTTTCTGCCGCGCCAGCGACGCGGCATCGATCTGCACGGCGTCGTCAAGCAATTCCGTCAGGTCGACTTCTTCGACGAACCCGGAGCCACCGGCGTAATTCTGCTGCACGGCGACAATTTCTTTGATATGACCGATGCTCTTCGACAGGGCCGCCACCTCGGCCTGCAAATTCTCTTCGTTGGCAGTCATCTGCCGGCCCAACTCGATGAAAAACCTGGGGAGGTGCTTGCCTCGTGGATCGGAAGTGACATACGCCCCCGGGTCGTCGAGATGCTGCTCCCAGAGCGACGTCGCGCGGCGCAGGTCGGCCGTTCCCGATTTGTGCAATTTGTCGCTGATGATGGACGCCGAAACATTGGCGCTATTCAGGACGTTCCCGACATTGTGCAGCACGTTGGTGGCGATGTCGGCCATGCCGGCCCGGCGGGCCATGCGGAGATTTTCTTCCTGGGCGGACCTCAGCTCGGCGGTTCGCGCCACGACCTCGGCCTCGATTCGCTGGTTCGTGCCTTCGAGCTGTGCCCTGTGCCGGGCGATGTCGCGCATTTCGCGCACGCTCTGGGCGCACGAAATCAGCAGGAACGTGTCTTCGAACAGTACCCAGCCGGCATGTTCAAGCCAGCGCCAGGGGCTGGCTGTCAGGACGCCAAACACCGATTCCGGCCAGAACAGACCGCGCACAATGTGATCGAGGGCCACGACGAGCGTGGCCGGGACGAACACGCGCCAATCCCGATAAAACGCCAAAAACGCCAGCGATCCGAAGACATGAAAATGAGTCTCGATGCGCCCCCCCATCAAATGAATCAGCAGAGCCGACATCAGCATCTGGCCGGTGGCGATCGTGGCTCGCGTCCCCAATCGACCCGGGCGACACAGCGCCAGCGCTACGGGAAACGCCGTGATCAGACCACCCAGCAGAGTTGCAGCGATCAGGTGCGGGTGCAGGCGGCTGGTCGTCCCCGTCCAGGTCAGGGGAGAGATCCATAACGCCGTCGCGACGCCAGCCAGCCATTGCAGCGGCATCAGAACAGCGAAGATACGGTCGGTCCGCCGATAGATGGTCTGCTGGTGCTCGCGAAACAGCTCCGCAGCCCGCATTTCTTCGTCCGTTACCCGAATCGTGCAGTTGGACATGGAATCCGATCCGATCATCTTTTGGCCCGATGAGAATTGCAGTGCGACTATTTCTGAGCTGGGCATGACGATTCGATCGTGGCGGGAGACGCGGGGTCGAATAGAGGACAACCGAACACGGCGTGCTGCGGTTCGGCGGTTCGGCGGCCTGCCAACAATTCCAGGACGGCCGTGCGCCCCGGGTTGTCGCCGCCATGTCCACGCGACGCGGTGATACCTCCGGAATACAGCAGTTCACCGGCAGCGCCATACAGCAGAACGTGGCCCGACGTTTGCACCTGGAATCGGGAGGCGACTTCGCCATCCGGATCACTGACAAGATTCGCGCCCGGAACTGCCGCCGCCTGTTCCCACAGACTCGTCGTCTCCAGTCCCGACGACGTGCGGCTCGACGTGCGGAGATAGATGCACACGTCCACCGTCTCACGGTTGGCTTCGGCAATTCCGGCAAGCTCGACGAGCCCTGCCCGCGAGCACGGGCAATTGGAATGAACGAACATGATCAATAGGGGCCGGGCGTCGCTCGAACCGTGAACGAACGCCGACGGACAATTCGCCGGTGGACTGCCGACTGCCCCCGGAGTCATGTCGAAATCCATCAGCCATTTGAGGCCGACGGCGACGGAAATCAGCCAGGCCGCCACCAGACACCAGCCGGCGGCTCGGCTCGGCTTGAATTTCCAGAATGATGAGCGCAAGGAGTCCGCAGCAAACATGATGGCGTGGATCGCTGTGTGGCGGGATGACAGGAGGCAGGCAAACTGAAACGACGCGCCGGCATCTTCTGGATGCGACGGCTAAGCCTAGGCTATATTTTTCGAAAGGAGGCCGGCCGCGTTGCAGATTGTGAACATTTGAGGAAAAACTCTCACCCTCGCGGCGCGACATCATCGGCGCCAGCGTCGCCACCGGCACAACCGCTCGATGCGGTCCTTAAACCTCTACCCCGTTTCGATGCCGCATTCACGAGACGCGTTGCCGAGAATCAGACGCGGTGGCGATTTCTTTCGTTCGCTGAATTCGCCAGAATTTGGTTTGGCATCACAAGAACGTGTCGACTGAATTTCAATGGAATTTGCATTGGCAATTTGAGCGAATGCGATCGACGACAATCGAATCAGGAATCGGATATGAGCACTGGCACGTCATTCGTTACTGCGGACGAATTGCTGCGGTATCCTCGTGGCAAGGCGAGACATGAATTGATTAAAGGGAGAAATCCAGACCATGTCACCGGCGGGGAGTGGCGGACCGTTTATGACCGCAGGAAATGCGGCATCAAATCGCACCCTCGGTCGAAAACCAGAGACGATGCGGCCGCCGCAACTTCGTCGTAAGTTTGAGCCGCACCGGCGGCAACGCCGGCGCCGCACATCGCAAACGGCACGTAGCCGTGGCTGTGGGTCTTGGTTCGCAGGAACGTCGGATGGTCGGGAGACACGAGAATGCGGTAATCGCCGCGGCTGCGGAGATGCGCATGCAACGGGCCGACGATGTCGCGATCGATCCGCTCCAGCGCCTCGACCTTGGCCTGGGCATTGCCCTCATGAGAAGCCTCGTCGGTGGCTTCGACGTGGACCACGACGAAGTCGGATTCATCGAGGGCGCGGATGGCATACTGCCCTTTGGCGGCGTAGTCGGTGTCGAGGTAACCGGTCGCACCGGGGACGGCAATATTTTTCCACCCGAGCAGCGCGGCGATTCCGCGCAATAGATCCACCGCGGTGATCATTGCGCCGGTCTTGCCGAACCGCTGCTGAAAATTCTCGAGGGCCGGGCGCTGCCCCTGACCCCACAGCCAGACTTGGGTCGCGGCGAGCTCGCCCTTCGTGCGGCGCGACTGGTTCTCTGTCGATTGTGCCAGGATCGGGACGCTGCGCCGCATCATGTCGCGAAGCCAGTCTCCGCCGGGGCCTGTCGGGAGATGAGGCGAGACAGGTTGATCGGTTAAATCATGGGGAGGCGTGGTGTGCGTGGCCTTCGAGAAGCGCGAGCCTCCGTGACGGCACAAGAGCAGATTTCGATAACTCACCCCCGCATGGAATTCGATCGCAGCACTCCCCAGGTTTCGCTGCAATTCTTCAATCAGACGCCGTCCCAGGCCGTTGGGAATCTGCCCGGCCGTAAAACTCTTCATCACGCCGTTTTCGATCGTCACGAAATTGCAGCGGACGGCCCAATCGTCGGCCGCCAGCTCGATCCCCTGCGCCGCAGCTTCGAGCGGCGCGCGCCCCGTATGGCAGACGAGCGGGTCATAACCAAAGAGACTCATCGTCGCCACGTCGCTCCCCGAAGGCATCGAGGCCGGCACGTTATCCGCCCGCCCGACGACGCCCAATCGCACGATCTTATCCATGTGCGGCACGCGCGCTGCCTGGAGCGGAGTGCGCTCGCCAAGTGTGGGCTGCGGTTCGTCGGCACAGCCGTCAGGAATAATCAGGGCGAACTTCATCTATGTATCAGCGTGATTTCAGTTTTGAGATCCGAAATTTCAGTTGCCGGATTTTGAAAGATTGTCCCTGGCGATGCAAGGCGGTGCGGCCGGGCATTCACCTTTCGTTCAGTGCATTCGTATAATGATCGCGTGTTCCGAAATGCTCAACGCGTCTGCCTGTGCTGGGCTCTCATATCAGAAATTCCCAATTTCAAACCGGTGTCGCCATGATTCAGCCTGTCCTGAATCGATTAGGTCTGCAGGAAACCAACAGCGGCGCAGGCTTCGGTGAGTGGATTGCGCACCCCTCGGGTCAGGAAGTCGTTTCCATCAACCCAGCCGACGGACAGCCATTGGCCCGCGTCCGCACGGCGGGACTGGCCGACTACAATAAGATCGTGGACCGCTCCCAGGTCGCGTTTCTCAAGTGGCGGGTGATGCCTGCTCCCGCTCGCGGCGACATTGTCAGGCAGTTGGGTAATGCGCTGCGCGACGCGAAAGACGACCTGGGCATGCTGGTGACCCTCGAAGCGGGAAAGATTCGATCCGAGGGCTTGGGGGAAGTCCAGGAGATGATCGACATCTGCGATTTCGCCGTCGGCCTTTCGCGGCAACTGTATGGATTGACGATGCCCAGCGAGCGCTCCAGGCATCGGATGTTCGAGCAATGGCATCCCTTGGGGCCGATCGGCGTGATTACCGCGTTTAATTTTCCTGTGGCGGTGTGGGCCTGGAATGCGGCCCTGGCGGTTGTTTGTGGCGATTGCGTCATCTGGAAACCGTCCACCGAGACGCCGCTCACGGCCGTCGCAGTCCAGAGAATTTGCGACAAAGTGTTGGCAGCGAATGGCCTGTCGGGAGTCTTCTCGCTGTGCGTGGGGGATGCCGACCCGGTCGGGGTGGCGATGACGGGCGATCCGCGATTGCCTTTGATCTCGGCGACCGGTTCCTGCGCCATGGGGCGAAAAGTGGCCGTCGCCGTAAGTGACAGGCTGGGACGATCGCTGCTCGAATTGGGGGGCAACAATGCCGTCATTCTCGCCGAAAGCGCCGACCTCGACTTGGCGCTGCGGGGCGTGCTGTTCGCCGCGGTCGGCACGGCCGGCCAGCGCTGCACGACGCTGCGGCGATTGATCGTGCACGATTCGATCGCCGACAAATTCATCGCGCGGCTGGTGAAAGCCTATGGCAGCGTGAAAATCGGAAATCCCACGGAAGAGGGAACCTTGATGGGGCCGCTGATCAACGAGCTCGCCGTGGCGACGATGCTGCGGGCCGTCGAAGCGATCAAGGCCCAGGGAGGAGAGATCGTTTTCGGCGGCAGGAAGCTCGACGGTCCAGGCAGTTTCGCCGAACCGACTCTGGTCCGCGTTCGCAGCGACATGCCGATCGTTCGCGACGAAACATTTGCGCCGATCTTGTATGTGCTGACATACAAAACGCTCGATGAAGCAATCTCGCTGCACAACGGCGTCGATCAGGGTTTGTCGTCCGCCATCTTCACCGACCGGGTCACTGAGGCCGAGACGTTTTTGTCGGCTGCCGGCAGCGACTGCGGCATTGCCAATGTGAATATCGGCACGTCGGGGGCCGAGATCGGCGGAGCGTTCGGCGGCGAGAAACAGACTGGCGGAGGCCGCGAAGCCGGTTCAGACGCGTGGAAAAGTTACATGCGCCGCCAGACCTGCACAATCAACGGCGGGAGCGATCTGCCGCTGGCGCAGGGCGTGCGGTTCGATATGGGCTAGTTCTCGGGACGAACCCCGCGGCTGAACGAGGGCCATGAAGTCCGGGAAATTGACGGGGCACAACGTAGCCAATATAGTCGCGCGGACGTTCACGAACCTGATTTCATCGGCCGCCTGAGACGATGCTCCGACTGACCTCCATCGGCAATACCACGATTCCCGTCGAAGCCGAGTGGATTGTGCCCGATCTGTTGGCCGGCAAAACGGCGAGAGAGATCGCAGGCCTCCCGGTGCAGTATGGCAATGCACCGGCCCCGCTGGGGGAATTCTTTCGGGTGGAAGGAGATGCCGGCGATCAGGAAATCGTATTGGCGGGCGATTGCTCACGCGTCAAACTGGTCGGTGCCGGCATGAAGTCGGGAAAGATGATCGTCGAGGGCAATATCGGAATGCACGTGGGGGCCGAGATGCAAGGCGGATCAATCGAGATCCAAGGCCACGCAGCCGATTGGGCCGGGGCGGAAATGCGCGGCGGCGCACTGCGTATCCGTGGGAACGCGGGAGATCTCGTGGGGGCGTGCTATCGCGGCGGTCGGGTCGGGATGCGCGGGGGGGCGATCATCGTCGACGGCAACGCAGGAAATGAAGTCGGCCACAGCCTGCGGCGCGGGTTCATCTCCATCGGGGGACGCGTCGGCGATTTCGCCGGCGTGTCGATGATCGCCGGCACGATCTTCACATTTGGCGAGACGGGAAAGCGCCTGGGAGCCGGCATGAAACGTGGCACGATTGCCACGTTCGGCGCCGCGCCGGAACTGTTGCCCACGTTTCGATTCGCTTGTCGCCTGGAGCCGCTGTTTTTACGGATGTACTTCCTCTGGCTGCGTGACGCCGGATTTCCCGTCGCCGACGAGCACGCTCGCGGCATATGCAGTCGCTACTGCGGGGATCTGGTGGCCCTCGGCAAGGGTGAAATCCTGGTGACCACCGGCTGAGCGCGATTCACGTCGTAATACCCCTCCCGAAAAGCGACGTCCAGGAGGGCAAAACGACGAATATCGGCGATGTGCCAATCGCGGTGGAGGCATAGAGCGGGTTGTCGCGCTCGTCGACCCACTCGCATTCCGTTAGAGCTCCTCTCGATAGGGCTTATTGAATTCCTGTCGCCGTGGATACCTGATCTTGACGGCGAATTGCCTGTCGGCCGGCTTCTGCGAGATGAACTCTGAAATCCGTTTGCTTTTGTGTCAGAATGGGCTCTCGGCCGTGTTTAGCCCTGTGGGAGAACTCTGGTGACCGATTTTCCGGAAACGCGTGACAGCCTGCTGATGCAGGTACGTTCGCCTGCCAATCGCGAGGCGTGGGACGAGTTTACGCTCATTTACCGGCCTGTCATCTATCGTTTGGCTCGGCGCCGGGGTTTGCAGGACGCGGACGCCCAGGATCTGGCACAACAGGTGTTGATGGCCATTGCGTCGGCCATCGGGAGTTGGGAGAAATCCAGCGAGTCGGTGCGGTTCCGTCACTGGCTGAGGCGCGTGGCGCGCAATGCAATCGTCAATGCTCTCTCACGACGTCCGTTGGACCGCGCGGCGGGAAGTTCGTCGGTGCACGAGTTGCTCACCGAACAGCCGCATGTCGACGCGGAATCCGAGTCGCAATTCGAACTGGAATATCGGCGGGAACTTTACTTACGGGCTGCCAAAATCGTGCGTGGCGACATCGACCCGGAGACGTGGCGGGCATTCGAAATGACCGTCATGGAAGAGCGCAGCATCGAAGCCGCGGCGGTCCTGCTCGATAAGCCGGTCGGAACGATCTACGCGGCCCGCAGTCGCATCATGCGGCGACTGCGCGAAGCCGTGCAGGAACTGGAGAAATCGGAATCATGAATGTTTACCTGCGAACAGACGCGTGCGACCCGGATCGGCTCGAATCGTTCCTGAAGGGCAAACTGAGTGCCCCCCAGGAACGCGAATTCACGTTGCATTTGAATAGCTGCGAGAATTGCCGCCGCTCCCTGGAACGGCGGGCGGCCGAGCCGGAGGCCTGGAGGGAAGCGGAGACATTATTGAAACCGACGCAATTCGATTCGCTCGACGCCGATGAACTTTCTGATTCGGTCATGGCGCAGCCAGGCGCTCGGCAACCGCTGCAGATTCAATCGGTCCTCGATGCACTCGGCCCGACCGATGACCCCCAAATGTTGGGACGGCTCGGCGGATATGAAGTCTCGGGGGTCGTCGGTTCCGGCGCGATGGGAATCGTGCTCAAGGCGATCGACAAGTCGCTCGATCGTACGGTGGCCATCAAGGTGCTGGCTCCGCACCTGGCCTCCAGCGGCGCCGCGCGAAAGCGATTTGCCCGCGAAGCCAAAGCGGCCGCGGCCGTTTTGCATCCCAATGTGATTGCCATTCACAGCGTTTCGAATGACGAATCGCTGCCGTATCTGGTGATGCCGTACGTGCGTGGGACGTCGCTGCAAAGACGACTCGATACGGAAGGTCCGCTCTCGCTCCGTGAAATCCTGCGAATCGGATCGCAGATCGCCGCCGGACTGGCCGCGGCCCACGCGCAGGGACTCGTGCATCGCGACATCAAGCCTGCGAACATCCTGTTGGAGGAAGGGGTGGAGCGCGTCGCCATCACCGACTTCGGTCTCGCCAGAGCGGTCGACGACGCCACAATCACGCACAGCGGCGTCATCGCCGGCACGCCACAATACATGTCTCCCGAACAGGCCCGCGGCGAAACCGTGGAGCAATGCAGCGATTTGTTCAGCCTGGGCAGCGTGCTGTATGCGATTTGTACGGGCCGCCCGCCGTTCCGCGCCGAGACAACGTACGGCGTGATGCGCCGGATTACCGATGACGAACCGGCGCCGATCCGGGAGATCAATCCCGACATTCCGGACTGGCTGTGTGCGATCATCGCCCGGCTGATCTCCAAGCGGCCGTCCGAGCGTTTTCGGTCCGCGGCGGAGGTCACCGAATTGCTGGAAACCTGTTTGGCGCACGTCCAGCAACCGGCGCGCGTCCCACTGCCGGCGTCAGTTCTGATTTCGGCCCGTTCCAGCGCAACGCGGTCGACAATTTTTGGATTCAAGCGCGTTGGTTTCAAGAAAGTTCTGGCCCTGATCGCCCTCTTGGGAATCGGACTCTTGGGATTCACGCTGCTCACCGCGGTGCCGCCCGACATTTCCGGCGAATGGACGAGCGAGGAATGGGGCCATGTGGTCCTGAAGAAGACGAGCGCCGCAGAATATGCCGGCACGTATGATGACACGTTCGGCAAACAGCCGGGCGAGATTAGATTGAAATGGTCTCGCATCGAACGCCGGTTCAACGGCTCGTGGCGCGAAGGGGACGACCGATTCGGCGAACTTTCGGTACGGCTGGTGGGGAACGAGATTCGCGGCGCGCACACGACTGATCCAAAGTCGAAAATCAATCCCGCCACGCCGCGGCTGGCGGATCTCAACTGGACGAGATTCAAAGCCACCGTGGAAACCGGGGTGAAGACTGGGGCCACCGACGAAAGGGCAAAGTCGGCGAAAGCGGGAGCAGGTAATAATCCCAATGTGGCCGAATCGTCTTCGACACTTCCAGCTAAATCCCAAAGTCTGGCGTCCAACGATGGTTCTCGCGTTGCTGGCGGTGTTACCCCGGCAACCGAGCTGACAGTCACCAGCATCTTTGTCTTTTCTGACAAAAATGGGCTTTTCCCGGTCAATGAAAGAGCCCTGGTAAAGTTCCTGGACGACACATTCGTGGCGGATCATCCCGAACGCGATGGTTTCCCTGACGGGGCGGTCGGTCTCGAGTCGAAGCTTGTCGATTCGCGTCTCAGTCGACTAGCCAGTCTGGGATTTATCCAGATAAATACTCCTTGGAATGTGGAATTGAAGGAATCCGAGCTCGTCCGACTCGATCTTGTTCACACGCGGCGGCTTCCGGACCGTTCGCATGTCCGGTTGGAAGTCACGCCATGGGAATTGCGGAAGGATTTCGATCAGCAAGGACGTGAACGGGTGCATTTGCTACGCGACATGAACGGCGACGACAAAGCGGAAGTCAGTTTCCTGCTGGAGGAAGGGCAGTCGGTCATTCTACCGTGGCATTTCGGCTCGCGCGAGGTGCGGGAAGCGTTCCGCAAAGAGTACGGTGGCGAGACATTCGTGATCATTCGCCCCATTGGGAATTCGGCTTCCGTCTCTCGCACCTTTCCGCTGCGCTTCAAACTCGCCAGCGATATGGCGGATGACCTGCGGCAGATTCTGCTCGGTCGCCCGGGTCACGAAGCGAAGCCTTCCGACAACAATCTGGAAATTGCCGTGACGGCGCCGCCGGAAGTGATGAAACGCGTTCAGACATTCATCATGGTGATGGACTGGCCGGAAAGTATCACGCGACAAAGCAACTACGAGTATCCGCGGGAGACCGTCCTGCGCGCCGCACGCTCATTCTTCTACGCGTGTGCGATCGAGGACGCGGACGAGGTCTTCTCCAAGATGCTTTCGCCTGGAGTACTGGGAGAGTTGAAGGGAGACACGAAATCCGAGCACTATTTCGACTACAACACCGGCGGCACGCCAGATCCCGATTGGGAAAAGTCATTGCGTGCCGATTGGCCGGGAAAAAAGGAGGCGATCCAGCGCTTCGTGCGCGAGTGGAACCGTTATCCGTTGAAGCGAATTACGGGAAGCGGCGGCGTCGCCATTGGGTTCGGCGTAAAGCATTTCTGCTCAGTGTCGTTTGACGATGCGCCAAAGGAATTCTACGAAATCATCATCGAACCGGAGCGCAAGCCGCGCGATGCCGGCAAAGAGTCGTTCTTTTTCAGCTCTCTGCCCCCCTGGTGGAAAGCGGACGAAAAATAGGACGCCGGACTGCACGTCGTTACGGCACTTCTCGATGGCGCCTCGCAGCCGCTGCCTCCCTGCGGAGACATTGTTTCCCGGGACCGGTTCACAGATGCAGGCCCTATTGATCGAGCATCCCATTGGGGATGTCGTTTCCGGTTTCGGTCGAGTAGAACAAGCGGCCGATCTCGTCGCTCAAGAACGACAGGTAGCGCTTCTTGAATTCGTTTTGGGGCATCGTGTTGGAATCGATCGGCCCGCGGATCGGGAAATTCGATTTGATCGGACGGGTGTAAATCACAGTGCCGTCTTTGCGGTCCTCGTCCATCTTGATGACGTTGACGATGCAATCGGCCCGGCCGCGGTTGAGATAGGTCGAGTTGGCTTCGAACAGGCTGTAATCCATCAGGTCGATATGGATGATGTAATTGCACTTGAAAGCGGCGCCGATCTCGGACGGCTTCTTCCAGCGCCAGTTCTTGTCCAACCAGGCATAGACACGATCGGGATCGACGACCTTGATATCGTTGCCATTAAGCTGATAGGCCACGTGCTTGGCCAGATCGTAATCCACCGACTCGTTGTCGAATTTCAACTCTTTGGGGGCGTAGCAGTAGACCAGGGTCACTTTTTTCTTGCCCTTGAGCGTCTCCTTATTGGTCTTCTTGTGGAAGTCGGGCTCGACGGTCGGCGGGCCGCCGATCAGATAGCCCAGCATCATGACGGACTGGCAGCCTGAGAATGCGATCACTGCGAGCAGCACGATGACCCGCCACGTCCGTGCGGCCGCCGGGGCCGCGAGTTTCCGGGAAGGGTGCGCCTGGTCCAACATAGCTGGGTCCTTACTGGATATCATCTTCGGGCCGTGTTTCGATGAATCTTCGCACGAGCTGATCGCTGAGCTGTCCCAAGAACCGGCGTTTGAAGACGTCGGGCCCTTCTTGATCGGCCGAGATGGGCCGATTGCTGGGGTACTTGCAATTGAACGGGCAATTGTAGATGACTTTGGCCCGCCTTTTACCCGGCTTGGCCTTGTCTTCGATCATCTCGGTCACGACGATCTTGCAGTTGGCGTGGCCGCGGTACATTCCAGGGCTGTTTTCTTCGAGATAGCCGAAATCCTCGAAGCTGAACAAGACGACGAAATCGGCCTTGAATTTCTTGGCGATCGGTTCGATATCGGTTTTCATCCCGATTTGCCCATTGTCATCGAGCCAACGGGCGACTTTATGGGACGCGACGACGTTGATCTTTTCCACTTTGAAGCGCCGGGAAACCTCA
>DASYAR010000527.1:0-7939 GCA_036501235.1 Planctomycetaceae bacterium
TCTCAATACACCGGCTTCCCCGAAATGATGGAGGGCCGCGTCAAAACGCTGCATCCCAAAGTTCACGGAGGCTTGCTCGGCCGGCCCGATCTGGCCGAAGATGCGCAATCCATGCGCGAACATGGCATCCTGCCGTTCGAGCTGGTCGTGTGCAACCTGTATCCGTTCGAAGCTACGATTGCCAAACCGGGGGTCAGCGTTGGCGAGGCGATTGAGAACATCGATATCGGCGGGCCGAGCATGATCCGATCGTCGTCGAAGAATCATGCCTACGTGGGCGTGGTGACGCATCCTGGCCAGTACACGAGAGTGCTCGAAGCGTTGCGGCAGGGTCCGCTCTCTGCCGAATTGCGGATCGAGCTGGCGGCGGCGGCCTTTGAATTGACGGCCCGTTACGATCGGGCGATCGCCGACTACATGGTTGGGCTTTCGCGCTCCGCGGCCGAGCCGCCGACTGCCTTCCCGGCAACATTGTCGCTCAACTTTTCTCGCAAGCTCGAATTGCGGTACGGCGAAAACCCGCACCAGCAGGCGGCCTTCTATGTCGAGGCGGCCCCCCCGGCAGCATCACTGGCGGCCTCCGAGCAGTTGCACGGCAAAGACCTGTCGTACAACAATCTGCTCGATCTCGACGCGGCGCTCAACCTGGTGCGGGAATTCCACGAACCGGCGGCCGTGGTCCTCAAGCACAACAATCCGTGCGGCGCGGGGATCGGGGCGACCCTCAAACAGGCTTTCGAACGGGCCTACGCTGGAGACCCGGTGAGCGCTTTCGGCTCGATCCTGGGCTTCAACCGGCTGGTCGACATGGCCGTGGCCGAGGAATTGTGCCTGCCGGACCGATTCGTCGAAGCGATCATCGCCCCCGGCTACGCGCCCGAGGCTTTCGAGGCACTGACGACCCGGCCGAAATGGAAGGCCAATGTGAGACTGCTGAAGTGTGCGGCCCTGAATGATCCCCGGCCCGCCTGGCGCGATTACCGCCGCGTGTCAGGCGGGCTGCTCGCTCAGACGACAGACGAAGGGCGCGATCCCGAAAACGAATGGAAGGCCGTCGCCGACCGTCCGCCGACGGAAGCGGAAATCAACGACCTGATTTTCGCCTGGACGGTGTGCCGGCACGTGAAGTCGAACGCCATCGTGTTCGCGAAGCAGGGAACCGTGATCGGCGTGGGAGCGGGACAGATGAGCCGGGTCGATTCGGTCATGATCGCGGCCCAGAAGGCGCAGGGGCGAAGTTCGGGCGCTGTGGTCGCTTCGGACGCATTTTTCCCGTTCCGCGACGGAATCGATCTGGCGGCCAAAGCGGGGATCCGCGCCGTGATTCAACCAGGCGGAAGCCGCAACGACGTTGAGACGATCGTCGCCTGCAACCAGCACAAGATGGCGATGCTGTTTACGGGCCGGCGGCATTTTCGACACTAAGAGGGCAGACTAAGGCCTGCCCCCCAGTCGTTCCCAAGCTCCGCTTGGGAACGCCGCGGCCGAAGCTCTGCTTCACGAAATCGATCGGTTTGTCGTACGCTTCCCAACCCCGCAGATCCTTTGAGCAAGCGTCTTCTCGGTCACCGTCTGTAGGAAGCGGAGCTTCCAAACGGGCGTTCCCAAGCGGAGCTTGGGAACGAGTTGGCATTACAGCAGGCCCGCGATCGGCTCGCCATGATAGATGTGGTGCGGGCGATTCAGATCGTCGAGCCAGGCCACCGTGTCGGGTAGGCCGAGCGAGTGGTAGATCGTGGCGGCCATGTTTTCGGGCGTTTGCCGCTGCGACGCCGGGAAGGCGCCGATCTTGTCGGTCGAGCCGACGACCGTGCCGCCGCGGATGCCGCCTCCTGCAAAAAACACCGACTGCACGGCTCCCCAATGATCGCGGCCGGGAAGTTTGTAGTGCTGCGGCAGATGCGTGATCTTGGGCGTGCGGCCGAACTCGCCCGCCATCACGATCAACGTTGAGTCGAGCAAACCGCTGTCGTTCAAATCGTCGAGCAGGGCCGAGAGGGCTTTGTCGGTCGGCGGGAAGAGCAGATCTTTGAGATGAGGAAACGCCTCGCCGTGCGTGTCCCAGGTTTCGTTGTTTCCCAGATTCACCTGCACGAGGTTGACACCCGCCTCGACCAGCCGCCGCGCCATGAGGAGCGACCATCCGAACGAGTTTTTGCCATAGCGTTCCTGGACTTCCGGCGAGGTGGCGGCGACGTCGATGGCATCGCGGATCCGTCGATCGGTCAGGAGCGAAATCGCTCCTTGTCGCGTCCGGTCGAACTGCTCGATCGAGGCGAACCGTTCGAGGTCCGCCCGCTGTCTGTCGATGTTGTTCAACAATTCCAGGCGATTCGCCAGCCGCGACTTTCCGAAGCCTTCCGGGAGCGTCAAATTCGGCGCTTGAAACGCCGCGCGCCGCGGCATATTCGGCCGTTCCTGGTGGTCGAACTCGTATTCCGGATAGGCGCCATACCCGAGCGAGCTGAAAGACGAGGCTTCGATGAACCACGGATCGTGCTTGGGCCCCATCACGCCGCCGAACTGCCCGGGAATCACCCGCCGCGAATTGTGGATCAGTTTTTCGGGGAGCGCCACAGCGGGAGGCAGATTATTGCGAGGTTTCGTGACGGCCCCCACGATCGAGGCGATTGCCGGCCAGTCGCTCGGCATCGGGACGCTCGAATTGAATCCCGGCGGGATCACTGTGCGGCCGGTGAGCATGATGTGATGCCCGGCCGAATGGTCGTTCGACGGATGCGAGAGCGATCGGCACACGGCCCACAAATGACTGCGCTGGGCCAGGAGCGGCAGATGCTCGCAGATCGCCAGTCCCGGCGTATTCGTATGGATCGGCTGGAATTCGCCCCGGACTTCGGCAGGTGCTGCGGGCTTCATGTCGAAGCTGTCGTGTTGCCCCAGCCCGCCCGAGAGGAAGATATAGATGACCGACCGCGCTGTACCGCCGACTGGACCCGGAAGATTGGGCCCGCCAGCCGGAGCCGCACGAAGCGCTTCGAGATGATTCGTCCCCAGCCCGAGCAGACTGACGGCTCCCGCCTGGAGCGCAAACCGCCGGGAAAACCGGGGATGCTGTGGAACAGCTTTTGGCCTGTCGGAAAGGTGAGTCATGTTGCGTTGTCCGAGTTCCTTCGAGAGCAACGGCGGAGACGGCAAGTATAAGCCGGATTTGATGGGGCGGCAAGACGAGCGCACTCGTTCGCAACCACACTCGTTCCCAAGCTCCGTTTGGGAACGCACCGTCCGAAGCTCCGCTTCGCGTGTCGCGGCTTGCGATTAATATTCATCGCCTTACATTCGTTGCCCGGCGGCGCAAATCGTAAATCTGGACAACAAGCAAGGAGCCGCGATTGCGCGGAGACTCGAGGATCGCCACCGCAGAGGTCAATGGCCTTATCCGCGCTCATCCGCGTCTCAAACTGTTTTCTTCTTTTATTGGTTGCGGATACTCGGTGTCGAAAATGCAGTAACGCGAACGTGGCATTGAAAGGATGCCATTATTGCCAAGGCGTGCATTGCGCGAAGCGGACCTTCGGACGCGGCGTTCCCAAGCGGAGCTTGGGAACGAGTTGTGCCACGAGTTGCGCTTACAGGTATTGATTGACGATGTTCTCGAGCAGTTCCTGCCGGCCGCTTTCGTTCTTGTCGGCGTTGCCTTTTTCGAGCATGTACTTTTCGAGGTCGGCAAAGCTCGCCGATCCGTCTTCGATCTTCTTGCCGATTCCTTCGTCGTAACTGCGGTAGCGCTGTTTGACGAAGTTCGAGAGAGCGCCGTCTTTGCGGATCGCGGCGGCGATCTTCGTCCCGCGGGCGAAGGCGTCCATTCCGCCGATGTGCGCATGGAACAAATCAATCGGCTCGAAGCTTTCGCGACGGACCTTGGCGTCGAAGTTCACGCCGCCGGGGGCCAGCCCCTTCTGTTCGAGGATCACCAGCATGCATTGCGTCGTCAGGTAGAAGTCGGTGGGGAACTGGTCGGTGTCCCAGCCGAGCATGAGGTCCCCCGTGTTGGCGTCGATGCTTCCCAGCGCCCCCTGGATGCGGGCATATTCCAGTTCGTGCATCATCGTATGCCCGGCGAGTGTGGCGTGGTTCGTCTCGATATTCAGCTTCACCTTGTCTGTAAGACCATTGGCCCGCAAAAAGTTGAGGCAGGCCGCCGCGTCGAAATCGTACTGGTGCTTCGTCGGTTCTTTGGGCTTGGGCTCGAACAGAAACTGCCCCTTGAAACCGATCGCTTTCGCGTGGTCGCACGCCAGGTGCATGAATCGCGCCAGGTGATCGAGCTCGCGCTTCATGTTCGTGTTGTACAAGTTCATGTAGCCTTCACGGCCACCCCAGAAGACGTAGTTCACGCCCCCCAGCTCGTGCGTCACTTCGATCGCCTTCTTGACTTGTGCCGCAGCGTAGGCAAAGACGTCGGCATTGCAACTGGTGGCCGCGCCGTGCATATATCGCGGATGCGAAAACAGATTGGCCGTGCCCCACAGCAGCTTGACGCCTGTTTTCTGCTGCTGCTCCAGGAGGGCTTTCGCAACATCGTCGAACAATTTGTTCGACTCCTTGAGGGTGTTTCCCTCGGGGGCGACGTCTCGATCGTGGAAGCAATAGAACGGAGCGCCCAGCTTGGTAAAGAACTCGAACGCCGCGTGGACCCGCTTGATCGCGTTCTCGACGGAATTCGACCCGTCATCCCAGGGACGCTGCAGAGTCGCCGAGCCGAACGGGTCACTTCCCGTTCCGCGAAACGTGTGCCAGTAGCAGACGGCGAACCGCAACAAGTCGCGGAGTTTTTGCCCCTCGACGACTTCCTCGGGGTTGTAATGCTTGAAGGACAGCGGGTTCTTGCTGGCCGGCCCTTCGTAGCGGATCACCGGGATTTCAGGGAAGAAGTCTGCCATGGTGTCGATCTCGGATGTGCGTTCTGAAGGAAATGAAAACTGGGAATGCCAGCGGGCGAAAGCCGTTAATGCCGACAGCAGTTTACAGCAGACCGGCTTCGGAAAACAGCAACTTCCTCGAGTGGGTCAGTTGCAAGCTCTGGCTTGCAGATTGCCTTTCATGTTCTTTCTACAGCCGCGATCATCTGATCAGCCAGGCTTTCCAGCGACTCCAGCTTGAACCAGACGTTGTCGGCTCCCGATTTCCGCATTTCCGTTTCAAGGTCGGCACGAGGAAAGCCGCAACAAGCAATCAGCGTGGCATGGGGATGCCTCTGGCGGATAATCGCAAATTGCGATGCCCGATCAGGGTTCCAGGGGTCGATGTCGAACAGGATCACGTCGACACCTGCCGATACCGTATCGGAAGTAATATCGGCCCCGCATTGCCCCAGTGCCGCTGCGAGCATCTCGCACCAGCGCCAGTCTGGCGAAAGGATCGCCACGATCAACTCCATCGAAAATGGGGTCGGTTGTCGATCAAAATCGAATTCGAAAATTTCGCTGCGAGAGGCCGTCAGGGGGAGCGGTTGACCTGCTTTCCCGGCATGACCGGCGATTTTCGAAGATGCCGCCGTCCGACGGTGGGCTTCCCGTGGGAAGCCGGCAATCAAGGCCAGTTCGTGTGCAAACCTGGCGGCAAACGATGCGGGGTGGACGCGCACGGCGAGCGGCCAGATCGAGCGGGTTCGACCGTCCGAATCGCACCACGGGCCACAGCAACACAACAGGCGGGCAAGCGGAAACTGCGAGATCAACTGGTTGGCGTCGGCGACGGAATATTGGTCGGGCCAGACTTGCAGAACGATAATCAAGTCAGGCGGGCGGTCTGCCTCTCCTGTGACACTTTGCAATTGCGTACAGTCGTCCACTCTGCGCAGCGACTGATCGCCGACGCTCTGCCGAACGGTTCGCACGATCGATTCGAATTGACCAAGGCGCGGGTCGCCGACGATCAGCACATTCGGTATCGAATTGAATCCCGCCACAGTGCCTGGCTCCGGTTAAACGAAGTATTCAACCGCGTTGCGGAACAGCTTCATCCCGTCCCCTTCGTCGGAATCGAGCGATCGGCGAGTCCAATGCGGATGCTGGGTGGCGTACATGTTGCGTTCGGGGTGGGGCATCAAGCCCAGTACTCGGCCAGTCGGGTCGGCGAGGCCCGCAATGTCGGCCGTCGAGCCGTTCGGGTTGTCGTCAGGCTGATAAAATAACGCCATTTGTCGCCGTTCGCGCCAGCCGGCCAGAACCGAATCGTTGCGGACGACGACTTTGCCCTCGGCATGGGCGATGGGCAGCTCGATGGCGTCGATCCCTTTCAAGAAGACGCTGGAACTGTGTCGAGTGGTCAGCTTCACCCAGCGGGCGGTGTACCGGCCATTGTCGTTCCAGGTGAGGGTCGCCTCGGGTTGGTCGCCGTCGCGCGGCGGCCAATGTTCGGCGCCGCCGGGCAGGATGCCCGATTTCATCAGCACCTGAAAGCCGTTGCAAATCCCCAGAACCAGTTTGTCAGCCTGCAAGAATTCGCGAAGTGCCCCGCCGAGCCGGGAGCGGAGCTGGCCGCCGAAAATCACTCCCGCCCCCACGTCGTCGCCGTAGCTGAAACCGCCGGGGATGCAGAGGATCTGAAAGTCTTTCAGCATTTCGGGACGTTCGAGGACTCGAAACAAGTGCACGCGCTCGGCCCGGGCGCCGCAGTGCTCGAAGGCATGAGCCGTCTCGACGTCACAATTGGTTCCCGGCGCTCGCAAAACGATGACGTTGGGCTGGGGCATGGTCTTCAGACGATTTGGAATCGGTGGGGAAGCGCTCAGTTGCTGCGGTATCTTACCGATTCCGGGGGAAGTTGACCACGACATTCAATCGGCGACATTCAATCGGCGACATTCAACCGGCGACAATCGACCAGTGCACAGTTGAATACGCCACTTGATTATTCCGTATTGGCTGCCGTAAAATATGGCTCGCACGCGCATGATGCACCGAGATTCGGCCCCGCTTCCGAATAGAAAGACGCCATGCGCTGCGCACGGCCGGCATCAGCCGGCTTCACTCTGATCGAGCTGTTGGTTGTGATAACGATTATCGCGATTCTGGTCGCCCTGCTGCTGCCTGCCGTGCAAACGGCCCGTGAGGCCGCCCGGATGACGCAGTGTCGCAATAATCTCAAGCAGATCGGTCTGGCGCTGCACAGCTACGAAGCCGCGCTCAAGGTGCTTCCGTCCAGCACGACCAGCCAGATCGATTTCGGAGTGTGGAGCCCCATTCCGACCAACTATCACCTGCACAGTTGGGCCAGCATGATCCTGCCGTTTCTCGACCAGGGAGCGCTGTACAATCGGCTCAACTTTACGGTTTCGGCGTTTGATCCTGTGAATTACGAGCCGGCGTCATACCGCCTGCCGGCCTACCGCTGTCCGTCGTACACGGGCCCCGATTTCAGCCCCTCGCCGCTGTATGGGCGCATGTCGCCCAGGTTCGCACTGCGGAACTACGCTGCAATGGGGGCGACGAATGTCGGCAACTTCTACCTGCAACCCGACGGTGTGTTCTACGCGCGTTCGAG
This sequence comes from Planctomycetaceae bacterium, assembly GCA_036501235.1. Lineage (GTDB taxonomy): Bacteria > Planctomycetota > Planctomycetia > Planctomycetales > Planctomycetaceae > JACQFH01. Next base: position 7,507 of record DASYAR010000527.1, read on the forward strand.
CACGCAGAATGCCGACGTCAAAGACGGCACGTCGCGAACGATTTACATTGTCGAAACGCGCGAGCCGAGCGCCGCTGTCTGGATCGACGGCGGCACGGCGGCCGTCGTGTCGCGCCGTTACTTGGATTCGAACGCTCCCAGCTACGCGGGGCCCGAGAATTCGCTCAACTACCAGCCGTATTATGTCGCCAATGGACAGGGGATTGACTCGCAGTTCGGCCCATCGAGTCAACACGCGGGGGGGATTGTCCACCTGTTTGGCGACGGATCAGTCCAGGTCATTTCGCCGAATATCAATGCCCTCGTGTATGACGCGCTGGTGACGCGCGCGGGAAAGGAGCCGGCTGAGTACTGAGTTGGTCGTATGGCGGGTCGACTTATGAAACGGGCGCGAACCAGTGCCGCGTGAAATGCGTCATTGCCATGTCACCCG
>DASYAR010000528.1:0-14840 GCA_036501235.1 Planctomycetaceae bacterium
CACGGCATTTACAAAGGCCCCCGACTTGAGGTTGATCTTCTCAGGTGGAATCTCGAATCGCAGCCACTTGTCCGATTCGGGAATTTCTCCCATCCAACTGGGATCGGTTTTTGCGACTCCGTGGCTTTTCGATTCGCCCCACGCGACCACATGGCTCCCGTGATTGGTATCGACTTGCAGCACCAACGATTGGGGAGGCTCGTACCGATCGATGCGGACGAAGACGGACAGCCGCGGGTTTTCCGGCACGACCAACGGCTGCAAGGGCTGTTCGAATTTGTCCTGATACTTCGAGGCGGATGCCTGCTGCAGCGATCGGCGACCAAGGGCCGGCAACATTTCGGCCGCCGTCGTCCACGTCGAGGCGTTTCTCGACGAACAGTTGGATCTCGCTCCGATCGGGAATAGATCGTCGAGCCAGACGTCTGCGATGGGCAACGGCCGCGGGGGCGTTTGTTCCTCTGCCGGGTCGTGATATTCGAAGCGAGCGGCGGCCGCTTCGAGCTGGCGGATCGCCTCGGCTTCGGCCGTCTGGGCCTGGGCGAGTGCGGCTTGTTGAGAGTCGGTCGTCATTTTGAAAAACGGATCGGTCGTATTGATGTTGCGATCCATCGCCGGATCGGCCGACGACAGGAAGAAAGCATACAGCGAATAAAACTCCTTGGCCGACAGCGGATCGTACTTGTGATCGTGGCATACGGCACACCCACCCGTGAGCCCCATCCAGGTCTGCACGGTCGTGCTGGTGCGGTCGACGGCGTAGCGGAACACGAATTCGGATTCGATCGAGCCCCCTTCGCTCGTCGTCACATTGCAACGATTGAAACCGGTGGCGACAAGCTGGTCACGCGTCGGATGGGGCAGCAAATCTCCCGCCAGTTGCTCGACTGTAAACGCATCGAATGGCTTATTCCGATTGAACGCCTCGATGACCCAGTCGCGATAGGCCCACATCGTGCGTTCGTTATCGAGATGCAGTCCATGCGTATCGGCATAACGGGCCACGTCGAGCCAGTGGCGCGCCATTTCTTCGCCGTAGCGCGGTGATTTGAGGTATCGGTCGACCATGTTTTCGAAGGCGCCGGGGGACGAATCGGCCTCGAATTGGGCGACTTCCTGAATCGTCGGGGGCAAACCCGTGAGAGCGAAAGCAGCCCGGCGGATGAGCGTGCTGCGCCGCGCTTCGGGCTGCGGCGCAAGCCCCTCTTTTTCGAGCCGCGCGAGAATGAAACGGTCGATCGGATTGCGCGTCCAGGCTTCTTGCGTGGCCGTGGGTACGGCGGGTTTCACAGGAACTTCGAAGGCCCAGTGTTTTTGATATGGGGCCCCCTGATTGATCCATTGGCGGATCGTCTCTTTCTGCGCGGCCGTTAATTTCTTTTTGGTGGCCGGAGGAGGCATCATTTCCAGCGGGTCGTCGGAATTGATCCGCTGCCAAAGGTCGCTCTGGGCGACGTCGCCGGGTCGAACGGCAAATCCACCGTCGCGTTCGGCATAGGCGCTTTCAGGAATATCGAGCCGCAAGTCGGCCTTCCTCTGCTTGGCGTCCAAGCCGTGGCACGCGAAACAGTACTCCGAGAGAATCGGGCGGACATCGCGATTGAAGCTGATATCCCCCGCCGTCGCCTGGGCGGGGAACCACACCGTCAAAACCAGCGCCAGTCGAGAACTTCTGCTCAAGAGAACCTCCCCGCAAATTGTCCGGCCCGGATACGCGTTTTGCCTAACATCGAGGGTAATGGACGCTCCCCGTTGCGGCAAGCTGCCAGCTTGTCGCAAGGGAACTTGATTCAGCACTGAAATCTCATATCCTGAAGTCTGGATTACCTGCCGATCCCCTGGAAAAGTATACCGATGGCGCGATCGCTGTTTCATTCTCGCGGTGACAACGGGGCCGCGACGACCGGCCGATGGGGTGGAACGATCTTCGGATTGACGGCCCTATTGTTGTTTTCGATCTCGCAGGCGGCAGGGGCGCAAGGCGATCGGGTTGATGATTCCGAGAAGTGGAATGAAATCGCTCGGGAGCGCGCGCAGTGGTGGTGCTGGCAACCGCTGCGCGTCGACGATCGCGCGGCGCACGGCGCGCCGGCGATCGATCAGTGGATCGATCGCGGGATTCAGGCGGCCGGCATTGTCTCCGCTGGTCAGGCCGACCGCCGGACGCTGATTCGCAGGCTGAGCTTTCAGCTCTCGGGATTGCCGCCGGCGTATGAAGAAGTCGAAGAGTTTATCCGCGACTCTTCGCCGGAGGCCTGGGAACATTGCGTCGATCGTTTTCTGGCGAAGCCCGAGTTCGGCGTGCATTGGGCCAGGCACTGGATGGACGTCGTGCGTTATGCCGAAACACACGGCTCAGAGGATGACGCCGTGTTGCCGTTCTCGTATCGCTATCGCGATTACCTGATCCGCGCCCTGCAGAACGACGTGCCGTTCGATCAATTGATTCGCGAACATCTCGCAGGTGATCTGATTCCGCCGCGATGGAATCGGGAACTGGGGATCAACGAAGCGCTCATCGGCACGGGATTCCTGCGATTTGTCGAATTCAACCAGACGCCGGTCGACGTCAAACGGGAAGAAATCGTCGTCATCGACGCCCAGATCGATGCCATCGGCAAAGCGTTTCAGGCCATCACGATTTCGTGCGCTCGATGTCACGATCACAAGTTCGACCCGATCTCCGATGAAGATTTTTATGCGCTCTACGGCATCCTGCGGAGCACACGGTCGGGACTTCGCGTAATTGACGATCCGGCGATTTTCGATCGCGACCGGGCGGAACTGGTCGCGCTCCAGGGCCGCATGCGAGAGGCGATCGCTCCGGCCTGGATCGAACAAATCTCGCGATGGCCCGCTGAACTGGAACGAGCCCGGCTGTGGTGCCAGGAACATTGGAAGCCGGAAGCCAAATGGGACGACCTGAAAAGACAGGTCGCCCAAAAGCAGGAGACGGAGCCCGTCTGGACGCATGCTCTGGCCGAAGCACTCTGCCGGCCTAAGGTGGCCACCCTGGCTCCTCTCGCGAAATTGCTGACGACCGACGACGCCCAATTCGCAGCGGCGGCGAATCGCGTGCGCCGCGAGGTTTCTGATCGGCGGCGGCTGGCGGCGACATGGCCCGACAAGACCGAGTTGCTCTTCGACCTGACGGACGGCGAGCTGCACGGTTGGCGCCCCGCGGGTGCGGGATTGGCCGAACAGCCTCTCGCTCAACCCGGCTCGTGGGCCATCGAAGGGGGTCGGGCACAGCCGTTTGCCGGTCTTCTGGAACGGGGCTTTCACAGCAATCTCGTCTCCGATCGGCATGGCGGCTCGCTGCGCTCGCCGGACTTTGTTCTCGACATGGAGGAAATCAGTCTCCTGGTGCGCGGTACCGGCAATGCCCGGGCGCGGCTGGTGATCGAGAATTTTCAGGGAGATTCGCTGCTTTTCGAGCCGGTCAATCGCACGCTGGATTCGGCGTCGTTGCGATGGATAACGATGACGCTGCGACAGCAATGGCGCGGGTTGCGAGCGCACATCGAATTGCTGACGCGCGACGATAAACCCTATATCGGCGTCACCAAGGACCCCGGAGTCCTGGAACAGAGCGACGGCCGCTCCAGCTTTGGAATTGCGAAGGTCGTGAAGCACGCTCGCGGCGTGCGTCTGACCGATCCGCCCTGGCTACTGGAAGACGTCGTTCACACCGATACAGGCGAAGTCGATCTCGCCGAATCGGGCCGCGAGCAGTGGATCAATGCGGTTTGCCAGGCTTCGCGAAATTCGATCGAGCGGTTCGCTCGCGGCGCCGCAACCGACGACGACGCTCGCTGGATCACCACCCTGATGGACGCTCGCGTGCTGCGCTGCGAGTTGCCGGCCGATGCGACTTTCTCGCAGAGAATGCAGAGCTACCGCAAGCTGGAGGGTTCCATTCCGATCGCCCGCCGGGTTCCAGGAGTGTATGAAGATCTGTGTGCCGTGAATCAACCGCTGTTGCGTCGCGGCGATCATCGAAAACCCGGCGAGGAAGTCCCGCGCCGGTATCTGGCAATTCTGGGGTCGAAATCGGGAGCTTATGCGGGACCGGCCAGCGGTCGCCGGCGATTGGCCGAGGAAATCGCCAGCCCGCACAATCCGCTCACGGCGCGAGTCTATGTGAATCGAGTGTCGCATTGGTTGTTTGGTCGCGGCATCGTCGCGTCTGTGGACAATTTTGGCCAAATGGGCGAGCCGCCGTCGCATCCCGAATTGCTGGATCAGTTGGCAGCCGAGTTCATGCGCGACGGCTGGTCGACCAAGCGGCTGATCCGCCGCATCGTGCTCACCCGGGCCTGGCAACGATCCTCGTTGCCGACCGAATCCGCGATGGAGCACGATCCGGCCAATCGCTGGTGGTCGCACGCCGGCGTTCGTCGGCTCGATGCCGAGTCGATTCGCGATTCGATGCTGTCGGTGGCGGGGAACATCAAGAAGAATGACAGTGGCCTGGGAACGCCGGGCTTTTACCGTTCGGTGCAGGAACCCAACAAGCAGTCTCCGCCCGGCCCATTGGATGGGGCCGGCCGCCGCTCGATTTTCCTCGAAGTGCGCCGCAATTTCCCCAATGAGTTTCTGCTGGCGTTCGACTTTCCGCGTCCCGCAGCGTCGGGTGGCAGGCGGCCGCTGGCGACCGTTCCTGGTCAGAGCCTGACCTTGATGAACGATCCGTTTGTGGTCCATCAGAGCTGGATCTGGGCGAAGCGCGTTCTGGCCGCCGAGCCGACGACGGACGGGCGATTGCGGATGATCTATCGCGACCTGCTCAACCGCGATCCCACCGCCGACGAAGCGGCACGGGCTGGTGCATTGGTCGCAGCGACGAAGTCCCGCGGCGAGGAGCAGGCCGGCTGGGAATTGTTGACGCACGCCATGTTCAACCTGAAGGAAGCGATCTACCTCCCATGACTCCTCTCGGACGAATCTCGCGCCGCCAGTTGCTCCAACGCGGAGCCCACGGTTTCGGAATGCTGGCCCTGGCGCATCTGGCGGGCCTCGATGCGCGGCGGGCGTCGGCCGATTCATCGAACCGGGCGCCCTGGATGGTGCATCCGGTGAAGGTCAAGCACGTCGTGCTGCTGTTCATGGACGGCGGACCGTCGCAGGTCGACACGTTCGATCCCAAGCCGATCCTGACCCGCGAACATGGCAAGCCCTTTCCCGCCAGTGTCGACGCCACGCAGTTCGATCAAAACGGAAAGTGTCTCGGCAGTCCGTTCCGGTTTTCACCCAGGGGCAAATCGGGCCTGATGATCAGCGACCTGTTTCCGCATTTGTCGACATTGGCCGACGACCTGTGCGTGATTCGCTCGATGAAGGCCGACTTCGCCGAGCATTCTCAGGCGTGCTTTCATCTGCACTGCGGGCATCCGTTGCAGGGAAAGCCATCGGTCGGTTCGTGGATCTGTTATGGCTTAGGCGCCGAGCACGAGAATCTGCCGGGATATGTCGTGCTCAACGGGGGCCTTTTGCCGATCGGCGGCGGTGAGAACTTTTCTAACGCTTTCCTGCCTGCGGTCCATCAAGGAACGATCTTCGACACGTATACCGGCTCCGAGTTGGTCAGCAACGTCACGCCGGCCGAAGCCGTGGCCGACCAGCGCCGGCTGCTGGACTTCGTGGCCTTAGAGGACAAGTCGTTTCACCAGTCGCTGGGAGGCCAGGCGAGTCCCGAAGCGATGGCCGTCGAAGCTGCCATTCGCAATTACGAAACTGCCTGCGCCATGCAGGTCAGCGTTCCCAACTTGGTTCAATTCGCCGACGAGACGGCGGCGACGCAGTCGTCGTATGGACTCGATTCGGCCAATCCCCACACGAAGCAATTTGCCCGCGAGTGCCTGCTTACTCGCCGGCTGATCGAACGTGGAGTTCGCTTCATCGAGCTGACGATGATGAAGGGGATCCGCTTTGTCGCTCCCTGGGACGACCACGGCGACATTTCCGAGGGGCACCCCAAGATGGCGGCGGCGGTCGACCAGCCGATCGCCGCTCTGATCAAAGATCTCAAGGCCCGCGGATTGTTCGACAGCACGCTCTTGATCTTTGCCGGTGAATTCGGACGAACGCCCTTCGCCCAGGGTGGCAAGGGTCGCGACCACAATCCACAAGGCTTTTCGATCTGGCTGGCCGGAGGCGGCATTCGTGGCGGTCAGGCCTATGGGGCCACCGACGAATTCGGCTACCGCGCCGTCGAGAACGTCGTCACGGTTCATGACCTGCATGCCACGATCCTCTACCTGATGGGCATGGATCACGAGCTCCTCACCTACCGCTGGGGCGGCCGCGACCTGCGCCTCACCGACGTCTACGGCAACGTGCTGCACGATTGCCTGATTTAAGGCATTGCGGCGGCATAAGACCCAACATCGGCCAGGCGATTGCCAGGTTTCCAGTTACCCGAACAATTCCATGATCGGTTTGCCGGTGGTCAATGTGCGCGAAATGCCGCTGGCGTCCTGGGGATTATTAATGGGGATGTCGAGGGCGTGGTAAATGGTCGCAGCCAGTTCTTCGGGGCGAACCGGGCTGCTGGTGGGATACTCGCCGAATTTGTTGGACTTGCCGTACACCCTTCCCCCGGCGATACCCGCTCCGGCCAGGATAGCCGAAAAGCACCCGGGCCAGTGCTGGCGCCCAGGGGGATCCTGTTTCAGAACGAATGGCGTGCGGCCAAATTCGCCTGTCACGACGACCAGCGTGTCCTTCAGCATTCCACGCTCTGCGAGGTCGGAAAACAGTCCCGCCAGCGCCTGGTCCAGTCGAGGCAGACAAAAGCCCATGCCGTAGGAGCCGTTTCCGAAGGCGTTTCCCATGCCCATGTTTCCACCGTGCATGTCCCAACTGCTGCTCGGCGGGCCATTCTTGTCATGCTCGGCCTGTCCAGTCCAGCCGTTGACGGTGACAATGCGGACGCCTGACTCCACCATCCGCCGCGCGAGCAGCAGATTCTGTCCTAGCGGGTGCATCCCGTAGCGCTCGCGAATGCTCAACGGTTCGAGGCTCAGATCAAACGCCTGCCGGCCTTCGTCCCGCGTCATGGCGTCGTAGGTCTTCTCACGCAAGTCGGACCAGTCTTTCACCTGCTGGTCCCTGTCCAGCCTGGTGGACTCAAGCTGGCCCAGCAGCGACTTGCGCTCGTCGAATCGCTTCTCGTCGTACGAGTTGTAAAGCTCCGGCGGCTTGAAGTCGTTCATCGCCGGGTGGTTGTCCGCTGCACCGACAAAAACCGGCGCATAAGCCGAGCCCAGGTAGCCGCCAATGCCGATGTTGGGCGCGCAAAATACGGGGGGGCCCACACATTTGATGAGCCAGGCATTGGACACAAAATTGCGCGTGCTGGGTTTGTGCTTGGCGACGAACGAGCTCAGGTAGGGTTGACTGTCCGGCAATCCCTCCTGCACACGCTTCTCCGACTGGCCGCTGAGCAGGTTGTGCATCGCATCGAAGTGATTGTTGATGGCGCCCGGATGCGACATCGAGTTGATGAGCGTGAAGTGGTCGGTCAACGTCGCCAGCCGGGTGTGCATCTCATTGAGGAGCATGCCCGGCACCCTGGTGGAGATGGGTTGGTACGGGCCGCGATAGTCCAACGGCGCTTCGGGTTTCATGTCCCAGGTGTCGACGTGACTCGGCCCCCCGCAGAGCAGGACAAAGATGCAGGATTTGTCCGAGGGGACGGCTTTGCCTGAAGCGTCGACCTTATCGCTGCCCATCACGACTCCCGGCATGCCGAGAGTCAGCATTCCCAAACCACTCGCGATGAGCGCTTGCCGGCGGTTCAATTGGAAATCGGTCATGCCACAGCTCCTCTGTCCGGACGGACTGTTCCACCACGACGAATTCTAACCGATTCACCGCCTCGACTCCATCGTCCTTCGATCGGCACGGCGTTTTAGCGTTGTGAAATGCCCTTGTGGATGACACGATAGGAAGAACGCGACTGATGCAGCGAAATCGTGATGAGGCCTGCGATGCCGGAACGAGCTCTGATCGTAGAAATGCGTCGACCCATATGGCGGTGCGCCGTTCTGTCGTCCATGTTGCTGATGGTCTGCGAGATTTTTGCTCCCCTGACTGCCGCGGCGGAGCCGGAGGGGATTCAGTTCTTCCGGGAAAAGATCGAACCGGTATTGAAGGCCGAGTGTTACCGGTGCCATTCGGGCGAGGCTGACGAAGTGAAAGGGGGCCTGCGGCTCGATTCGCGAGAGGGAATCCTCAAGGGGGGCGATAGCGGCCCTGCCCTGGTCGCCGGCAAAAGCGAAGAGAGCCTGCTCATTCAGGCCATCCGCCACGAAGAGGGACTGGCAATGCCGCCTCAGAAACCAAGATTATCAGACCAGTCGATTGCCGATTTCGTGATGTGGGTGGATTCCGGCGCAACCGACCCACGCGACGGGATAGTGGCGACCGAACTTGCCGGACTGAATGCGGCGCGGACGCATTGGGCGTTTCAACCGATCAAGAAATCCAACCCGCCCGCCGTGAAGAACGCGGCGTGGGTGCGATCGCCCATTGATGCGTTTATCCTGGCAAAGCTCGAAGAACGTCACTGGCAGCCGGCTCCCGCGGCCCATCGCAGGGAACTGATTCGGCGTGCGACTTTCGATCTGACCGGTTTGCCGCCGTCTCCCGCAGAAATCGACGCGTTTGTGAACGATTCCGCGCCCGGCGCCTGGGAGCGCGTGGTCGATCGCCTGCTGGCCAGCCCGCAGTATGGCGAGCGCTGGGCCCAACACTGGCTGGACGTCGTGCGCTATGCCGAGACGGAAGGCTACGAGTACGACCGCCACATTCCCGATGCCTGGCGCTTCCGCGATTACGTGATCGAGTCCCTCAACGGCGACAAGCCCTTCGACCGCTTCTTAAGCGAGCAGATCGCCGGAGACGAAATCGATCCGCAGAGCCACGAATGCCTGACGGCGTCGATTTTTCACCGGCTTGGTCCCGTCCGCCGCAATGCGGGAAACTCCGAAATCGCCCTGAGCCGCAATGAGGTGCTGACGGAACGGACCGACATCGTGGGGGCCGCGTTCCTCGGCTTGACGGTGGGCTGCGCCCGCTGCCACAACCACAAGCTCGAACCGATCTCACAGCGCGACTACTACCACTTGCAGGCGTACCTGGCCGCGACCGAAGAGCACAATCTGGTTCTCGCTTCCGCAGCGGAACAGGCCGCGTGGGAGACGGAGTCGCAAAAGATCAAAGACGAAATTCAGGCGATCAAGAAACAGGCCCGTGCCGCCACAGGCGACGAGCGCGAGAAATTGAACCGCCAGGTCGAAGAGCTGGAGGATCGCGTCCCGCCACCCTTGGCGACGATACCTGCCGTCCACAACGATTTCGAAAAACGGACGGCAATCCACGTTCTCAAGCGCGGCGTATGGGAGAACAAGGGAGAGCTTGTCGGACCGCGCCCGTTGGGAGTTTTGGTAGCCGACAGTACGCCAGAGCTTTCGCCTGATGAGCCCCATCCGCGAGCCCGGTTGGCGCAGTGGCTGACGTCGCCGCAGCATCCACTGACGGCGCGCGTGATCGTCAATCGCCTATGGCAGCAGCATTTTGGTATGGGACTCGTAAAAACGCCGAACGACTTCGGACTGAAAGGGCAGCCTCCCAGTCACCCTGAGTTGCTCGATTGGCTGGCGGCGACGCTCGTAGAAAATGGCTGGCGGCTCAAGAGCGTCCACCGGCAGATCGTATCGAGCGGCGCCTATCAGCAGACGAGCCTGCCGCCGAGTCGACCGGAGCAGGCGTCGCGCGATCCTGAAAATCGTTTGCTGTGGCATTTCAATCGGCGGCGACTGTCGGCCGAGGAAGTTCGTGACGCCATGCTCAAGGTTGCAGGAAGGCTGAACGCCAAGGCGAAAGGCCCCAGCGTGATCGTCCCTGTCGATGCCGAAATGGTGGGGCTGTTGTACAAACCATCGCAATGGGCGGTGACGCCGGACCCACGAGAGCATGATCGGCGCTCGGTCTATCTGATCGCCAAGCGCAATCTGCGTTTGCCCTTTTTCGAGAGCCTGGATGCGCCCGCACTGCAGACGAGTTGCGCGCGACGCGAGTCGAGCACGCATTCGCCGCAGGCCCTGGAATTGCTCAACGGAGGCTTGTCGAACGATCTGGCTCGGGCGGTTGGCAATCGGCTCGAGCAGGAATGCGGCGGCGATCGAGAGCGGATGATCGAAATGGGGTTTCTCCTGGCGCTGGGCCGCCCGCCGACGCCGGACGAACGGGTGCGCTCGCTGGAGTTTCTGCAAGAACAGCCTGTCGGTGAATTCGCCCTCGCCATGTTCAACTTGAATGGGTTTCTGTATGTCCCCTGAACCCTGGCCGCTTCCCCATTCCCGTCCGACGCGCACGCGCCGCGAGTTCGTTCGCGACGCCTGCTGCGGTTTCGGGGGCCTGGCCCTGGCGTCGTTGTTGCACGAACAAGAGGTTCGCGCGGGCGCCGCGTCTCCTCTGGCTGCCAAAACGCCGCATTTTGCCAGCAAGGCGAAGTCGGTGATTTTTCTGTTCATGGCCGGCGGCCCGAGCCATCTCGAGACGTTCGACCCCAAACCGCTCCTCAACGAGTTGAGCGGCCAAACGCGTCCCAAGGAATTCGGCGAAGCCAAGTACCAGTTCGTGCACCGCGATGCGCGCCTGTTGGGGACGAAGCGCACCTTCCGTAAATACGGTGAAAGCGGTATTGAAGTTTCCGACCTGTTCCCGAATGTGGCCGGTTGCATCGACGATATCGCCGTGATTCGTTCGTGCTACGGCGACATGGTCGTCCACTCGGCAGCTCAGTATGAATTATTTTCCGGACGGACCGTTCCCGGCTTCCCCAGCTTGGGCTCGTGGATGCTCTACGGCCTGGGATCGGAAAGCCGATCGCTGCCGTCGTACGTCGTCATGCCCGACCCGAAAGGCGCCTTGGAAGCCGGACAGCCGATGTACATGCACGGTTTTCTGCCGGCCGTGTACCAGCCGACCATGTTCCGTCCGGGCGACCGACCGGTGCTGAACTTGGGGATTCCGTCGAATGTCGACCCGCGGCAGCGGCATAAAACGCTCGACCTGATTCGCGACCTGAACCAGGCGACTCTCGATCCGGCCGACGAAGAGTTCAATGCCCGCATCAACGCCTATGACGTCGCCTTTCGGATGCAGTCCGAGGCCCCCGAACTGCTCGACCTGTCGCGCGAACCACAGGAAACGCTCGACCTGTACGGCGTCGGCAAAGAGCCGACTCACGATTACGGCCGGCGATGCCTGTTGGCCCGCAAGCTGGTGGAGCACGGAGTCCGATTTGTGTGCGTCGTTTCGGGGGGCGGCCCGGGCAACATGCAATGGGATGCACATGGCGACATCGAAGAAAATCACCTGCGCAAGGCGTCCGAGACCGACCAGCCGGTGGCTGGTTTGCTCAAGGATTTGAAACGCCGCGGACTGCTTGACAATACGCTCGTCGTGTGGGGAGGCGAATTCGGCCGCTCACCCGATGCCGAATCGGGCAAAGGGCGTGATCACCACAACCTGGGCTTCTCAATGTGGATGGCGGGGGGAGGCGTGAAAGGGGGGCAGGTCGTCGGCGCAACCGACGCCATCGGCCTGCGTGCGATCGAAAAGCCCTACCACTTCCGTGACATCCACACGACGATCCTGCACCAGTTGGGCCTCGATCAGCACCAGCTCACTTATCCGCATCTGGGCCGCAACGAGCGGCTGACGTTTGTCGAAGGGCAGGTCATTCGGGAGATCGTCTAAGAGCAGCAAAATAGTTGAAGGAGGCGAACGATGCGCACCGAGGGACGCGTCAGCCATGCGAAATCGAGACGAGTTAAACAGTCCACGTTTCGTTCCTGGATGGGGATGTTCTGTGTTGCCGCGTCGATTTGCGATGGAAATTGCCTGCGCGCCGACGATGATCAAGTCCGGCTGTTCCCCATCGGCTCGCGACTGATTTCTCCTGCGACGGTGATCGGTTATGTAATTCAGGCCCCCGTTCGCGACGACCTGAAGCTGTCCGCGGAGCAACAGCAGCGCATCAACCAGATTCGCGGCGAAATGCAGGCCGCGGCGCAAAACATCGATGCCAGTGATGCCAGAGCAATCTCGGCAGAGAATGCCGCGAGATCCGAAACCGCCCAGTCTGCGCTGGTCGAGATTCTGACCCCGGGGCAGTGCCGCCGACATCTGCAAATCGTGTTGCAGCAGATGCTCGTTTCGTCGGGCAGTATTGATGAAATGCTCTATCTGGAAGAACTGTCGGACGTGTTTCAGTTAGACGTCGACCAGGGAGAGCAAATCGAATCGATCCGAGCGGATATCGGTCAGACGGGATATGAGCGAATGCGAGCCAATCGTGTCGGGCGCATCTCAATGGTGACGAACGCAGACCTGCTCAATCGGCTTCCGGAGATGAGCGACCTGATCGAGCAGGAGAATCAAAGGATCGCGGCCGTGTTGTCGGCAAGTCAAAAAAAACGCTTCCTGGACGCTTTGGGAATGCCGCTGGCGGGACGACCGGCGCCGGTTGCCTTCAGCCGGCCGCGACCTCCGCGTCCGAAACCGGTGAATTTCGGGGTTCGCCGTCCACCGCAACTTTACTTTCCCCATATACAACGGCGAACGACGTCGAATGGGCCACCCGCGACCCTGGGAGGGACTGCACTTTCGGAGTCGCCGTTGAATGCTGCCTTGCTGGCACTCGACGACATCCGCGAGGAACTGAAAGTCGCGCCCGAGCGCTTGCAGCAGGAAGTTCTGCTGGGAGGCGACACGCCGGAGGTGCTTCGATGCGTCAAGAAATTAGCCGACTGGCTCAAGCCGGCGCAGCTCGCCCGACTGCATCAATTGGTGCTGCAGGTCGCATGTCTGCGGAGTGGCCCGACCGCAGTCTTCGAATTCCGCGAAGTGATCGACGATTTGCAACTGGCCGAGGAACAGCGTTCAAAACTGGCGCCGCTGGTCGAGCGCGAGTTGAATTCGAACCGGCATGAGCTCGTCCTGGCCGTTGAACCCGATCCGGTGCAGCGGCGCGTGCTCGAAAAAGGCCTTTCCGATCGCCTGGACGGCCTGTTGAATGCGGAGCAACGTCAACGACTCTCCGGAATGCTTGGCGACCCGCATCGCGGATCGCTGTCGCTGGCGGCAATCGAGTCGGCGCTGCTGCCGCGGATGTCGCTGCGCGCCCGGACGACGACGGAACTGGGCCAACAGCCTCCGATCAATTCTCTCCTCATGACGATGGCAGCAATTCACGACGAATTGAAACTTTCGGATGAGCAGCGCCAGGCGATTGGAAATGGACGTGCGTTTGTTCAGAATCCCGACAAGTTCAACGAAATCCTGGATGCGACGCAGCGCCAACGATTTCAGGAAATCTCGCTGCAAGCCGAGGCGCAACGTGACGGTCCCGCCGCTATCTTTCGCTCCCGAATCGTTATCGCTGAACTGATGCCGAACGAGGAGCAACGCCGGCGATTGCTCGAACTCATTCTGGAGGACACTCGCGACTACTTGCGAATTCCGCGCGAAAAACTGGCCGAGACGCTGAACGATCTCGACACGGCCACGTCCGCGAAGCTGGAAGCTGTCCTGACCGACGCACAACGCGAGAAGCTGGCCCGGCTGCTGGGGGAGCCGGCCGATTCCCTCGATCAGCCACCACGAGCCGCCCGATTTCCGTAGGTCACGCAGGTCTTGTCCGAGCTGGAATGTTATTTGACCTGTGAGCGCCCTTGTTCCGCGAGCACGGTATCAACGTCCCAGGATCCCGGCAGAAGTTGCGGCTGCACCGACGATTCCGTGGGAATGAGGCCGAACGGGCTCTCGTCGGCCGGGGAGGGACGCCAGAGAATCGCGCTCATATTTACCGGACTGCCGGCCGCGTCGGGAAACGTCTCGGTCACGAATTGCGGTTCGCGCTGCGGCAGCGGGCGGTTCACGAGTGGCGCGGCACCGCGAGACGTCGCCAGGGCCAAAGACGCAATCAGCGCAATCCTCGACATGAAATCACCTCGATCGGAGCGATGGTCTCGTTCCTCTGAAGTGATAACGGCCGGGCAACAAAAATATTAAGTGATTTTGTAAGGGATATGCCAACGAAATTCGCTTTTGGCTGGCAGCGTTGCATTCAAGTCCTTTCCGACCAGAATGCGCGATTTGCCCACTTTCAGGACCGATTTCGAACTGCTTTCTCCAAGCTAGCCTGCTCGGCGACCGTGCTGCGATTACAATCATCAGCTGATTACAACCGCTCCCCATCCGGCCCTGTGCCGGTGGAAGCAGTGGCTGGAAGCTATGTGCAACCGCTCGACACGCCCCCTTACTTCCAGAACTCGGGCTTAACCAATCCCGGCAGGTCGGCGCGATCGATGGCAAAGGCGTGCAGCAGGATCGGTTTGGCGGCGACGAAGTCGTTGTCGATCGCCACGATGAGCAGCCGGCGTCCGTCGGGAAGGTCGGGGCCGAACGTCAGGCCTTCGATCTTTTCGGGAAAATCAGCGCCGGCCAGTCCGAATTTTGGGTCAAGCAGATTCAGAAACGGCGACTTGCGGACCGTGACGACGTCGGCGGGAATTTTCTTGGGAGGCAACGTCTCGTGGCCGCTGATGTCACTCGCGCCGGCCAGATCGATCTTGTAGATCTGCTTGGCGGCGGCTTCTACGCCCGGTTTGCCGTCGCGCTCCAGGACGAGAAATTCGTGGTCGTTGATCGCCAGGATCTCGCTGACGCCGTGGGTCGATTCGTCGAGCGGATAGAGGAATTCGCGCGTCGTCCCCTGCATCAGATCGAACTCGATGATCCGGGTATTCGTGCCGATCCGCTTG
>DASYAR010000529.1:0-12716 GCA_036501235.1 Planctomycetaceae bacterium
TGCACGTCACGATGGCAGCTATTTGGTTGTTCACGCTCCCCTTGACGATGGCCCGCTTCAACCTGGTCTCGCCGGTCGGGTTCGTCGTCAATGTGCTGCTGGCTCCGCTGGTCGTCGTGATTCTCTGGTGTGGATACGCGCTGCTCATCACCGGGCTGATTGCTCCGCTGCTGGCCGCGCCGTTCGCGTTTGCCTTTGACGGCGGTATGCGACTCATGCTGGGGCTGATCGAGCACGCGGCGGCGATCAAGGGAGGGCATCTCTATCTACCTGGTCCTTCGGACGGCTGGCTGGCGGGGTTCTACCTATGTCTGGCGGCGGTGGCGTTCGGGCTTCCCGGCGGCCGGCTGCGGTGGTGGGGCTGGCGATCGTTGCTGTTCTGGACGGTGGGAGGCCTCTCGCTTTCACTGTGGCCGCACAATCCGGGACAGTTGCGGTGCACATTTCTGTCGGTCGGACATGGGCTGGCGGTGGTGATCGAATTGCCGGGGGGACGCACGCTCGTCTACGACGCAGGGCAGATGCAGGACCCGGCGCGCGCCAAGCAGGCAGTCCAGACGGCCCTCTGGCAACGGGGAGTGCGGTCGATCGATGCGCTGCTGATTTCCCATGCCGACATCGACCATTTCAACGGCGTGCCGGGGCTGGCGCAGACGCTGACGATCGGCAGCGTCCTGGTCCATGAGACGTTTCTTGACTTCAAGCAGCCGGGAGTCGAGATGACGTGCGAACTGTTGACGCAACGAGGAGTGCCGATCAAGCTGATCACGGCCGGCGACCAGTTATCGCTCGACCCCGCCGTGCGACTGGAAGTGTTACACCCACCGGCGAGCGACCGCCTGCCGACAGACAATGCCAACAGTCTCGTGCTGGAAATCGAGTATTGCGGTCGCCGGATCGTGCTGACCGGCGACTTGGAGCGCGACGGATTGGAATATGTACTGCTGCTACCTTCACGCCATGCCGACATTTTTCTGGCGCCGCATCACGGACGGGTGAATGCCAACCCGCGCCGGCTGGCGGAGTGGGCCACTCCCGATTGGGTGATCGTGAGCGACGGCCGGCAGGACAATTCCGACAAGCTGGGAGCCGTCTATGGACCGGCCGCACGGATTTTGTCCACGCAAAAGTCCGGTGCAATCACGTTCGTCATCGATCGCACCGGCAAAATCGACTGCCAGCCGTTTCGCGACGCGACGAAACTTCCGGGCGAGTCAGGGACGTAGCGTCTGGAAGTCGCTGCGGCGGTCGGTTACGCTGTATCCCGGAGGCTATGCGATCAATCATGGTGATTCCCCGTTTGGCGTTTCGTCTGGCGACCGAGATTTCCCCGCGGCTGGCGCTGAAGGGGGCGTACCTGTGCGCCTACAAGGGCATGCGGGCGATCTACTCCTACAAAAAGCGGCTCAAGACGGGCGAGCTCTATCCGCCGTTCATGTTCGTGGCCCTCACGAATAAGTGCAATCTGCGGTGCCACGGCTGCTGGGTCGAAAAAGAAGGGATCGGCTACTACCTCCCCGAAAACGAGCTCGATCTGATCATCGAAAACGGAAAAAAGCAGAACGCCCACTATTACACGCTGCTCGGCGGCGAGCCGATGATGTATCCCAAACTGTGGGACGTCTTTCAGAAGCACTCCGACTGCTACTTTCAGGTGATCACCAACGGCATGATGTTCACCGAGCGGAACGCCGAACGGATCCGCGAAGTGGGAAACGTCACGCCCCTCATCAGTCTCGACGGATTTCAGGCCAATAACGACAAACGCCGGGGTGCCGGCGTGTTCGAGGCGGCCGAAGAAGGAATGGCGCGGCTCAAGCAGAACAAGATCCTGTTCGGCATCGCGACGACGATCACCGGTCAGAACGTCGATGAAGTGCTGACGGACGAATACGTCCAATGGTTCATCGACCGCGGGGCAATGTATATCTGGTATTACGTCTACCGCCCCATGGGGGCCGAGCCGCACACCGAGTACTGCGTGACCCGCGAGCAACTCATCGAAATCCGCAAGCGGCTGCTGCGACTTCGTAAGCGGCACCCGATTTTCATCATCGACACGTACTGGACGGCCGACGGTGAGGCATTCTGCCCAGCGGCGACGGGCCTTGGATTTCACGTCAACCCGCGAGGCGGCATCGAAATCTGCCCCGCCCTGTCGTTCGCCCGTGACATGGTCAAAGACAACGGCGGTGACCTGTATAAGACGATCAACGAAAGCCAGTTCCTGCGGGGCTTTCAGGATTTCGTTCACGAACGGACGAAAGGGTGCGTGATCCTCGAACATCCCGTGGAGCTGAAGAATTACATTGCAGGGATGGGCGCCCAGGATTTCTCGAGCCGCGACGCCTACACCGAGTTGGCCTCCGGCGCCCCGCGCAACAGCCATCACCTGCCTGGTGAAGAGATTCCCGAGGACTACTGGTTGTACCGGTTTCTCAAGCGCCAGGTGTTTTTCGGCATGGGCGCACACGGTTGACGTTTAGCGCCGAGGCGCAGCCGAGTGCTACGTGAGAATTGACAAATTCCCGATCCGACGAGAACAACGTCATGAGCACCGTTCCCGCAGTCACCGATCTCGTCATTGGATTCAAATCGGCCGGCATGCTCCTGACCCCGCAGGAGTTCGACGGAATCACTGAGTATGACGAGAGCTACAAATATGAATTGATTCATGGAGTCCTGGTAGTGAATCCGATCCCGAGTCCGGAAGAAACGGGCCCGAATGAATTGCTGGGTCACTTGCTTTGGGATTATCAGCAACGCCATTCTCAAGGGGCAATACTGGACCTGTCGATGACGCAGCAGATCGTGCGAACGAAAACCGGCCGCAGAATTGCCGATCAATTGATTTGGATCGGGCTGGGACGGCTCCCTGACCTACGAAAAGACGTGGCTTCAATCGCCGTGGAGTTCGTGTCCGACGGTCGTCGTAATCAACGGCGTGACTACGTCGAGAAGAAGCAGGAATACGGCGAGGCAGGCCTTCAGGAGTATTGGATCTTTGATCGATTTCGACCCACGTTGACGGTTGTCTTGTATTCGTCGGGGGGAATTGCAGAATCAGTCATTCCGGAAGGGAAAACATTCGAATCACCACTTCTGCCCGGCTTCATTGTCCCGCTGGCAAGGATCCTTGCTTCGGCTGATATGCTGGCCGAAAGACAATGACTCATGTGGCCGAACACCAACGAAACCCAGGAACTCTTGTTGCATGCAGGCCAGGGCGAATCGACCGCGGTTAATCAGCTTCTGGACCGGCACCGCGACGGTTTGAGAAACATGATCAAGGCGCGGATGGACCAGAAGCTGACACGCCGCGTCGATGCCAGCGACGTCGTCCAAGACGTGATGCTCGAAGCCAGCCAGCGGCTTGTCGACTATATTCGTGACCCCAAGCTGCCGTTTGGGCTGTGGCTCCGCCAGATGGCCCAGGACCGGATCATCGACCTGCATCGCCGCCACCGCGTCGCGATGCGCCGCAGTCTCGATCGTGAACAGCAGCGCGGGCCGATGCTCCGGGATAAATCGTCGCTCGAGCTCGTAGCTCAACTGCGCGATCCGGAGTTGACCCCCGCCGCGGCGACGCTGCGAAAGGAACTGCACGAGCGGTTTGTCGAAGCCATCGATCGACTCGAAGAGGAAGATCGCGAAATCCTGTTGATGCGGCACTTCGAGCAGCTCACCAACAGTCAGGCCGCCGAGCTGTTGGGGTTGTCGCAGCCCGCCGCCGGCATGCGGCACCTGCGCGCCCTGCGCCGTCTGCGCGAAGTGCTGGGCGAAGCCGCTGATCCCAGCGGGAGCATCGGAGATTAACCATGCGGTGTCATCAGCATCTTGATTCCGAGGCCGTCGCCGCGTGCGTCGCTTGCGGTCGCGGGCTGTGTCGCGATTGCCAGCGGCCGACGCTCGATCAACGAATGCTGTGCGGCCTGCCGCAATGCGGTGAATATGTGAAGCGGCAGGCTGCCGTGCCGTTTATCGTGCGCCAAGACTGCGCCAACAAGGCGACTCATTATCAAACGTTGGCGGCAGTCCTGCGCGCCATGAGCTTGATCTTGATTATTCCGAGCACATTGTTCGTTCTGATCGTCGTCGTGTCGATCGGCCGGAGTCCGTTGTCTGCATCGGCCGACTTATTTGCGCTTGCCGTCCTGGGAACCATGCTGATCCTCATCGCGGGTTTGGGGTGGCGTTTTCAGAAGCGCATCTCATTGCTGCAAAAGAATTGGCAGGATCTTTCGAGCGAATTCGGCCGCAGCGACGATCGCGGCTGACGAGTGAGCAAATTGTCGTTGACTCGGCGGCCGAGACCTACTCGTGGCGTCTGCGGAATGTCATAATCTGGGCGATGTCCCTGTTGGAGCTGGATCACGTCAGCCATTTCTACGGCACCGTGTGTGCTTTGAACGACGTGACGCTCCGTATCGAGCCGGGCACGGTCGGGCTGATCGGACAGAACGGGGCGGGTAAGTCGACGCTGCTCAAGATTGTTCTGGGGCTCATTCGTCCGACCAGCGGCCGCAGTCGGGCGCTGGGACTGGATATTCGGACACAAGGGATGGAGTTGCGCGGCCGGATCGGCTTCATGCCCGAAGCAGAAGCGCTCGTTCCAGGCCTGCGCGGAGTGGATCTGGTCGCTCTGGCGGGCGAATTGTGCGGAATGCCGCGGAAGCACGCGCTGCGGCGGGCTCACGAGGTGTTATCGCACCTGGGGCTGGAAGAGGCCCGTTACCGACGTTGCGAAGAGTATTCGGTCGGTATGAAGCAGCGCCTGAAGCTGGCGGCCGCCCTGGTTCACGACCCCGAATTGCTGCTCCTTGATGAACCCACGGCGGGGCTCGATCCGGACGGACGTGAGGCAATGCTGGGGCTATTGCAAAGCCTGGCAGGACGGCACGGCAAATCGCTGCTGCTGTCGACGCACTTGCTCGGAGACGTCGATCGCGTTTGCGAGCAGGTGATGATCGTACACCGTGGCGTCGTGCGGGGCGCAGGGCGAATCGGCGACTTGCGCGCGCAATATCGCGGACGCTACCGGCTCAACTGGCGCGGCGACGGCGCGCCGTTCCTGAATCAATTGCGCGACAACGGCGTCAGAGTTCAGGCCGACGGACATGCCGACTCTGCCTTCGTCGAGACACCGCCAGACTGGAGCGTGCGACGGTTTTTCGAGTTGTCTTCCCGTTGCGACATGACCTTGCGAGAAGTGGCGCCGCAAGAAGAGGACCTGGAAGAGTTGTATCACCGCGTCATCGGACCAACTTGAGGGAACGGCATGGCGATTGAAGCGGCGGGATATCACGAATGGGCCGGGATGCGGCGTTCACCCTGGTGGGGAACTTGGGCCATCGTGCGGACGGGGCTCACCATGGTTCTCAGACGCTGGGTGTTCTGGGTCCTGATTGGACTGGGGCTGCTCAATTTCCTGTTCAATTTCGCGTTCATCTATCTCAAGGCGACGATCGACGTTCAGAACGGAATGCTGGGCAACTTTCTCGACAATTATCAAGTCACCGGCACCGGCAGGGCCTATGCCGATTTCATGTTCGCGCAGGCGTCGATCACGGCACTCCTGCTGGCATTCGCCGGGTCGATTCTGATCGGCGGCGACTATCGCCACGGCGGCGTTGTGTACTATCTGTCTCGATGCATCGAGCGGCGACATTACATTGTGGGCAAATTGCTGACCATCGCGGCAGTCGTCACGATCATCACGACGCTGCCCACCCTGTTTCTGTATCTCGAATTCGGTTTTCTAACCAGCTCGCTCGATTATTTCCTCGAGCATCCGCGGATACTGACTGGGATCTTGGGATATGGGGCCATTCTGGCCGTCGTGCAGAGCCTATTGCTGTTTGCCATCGCGGCGTGGGTGCCCCGAACGGTCCCGCTGGTCATGACCTGGCTCGGAGTGTTCGTGCTGTTCCGGGCGCTGGCCGAGGCGCTGCGCGCGATCAACGACAATCGCCTCTGGCTACTTCTCGGCATCTGGGAAGACATGCAGCGTCTGGGACGGTGGTGTTTTGGATCGCTGGACAGCAGCAAAACTCCGAACGCGGAACAATGTGCGGCGGTTCTGGCGGTTTTGTGCGCCGTATGCCTGACGCTCATCCTGTGCCGCGTGCGCGCGGTGGAGGTGGTCAAATGACTGGAAATCTCACGATCAATGACACTCATCGGAGTCTCATTCCCATTGCCGAATTCCGCAGCGTGACCAAATGGTACGGGGCCGTGATCGGAGTGAACGGGGTCAGCTTTCAGCTCGCACCGGGAATCACCGGCCTGCTCGGTCCAAACGGCGCCGGCAAAACGACCCTCATCAAGTTGCTCACGGGACAGCTGCGCCCCAACCTGGGCGAAATTCTGGTGCAAGGCCTGCCCGCATGGTCCGCCGCGGCCAAACGGCATATCGGCTACTGCCCGGACGTCGATGCCGTCTACGAAGAAATGTCGGGGCGCCAATTTGTGCTGACGATGGCGTTGTTGCACGGGGTGGATCGCAGCGCGGCCCGCGACCGAACCGAGGCCGCACTCGCCGACGTGGGCATGGACGACCGTGCCGACAGAACTTTGCGCGGCTGCTCGAAAGGGATGCGGCAACGGATCAAGCTGGCACAATCGCTGGTTCACCAGCCGGATCTCTTGATTGTCGACGAACCTCTCAACGGCATCGATCCCGTCGGTCGCCGCGAGTTGATGGATTTCTTCCGCCGTTGCCGCGACCGGGGTCAGGCGGTGCTCGTCTCCAGCCATATCCTCGAAGAAATGGATGCGCTGGCCGAGCAGGTGATTTTCATGGGTCGTGGCCGGGTGCTGGCCCAAGGAACTCTGGCTGAGATTCGGCAGATGCTCGCCGAACATCCGCAACGAGTGCGGATTCGTTCGGACCGGGCGCGCGAGCTGGCAGGGCACGTCGTCGCGTGGAGCCAGGTGCGGGGGATCGAACTGCCCGTCGAAAACGAAATCACCCTGCAAGTCCAGCAGCCCGACGCCTTCTTCCGCCAATTCGCAGCGCTCATCGTCGAGAGGCGGATCGATCTCACGTCGGTGGAAACGACCGACGTGTCTGCCGAAGCGATTTTCGATTACGTCATGTCGGCGACCGCCGGCGGAATTTAAGCTCACCGAAGGCGTCCGGAATACCATGAATCGACCCTCTGCAACTTCTGCTGTCTCCGTCGCCGTGAGCGGCGTGCCGGCCAACGAAGATGCGACTTCATCAGCATGCTCGGTATTTTCGGCATGCCGGCAGTTGCTCGCGCTGACTCTTCGTCGCCAGTTGTTCTCGCGCCAGACGCTGGTCGGCATCGGGCTGACAGTGCTGTGCTGTCTGATCGTCCTGGCCTGGGATCGGCAAAAGGAGCCGACGCCCAAGAAATTCGCCGAGCAGATCGTCGTTCCGATCTACATCGCCTTTCTGATGCCCGTGCTGTCGATCGGCTACGGCGCATCCGTCGTCGGAGGCGAGCGCGAAGACCGGACGCTGATCTATCTCTTGATCACGCCCATTCCGCGTTCCTGGATCTACGTCGTGAAGTACTTGTCGGCAAACGCGCTGGTGGCGGGCTGGGCCGCCGGAACGCTGGTCGCGATGTGTCTCCTGGCAGGCGAACACGGTCGGCACGCGCTACAGCCATTTCTGGCCGCAAGCCTATTGGGTTCCGTCGCCTATGCCGGACTGTTTCTCCTGCTGGGCACCCTGTTCCGCCACGGGACGGTGATCTCACTGGCGTACTGGTTCTTCTTGGAAGTCCTGTTCGGCAACATGCCGGGCATCATCAAGCGAGTTTCCGTCGCGTATTACGTTCGCTGCATAATCTACGACGCCGGCTCGGAATTGGACTTGGGCCCGCGGGGCCGCGTCGCCCGCGAGATGTTCCTGCCCATCTCCGGCCACGCGGCGATAATCGTCCTCGCGACGTCGATCGCTCTGCTGCTGATCGTGGGGCTGTCAGTTTTTTCCCGCCGCGAGTACCGGGATTTGAGTTGAATTGGAAATCGCGGGTGAGCGGATGCTCTGCGAGGGTTCGGCCGTTAAAAATAATACGTTGCGCAGCCGACCTGAATTCCTGATCCGATTCCGATAATCAGGCCAATGTCTCCGCGGCGCGCCCGGCGATGCTGACGGACCGCGTGCAGAGCGACGGCCAGAGAGGATGTATAGAGATCCTTGGCACCTGTCGGCGGACGGACCATTCGATCGTGCGGAAGCCCTAAAACGTCCGCCAGCCGCGACACGAATGCATCCGACGGAAACGGGGGCAAGACGACGGAAAGCTCCCGTCGATCGAGCCCCTCTTGCTGTAACAGGCGCTCGACCGACAGGACGATGCATTCCAGGCACGAATCTTCGAACAAATCGTTGCGTTTGAACGAGAGAGCGGTCTTGCCATCCGTGACTGCGGAATGAGAGACGAAGCTGTGCCGATGCCGGGTAAATGACTCGAAATAAAAGTTTCCGAATCCCGGGCCATCGTCGGTGGAACCGTCGAGGATTAGCGCCGTGCCGGTTTCTTCGAGCCCCAGCGACTGCCCGGAACCGAGGCCTTGATTGACTTCGATTTCCGCGGCCATGACCAGTGCCGTTCGGATTTTTCCCGAAGCAATCATCTTGGCGACGACGAAGCAGGCTTCGAGCGTGCCCAGCGAGCCGTTTGTGAGATCAAAAGCCAGCATTCGCTGGGCACAAGACGACTTGCCCAGACTGTCCCCCGTCAAGTTGCCCGCGACGAGCGCAGCGACCGCCGGTTCGCACAGGAAGTCATTGCGATACACTCCGGCGTTGATCGTCAGGTCGATCTCGTCGCGGCCATACCGCGAATCGGCCAGGCAGGAACGGGCAGAGGCCGTCAGCATCGAGATTGCGTCCCGAGGGGCATTCGCCACATCGGGAAGGAGACCAATGCTCTCGATCTTGACGCGCTGTTGTCGCCGCGTCGCGTGGCCGTTCCTGGCGTGGCCATTCCGGCCATTGAGAATCGTCGGCCTGGTCCCACATCGCACCCGGTCAGGCAAGTCGTCCAGCGTATACAGCGCCGTTCCCGAGGTCACGCCGGATGCGGCAATTCCAAACAGGATGCGTTGGCCGGATTCGATCCGCCCCGTCTGCACGTAATCCATCAGCGCCACAAAATGCGTCGTCGTGGCCGTGTTGCCGCGCCGCTTTAGATTGTTGATTGTGTTCCGCGCGTGCAGGACGTTTTGTCCAGCCTTGCGATTGAGAACCTTAACGACCTCGTCGACAGCCAGCTTGGCGGTCTGATGCATGATGCAGTGCTGAAACGCAGCGGGGAACCAACCGTGACCTCGGAGCGCGCCAAGCGTATGATTCACCGATTCTTCAATGGCAATCCGCGCCAGCTCCCCCGATTCGGTGAGCATGATCGCGCCGCCGTGGCTGCGATCGGTCTGTTTGCCGATACAGAGCGAACTATGCTGGCCGAGCGTTTCCAGGGTAATGGTCGCGAACCCGATCGACGTCTGCGGAGAGGCTTCGAGCATCAGGGCGACTCCCGCATCCCCGAGCGTCAGGCATGCAAGTCGCGGATCGCGGAAATTCTCGATTTCCAACTGAGCGGTGCGGACCAGGTGGGTAATATGTTCGCCGCTTACGACCAGCGCCGTTCGGATCGCCCCCGTTTCCAAAAGCGACTGCACGATCAAGAGCGCCGTGAAAATTCCCGCGCAGGCATTGGTCACGTCGAAGGCGAGTGCATGCGACAGGCCGAAATCGTGCCGCAGCTTAAGCGCCGTCGACGGCTCGGCCGAGTGTTCCAGAAACCCCGTAGAATGCGACGTATCGCAACTGATGACGAGGTCCACGTCTTCAGGCGCGTATCGCGAACGGGTCAGGCAATCGAGAATCGCATGTCGCGCGAGGTCCACCGAGAACTCGTCGTCGCCGGCCATGTGGCGAAACTGGATTCCAGTGACGCGCTCCAGTGGAAATCGCAGCGGCACTTTGCACCCGCGAAGGATTTCGTCAGTGGAGACCACACGGGGGGGAAGATAGACCCCGAGACTCTCGATGAGCATCCTGCCGATCATCGAGGGCGCTCCATTGCTGCCGAGACTCCGTTCTTGTGCGGATTTCACACGCTAATTGTAACGTGAGCGGGCCTCGAAAACGAGGCGGGCAGGGAAATCAACTCGCGCGGGATAGCGTCGGCTCAGGCCGGAAAGTCTGACCTATTCCAGCACGGGAACGCGCACGAGGAGCGGGGTGCGAGCGAGATCGGTATGAGGGCCGCGCAACGTCGGAGCGCGGTCGGGGACGAGGGGAACGATGCGCTGGGCGACGTCCGCATACGCTCCGGCCGCCTTGAGCTCGTCATCCCGGCGCCGCATTTCATCCAGGATGATGGTATGCCACGTCGAATCCCGGAAGCCAGCGGCGACGTAGTGCTCTCTCGCCCAGCGGCGCAGGCGCAGCTCTTCCACCAGGTCTGTCGTGACACGCGCCGGAATCGCCATTTTGAGTACCTTTCGAAGCATCGAGGTCGGTCGCGGTCCTGATTGATACCATCGGCGCGCCGCAGCACTGCGACTCCAGACAAATTGCGGGCCCGCTTCATTCACGACCTGAGTCGCGTCCGAATCGCCGAATTTCGTGGATTTTCCGGGTGCAACTTGCAGATCGTGGCATGCCTTGCGACGATGGGAAGCCGGTGCTCAAGATACGGTTTCTATCAGGTATTTGCAGGATGACGGAGACGTCGCTTACGGAATCCGGTTCACAGCGCGGAGCAAACGATGCTCTCGGCACAATTGCGCCCTGCTTTTCCGCCGACGAACTGGCCCGCTTCCAGCAGATGGGGTTTCTGGTGGTGCGGGGTCTGGCGGACCCCGAGATGCGGCGGCAGATGATCGAATGCATCAGGGCCGCATTGGCCGGCGAGCCTGGACCCGCGGAATACGAAGCCGATCTGCACTACCCGGGTGCACCCAATTCGCGTGCTGCCGCGGGAGGAGACACGATCCGGCGCCTGAAAGAAGCCCACGCCCGACACCCCGTCTTCGCCCATTTTATTTGCGGCGCGCCGCTGGCCGGCCGCTTGAACCAACTGCTGGGGCCAAAGGTTGTCATGCCGCTGGCCCATCACAATTGCATCATGACTAAGCAGCCGCGTTACAGCAGCGAGACCGGCTGGCATCAGGACATCCGCTACTGGTCGTTCGAGCGCCCCGAGCTGGTGAGCGTCTGGCTGGCACTCGGATCAGAGACACCCGAAAACGGCTGCCTGTACGTGATCCCCGGGACGCACAAGCAGACTTTCGGCCGTGAGCGACTGGACGACGCGCTCTTTCTGCGCAGCGACCTCGCCGAAAACGTCGCGCTCATCGAGCAAAAGGTTTCTGTGCCTCTCGAACCAGGGGACGTGCTGTTCTTTCACTCTCGTACGTTTCATGCGGCCGGCCGCAATCAGACCGGACAGACGAAGTTTTCAGTCGTCTTCACCTTCCGCCCCGCCGATAACCCGCCGAAACCCGGCACCCGTTCGTCGTCGATGCCGGAATTGCTGTTGCCGTGATTCCTGCCCGCGGTGCTTCTCGAAGACCGAATGTTTCCGCTGTTCGCCTCGTCGGGTACGTGCCCAACACGCCAGGGCACACATTTTCGCTTGCCTTCGCCGGCACGATCGACTATTACTTTGTGTAACAAAGTATCTGTGTGCGGTGATTGCGGATGAACGCCGTGGTCTGCAATGATGATCGCCCTCCCTCTATTAAGATACCGCTGACGGCGCGTGCAGCAATTACCTGATGCCCGCCAGTTCCGAGACATAGAACAAGGATTCAGTTCACGGCTATTTACTTTGCAATACAAAGTTGTTGCTGTATCTTTCCCCAAGTTTCAGGAGCCCGGCAATGCGCAAGTCGGAAATGTTAACCATCACTTCTTCAGCACAGTGGATTGAATATTTCCTGGATAACGCCCGAAGACAGCATGAGATTCGCTGGGAGCTGGGCTTGGGCGCCGCAACCGAAGAACTCGCGGCGATTGTCCCTTCGCTGCGGGGCTGGCAGCTCGGCGAAACGTCCGACGGCCGCCATCTGCTCGCCGCCGCACGAAATTATGCGGCTCAAGTCGGCGATCCGGGGTTCGTCGACGCAGTTCGGCTCTTTATCGCCGAGGAACAGCGGCATGGGGAATGTCTGGGCCAGTTTCTCGATCTGGCGCAAGTTGCACGCGCGACGTCCGACTGGGGTGACTCTCTGTTCCGCGCCACTCGTTACTTCTTGCCGAGCATGGAGGTGTGGGTTACTCCCGTCGTGATGGTCGAAACGCATGCGATGGTCTATTACAACGCGATTCGACGGGCGACGAAGTCGGTCCTGCTGCGACTCTTATGCGAGCAGATTCTGAGAGACGAGGTCGCACACATCCGCTTCCAATGCGAACGGTTGGCGATTCTGCATCGTCGTCGCGCGAAATGGATGCTGGCGCTGGTGATGGCCGGCCATAGAATCTTGTTCGCTGCGATTACGATGGCGATCTGGTTCGGGCATCGGCGTGCTATCCGCGCCGGCGGCTATTCGTTCCCGCGATTCTGGCGATCGACGTGGGCTAACCTAACTTCCCCAACCCAAGGTCGGAAATCACTTTTTTCAAAATAGTTTGGGGATATTTTGGACGTAAGTCCTTTGGTATCGGTCCGAATTCGGGCGATTGAATCCGAAAACGTGATGTAGTGACAACAAGTCGTCTTGGC
>DASYAR010000530.1:0-7745 GCA_036501235.1 Planctomycetaceae bacterium
TCTTCCCAGAGGAACTGGAGTCGCGCCGCAGGATAGGTCGGATCGAGAGGGACGTAGGCTCCTCCCGCCTTGAGAATTCCTAAAAGTCCAACGATCATCTCCACGGATCGCTCGACGCAAAGCCCGACGAGCGTCTCGGGCTCCACGCCGAGCCCGATCAGGTGATGCGCCAATTGATTGGCCCGCGTGTTGAGTTCGCGGTAGGTGACCTGCCTGTCGCCCGACACGACCGCGATCGCCTCGGGAGTTCGCGCCGCATGCTCTTCGAAGAACTGATGAATGTGCCCACTGCCGGCGTCATCGGTCGCAGTCTGATTCCAGGCCACGAGCACTTGCTGACGTTCGGCGGCAGTCAACAGAGGCAGTTCGCCAATCCGCTGGTCTGGATCGGCCACAATCCCTGCCAGCAAGACCTGAAAGTTGGCCCGCAGCCGCGAGATTGTCTCAGCCTGGTACAGGTCTGTGTTGTAATTCAGCCTCCCGCACAAACCATTGGGAGAATCGTCAAACGTCAATGACAGGTCGAATGGGGAAACGGTGGATTCCGATGGTAATTCATGCAGCCTCAATTCGCTCCACTGCGAATCTTCGCGAGGCATATCTCGGAAGGCGAACAGCACTTGAAAAGCAGGGTTGTGACTTGCGTTTCGTTCCGACGCAAGTTTTGGCAACAGCATGTCGAACGGTAAATCCTGATGCGCGTGCGCTTCCAGCGTGACGGCGCAGACCCGCCCCAGCAACTCGCGGAAAGTCGGATTTCCCGACAAATCAGTCCGCAGCGCCAGGCGGTTCTCGAACTGGCCGATCAGCCCCTTCAGGTCGCTATGATTTCGTCCTGGAATTGTCGCGCCCACGATCACATTTTCCTGGCGGCTGTAGCGCGCAAGGAGCACTTGCCACGCCGTCAGAGAGGTCACGAACAGAGTGACGTCTGCGCGCGAGGCTAAATCTCGCAGCGCACGCGACAGTTCTCGGTCCAGTTCGACCTTCTGAGATGCCACATGATTGCTGGAAACCTTACGTCGAGGTCGATCGGTGGGGAATTCCAGGAGAGGTGGGGCTTCGGCTAAGCGCGACTTCCAATATGACAATTGCTGTTGCCTGTTGTCGCTCTGCAGCCAGTGCCGCTGTCGCTGGGCGTAATCGACGTATTGGATCGGTGGTTCCAGCAACGGAGACCAGCGAGTGGAAGAAAACGCTTGATAAAGTGAGTTCAGCTCCATGCGGAACACATTGCATGACTCCGCGTCAAACGCAATTCTATGGCTGCCGAGCAGCAGCCAATGCTCGGCAGCCGTTAATTGCAGCAACTTGAAACGCACGAGCGGACCCTGTTCCAGATCAAAGGGCTCCGTCGCATGCTGCTCCGCCAGGCGTCGTGCTTCGAGTTGGCGCTCGACAGGATGTGCCGAGGTCAGATCGACTAATTCCGGCAGAATTTCCCGGGACGGCAGGAGTCGTGCAACCGGTTTTCCGTGGTTGATCGAAAAGACTGTTCGTAAAACCTGATGTCGTCGCACAATCTCGGACAGGCAACGAACGAGTACGGGCAAATTCAATCGCCCGATCAAGCGGAAACTGGACGCGATGTTGTTCGCGGAATTAGCTGGATCCGACTGCTGGAGAAACCAGTATCGTTCCTGAAGGCTTGAGAGCGCAAAGTATCGTTGGGCGCGCCCGCGCGTCTTGAGTGCAGTCGAGCCCACTGCTACTTCCGATCGAACAGGTTATACTGGTTATGAGGTGAAAGTATTTTTCACTGGTGGCAAGATTTCTGTTACAGTATGTCTCAGGGACTATTCGCTGTCGAGAGTGAGCGACGGGAATTTCGGAATAATTCCGACATTGGTCGCAACGCAAGCACTGGGCGCAGTGGGACACGCGTTGACATTTACGGAGTTGAGTTGCGAACTCGGTCTGGCTGCCGGTCGCAAAACCAATCGGCGGTCACTCGCCGGAAGTCCCACTCTCCCTAGAAATCAATTCGTCCCGCCGGTGAACGTGTTCATCAGGCGTCGCCACAAGCCATCGTGCTCGCGTGAGAGTGTGGCCATTCTTTGCGTGAGCCAGGCATGTGCGTCGTTTGATGATACACCCGCCGGCGACGTATTCCGCCGTTTTTCAGGGCTGGAATTCGGGTCCACTTGAGTGGAAAGCGACGGAGGACGTGCGTTCTCCTCTGTCTCATTTTTCGATATATGCCGTGCAGGTTGCGGCGCGGTTTCACATTGGGGATCGGGTCCGACTTCGTCTTGCGATCGAGATTCCGACGCTGGCCGCGGTTGAAATCCAGCTCGTGAATCAATCCCAGATGGTTCGGTCGAGAACTCGTCAGGTATGACGAGGGCCGAGAACTGCGTCCTCGATGCCGTCTCGACCGTTGCCTCCGGGGAATTCACTTCAGACCCGGCTTTCTGGTTCAGCGGCCATTCACACACTCCCTTACCGAGAGGCGGGGCTGCCGGAGTGTCCACCAATTGGGAGCGGAGTTCCCGCAATTCGCGAGCAATCTCTTCGATCCGCGCCAGATCTTGCCGCGCTGTTTCCTGCTGAGTTTCGCTGACTCTCGCCAGCATTTCCGACATCCATTGCATCTGCAGTCGATTGTGCTCGAAGAACTGGGCCTGCATATCAGCGAACTGGCGAGTCATCGCCAGAACGGCGCCTTCGGACAGGCCGCCGCGGAACCCTTCATCCCCCCCCGCTGTGGACAGATCACCGGACATGGCGCGCAACCCCACTCTGCCGATCGGTCGATCCTCCGATGCGTCGATCAGCACACGGAACGCGATACGGCCGATCTTCAGAATGGACCCATCCTCGATCGGGCTCCACGCAGCGCGCCGGCCGTCCACCTGGATTCCCCCCCGCCCCATGAGATCCACGGCCCAGATCCCATCGGGAGTGGAAACCAGACTGGCGTGAACTCGCGACACAGTCTCGTCGTCCAGCGACAGGTCGCAGTTTCGGCTGGCGCCGATCAATGTGACAGGCGCCACGTACTCCCGTGATGTCGGTTCGGGTAGACTATTCCCCTGGACGACGCGCTCCAGTCGAAATGACGGCAGGCCAGGCATCTGTTCGCAAGGCAGTTCGGCGGACCGACGAATCACTCCCCGTTCGGCAGTCGCGACGCGCGTCACGGTGATCGAACCTACTTTCAGTGCGACGTCGACGTCGAACCAACCGGATGCAGGATGTCCCTGCCCCGCTTTTGTTTCGGAAAGCCGCGCGAGGTTGGCGAAGAACCAGCGACCGGCGATCAATTGCAAATAGAAATGTCGGTAGTTCACCGACGGATCGGGAATCACGAAATCACAGTCCGGACAGCGCCCGATCACGACGAATGGCTGTCGGAACGCATAGATTTCAGTGGCTCCGCGTTTCGCACGGCGCTGTGCAGCCATTGAAAGGGTATGCACTCCTCCGCAGGCCTCGAAGAACGGCTCAAGTCGGGTGCTCAACGCCCCACCCGATTCCATGCGCGGAATAGAGAGCTGGCTTTCGGGGGGGGCCAACGCGTTCTTAGGCGGTTGCATCAGCGGGTTCGGCACGTCGGTGGAAGCCTGGTTCTGCAATACCAGCAACCTCCTGCGCTTGGAATCACGGTACATACTCATTGAGCAATTGTCGCGGAACGACGCCCCATTTTGCAAGTGTAATTTCGTGGCTTTGGCCGAGCTGACAGATAATGATGCTGAAGATACCAAACGAGCCATCAGCGGCCCGAAATCCGTCGGAACAATAGTCCCATATCACTGCCACCGTTGCCCAACAGGCTGAACACGAAACTTCCTCCCGGCTGACTCTGCAGGCGACCTACGAGAGTTCCGCTTCCCCCGGCCAAGAATAAGGTCTCGCCCTCGACGGCAAATCGTCCAGCGATCACCCGGGCGGTTCCTGCGGATCGCATTGCGGTCCAGACGAACTGTTGATTCTTTTTGAACTGCAACTGGACGATCGTGGCATCATCTCGCTGCGCCTGCCAGTCGCCGACGAGCGTACCGACAAATGGCACGGGCGTGGCCGGATCAGGATCAGAAGTCGCATCCGGTGTGATTGTGGATGCCGATTGTCCGGCGGCGCCTTCCACAGACGCGGCAACCGGTTCGAGACCACCCTTTACGAGCGAAAACAATTGCGGCAGGAACCGATCGTCGGGGAGCATCTTGACAACCGCTTCGAATTGTTTGACAGCCGCCTCGGTGTTTCGGCAAGTAGTGTAATGGTAGGCCCTCAAAAATGCGGCTGCGGCCGATTCGGGATGCTGTTTATGGTGCGCTTCGAGCTTGCGAAGCTGCTGCGCGAAATCGGCCGGATCGGCATACCGGCTGCTGAGCGTGGTCCAGTCCCAGCCGGGAGAGACCGAGAGGACGGAATAAATCGTGGCCGCCGCCGCTTGGTAGTCCTCGAGGGCGAATAGCACCAGTCCCCGAAACTCGTGCAACGCCGGATCGTAGGGGAGCTGCGCGAGCGCCACATCGATGTGCCGGAGCGCCTCGTCATACCGGCCAGTCTGAAATGCATCGCTGGCCGCGTCAAATGACTTGAGCCCCGCTTTCACCTCGGGAGTTCTGACAAGGTAATTCCGGATCTCCTCCTGGCTTTCCGCGCCATCTGCCGGAGGGGCGCGGTCGGGCTGTTCGGCTGCTGCCGTACTACTGCTCGGGACGGCATCATCCTGGGTATTCTCGAGCGGCTGGGAATAATTCAGGCAGGCGAGAGCGGGGGGCTTCTGCTCGACCGCGAATGGATTGCGAAAGGTCGCATAGCCCGATGTGAAGTACAACGGGCCGAGCCACCATCGCGCAACACTCCAGATTCCGCTGGGACCGCCCCAACGGCCCCAGCCCCATTGGCCACCCCCCCAGTAGCCGTGATGCCAATAGCCGTTGTAATTGCGGAAATAGGGGGGATCGTACTTCTTGCCGGTTTCGTAGGGCTGCGTCGGCACGGAGTGTTGGAACGACGGAATCAGGTTGGAAGTATTACTGCTGGATCCAGGAAATTCGATACTTCGGTCCACGGTGGGAGACTGAGGTCTCGTGGAGAACATTGTCTGCGGAGCAGACCCAGAACCCAGACGGCGTGCATCCAAGCTGTGATGCGGAATTCCCCACCCCTGAATGGCTCCGTATGGGCTGGCGAACCGCCAGTAGTTTGTCAGTGGAGCACCCGCCGGAGGGCGATAACCCCAAGTTTGACCCCCACCCCGGGCAAAGGCGTCGTGACTTGGAACCAGAAACATCAGCCCGAGCGAAATCAGCCCGCAACCCCGAAAACGCCGCCTGGAACTGAAATTCATAGGCATCTCTTTCACAGAATCGCCGGGCCACATGTGAACGCAATCACTCTCCGGCGGTCGGCGGCCGGCGTTTGACAAGCAATGGTCCTCGGTCTGCGACCAAAGCCCCTCCTTCAACCCGGTCACGCGTTTCCCACGACAATGTACTCGAATCGACATGTCGCAGAATCGAAGTCCCGGAGTGATTGCGTCCCAGATGCGTCACCCCCCGTGATTTGAGGATCCATTGCGAAGTGCCGCGTGTCCACAGCGCCTCGCTGTATCCGCCGTCAGAATCGAATGTCCACGATTTGATCTGCCGTGTCAGGGGATCCCATCCAATGCGCGTCGAGCCGGTGACCGGAGGCTGCCCACCGACTCGGATCGTGAATTCCTGCAATAGATAATTCCGGTCGTTGCTCCAGCGACACGATGTCGCGATTAACGAGTCCTCTTCCTCTTCCATCCATTCCCCGACCAACCACTCCAGTTCGTGCAGCCGTTCGTGATTGTTGCGTGGCGCGGCATCAGCCGAAAAATCGCGTGTCCGGACGAGCAGCCAGCGTCCGTCCTCGTAGACATGCACCGCAACATACCGGCTGGTTTCGATCGGCGTTTCCGGACTGATCGTAAACTCAACTTGCCCCTCTTCGATCGCCACGTTCGACGTCACCATATGGACCGACTCGAATTGTAATTCGAGGTGCGCTTGAGGGAACACCGAAAACACGGTCGCAAAATGTCGCTCAATTGCGTCCCGTCCCCGGATCGTTGTCCCGTTCTCGGTAATGAATTCGGCCGTCAGGGCAAAGCCGGATGCCGCCGCCTTCGGATCGTGCTTGTTATAATCCACGGCGAACCGTTTTGCCGAGTCCTTCACGGCAGCGACGGTATCAATGTCTGACTGAGATATTCCGTCCGTCTTGCCATTCGATTTGGAACGGGGAACCGGAGCGGCCTGCCGAGGCGATGAGTCGACTCGAGGAGCCGTTCTTTTTTCCTGTCCTACGGCACCCAGACACATCCAGCTGGTAATGACCACCAACAGCATCAAAAATCGCATGAGACCCATGTCGACGTCTCCCCGTTTCGGTCGTATCGGACCGCCGAATGCCGTTGTGAACTTGAACATTGCGACGGATCTTCTCAAATTGCTATCGCCAGAGCAAGGAAACCGACGCCCACAGGCCGCCCGCAGTGCGTGACGACCGACATTCGGTTGGCTTCCTGCACTTGATTGATTTGGGTGTCGCGGTTCCTTGGGCCTCAAATGCTGACGGGCTTCGCAGGGAATTCGGTTGATGAGGCCGTTTTCCAATACCAGTATTCCAGAAATGCCCGCCACTGACTCAGATAGGGTTCCCGAAAACACGCCGTGTGGTCGTGGGCTCCCTGCAAGATGCACGGCGTGAGTTGCCACGGATCCATCGGTCGCCAGACTTCGGCGAAGCGGGCGTGATAAATATCGGAACCGACCAAGGCGACGTGTTGACGCGCAGGGGGCAACTTCGTCCTGTTTACGTTCCCGATGTAATGTGCCAGCATCAGGCTCCAGCGGTCATTGACGTTCGGAATCTCACTTGGCTCCGGGGCGGCCGGACGGTTTTTGCGGTCGAGTGCCTTGTCGGCCGGTAACCCCGTTTGTAACAACCACCGCTTCCCGCGGCGGAAATTCGTCACCGCACGGCTCCAGAGTGGTATCGCGCGTTTCGGAACCCCCGGTTCGATCAACATCAGTTTGACCCCGTGCCAGCCGCGCTCCAGAAGCACCGACGCGAGCCGATGCGCCAGAATTGCTCCATAAGAATACCCGAGCAGCCCGACGGTACGCTCCGGACAATGTCGTCCCAGCCCTGGTAGAAACGCTTCGACTTGCTCCGCCAATGTCAGAAAACGGGGTGGCCAGACCTGAGCTCCGTCGAGTTTCAAGTGTAAAACGGGAGTTGCCGTCGGCAGTTTTTCCAGGAGGAACGGGATCGGGCGAGTATCACCAATGCAGGCCACGGGAACACCGATCGCACTGGGGCGGATCACTTCACAAAACGGATCGAACACAGGTTCCGGGAGCACCAAGGATTCGCGGTGGCGCTCGGCAATACGAACCATCGGGAGGCTGTCGCTCGGCGCGGTGGCGATTGGCGGGAGCTCGCTCGGAGGGGGAATCGGAATATTTCCTCGGATCGACCGCTCGGGAATCGGCGAACTTCGTCCCAACAAAACCGTGACCCCGGCGGGGGTCGGCTCCTCAAACAGTTCCCGCAGAGACAACTCGGCGCCGATCCGCTCGCGGATCCGTAGTACCAGCGTAGCCGCGAGAATCGAATGCCCTCCCAGTGCAAAAAAGTTATCGTGAATCCCCACGCGCTCGAGCGACAGGAGTTCGGCAAACAGATTGCACAAGGCGACTTCGTCCGGAGTCCGCGGGACGTCAGACGTCGTTTCCGGCCGCTGTGGTTGAGGC
>DASYAR010000531.1:0-24719 GCA_036501235.1 Planctomycetaceae bacterium
CGGCCAGCCCCCGAGTTAGATGGCATCGAGTGGATCAATAGCGAAAAGCTTACTTTGGCCGGCCTGCGCGGCAAATACGTCTTGCTCGACTTCTGGTTTACCGGTTGCGGTCCCTGCCATTACGACTTCCCGTCCCTCAAACTCGTTCACGAATTGTTCAAGGACCGGAGCGTGGTGGTGATCGGCGTGCACAATAATTCCAGCCCGGCCAGCGCCGTCCGTGAGCATGTTGCCAAAATCGGATTGCCGATTCCGGTCGTTGTGGACTACCCGGACGGCCGGATTGTCGCCAGTTATCAGCCGCATGGCATTCCTGACGGCTATCCGAACTATGTCCTGATCGACCCGGACGGGAACGTGTTGCTGGACGATCGCACGATTCCACATCCTTCATTGCGCGGCCATAAAATCGAAATCATCCGCAAGCTGCTGCTGACCTCGCCGCCCGCGAAATAGCCGTAAGTCAGGTTTTCCAACCTGACAGCAATGTGCCCTTGCCGGGCGTTTGGACCGCCAGCACGTGTAGTTCGCGTTGGACGAGACTTCGCCGTACGGTTGCATAGGGCATTCGGGTGCACCGATAATCGCGGCACCAGCGTTCTGGCTGGAACCCGTGGTGGCTGGGATATCCGCATGGCTGTCAGGTTGGAAAACCTGACCTACTGGGGGCGTGGACTCGATGATGTTCAAACTGAGAGGTCGTCGCGGGTTGCTCATCCTGTTCGTCGTGTGCCTGGTGGCAATTCTTTTGCCCGCTGGCTCGGTATCGGCCGACGAGGTACCAGCGATTCGAGTTCTGGTCTGGGACGAGCAGCAGCCGGCGCAAAAGCAAGTTTACGGGAACTTTCTCGGCAACCAGATCGCCGGGGCTCTGGCGAAACAGTCGGGTATTACAGTGAAATCGCGCCGGCAGGATGATCCCGACCAGGGAATCTCCGAGGCAGACCTCGATGCCTGCGACGTGCTGATCTGGTGGGGACATGTGCGGCAGCGGGAAATTCGTCCCGAAGCGGGGCAGCGCATCGTCGAGCGGATCAAGGAGGGGAAGCTGTCGCTGCTGGCGTTGCATTCGGCGCACTGGTCAACGCCGTTCATCGAAGCCATGAACGAACGGGCCGTGATCGACGCGCTCGACAAACTTCCGGCCGACGAACGGCCGCAGGCGCGGGTCGAGGCAATTCGGCCCGAAAAATATGCGCCCCCGAGCCGCAACGACCCGCTGACTCCTACAGTCGACAAACGTGTCGAACCAGGCGGAAAGATCATACTCACGGTCCATCTGCCGAACTGCTGCTTCCCAGCCTACCGGGCCGACGGCAAGCCGAGCCACGTGCGCGTGCTGAATCCGAAACATCCGCTCGCTGCTGGCTTGCCCGAGCAGTTCGACATTCCGCATACGGAAATGTACGACGAACCGTTCCACGTTCCGCTGGCGGATGAAGTGATGTTCGAAGAACGGTGGGACAACGGCGAACGATTCCGTAGCGGCAGCGTCTGGCGGCTGGGCAAAGGGCGAGTCGTTTACTTCCGGCCTGGCCACGAGACGTTCGACGTCTACAAACAACCCGAGACACTACGGATCATCGAAAACGCCGCACGCTGGCTGGCCGCGCAGCAGCGTGCCGGTAAGTGAGGCCAAGCGGTTCGCTCCGGAAGCAGATCGAGCGCCCGTGGACCGAGACAAGGAGCGGGGGGACAAGGAGACACGGAGAAAAGACAAAAATGACGAAGTCGGCTCGGCTTCTCCTTGTCTCCCCCTCTCCTTGTCTGGCTTCCTCTTAGAGTCGACGCTGAGCTCGCAACTCAGACCACCGCGAGCTGCTCGAGCCAGCCGCGAATGTCATGCTCATATTCGCTGGCGAGATTGCCTTTCACCAGTTGACGGTGAAAATCGGCAGCTCCCTTGCGGCCGACGTCGGCCGATTGGGCGTTCGGGAAGCGATTCTCGGGATCCGCAGCGATCAACCGCTGGCACAGGTTGAGCAACAGCTCATTGCTGCTAATCTCAGGAGGCAACACATCTGAAAGCTTATGATCCATCTTCTTTTTCGCGTCGACGAGCTCGGGAATCGTTCCGCTCCCTTCAAATAGCGGGCGACCGGCCAGCATCTCGACCAATACGTATCCGAGACTGGCCAGGTCGGATCGAGGCGTGTTGTCTCCTCCTTGCAGCACTTCCGGGGCGGCATACGCCGGAGACCACATCCGCCGCAGGTTCGTGCCGCGCAAGTCGATGGCCGTGCCGATATCGATGATCTTGGCGTTCCCCGTGCGGGTCATCATGATATTGGCCGGCTTGATGTCGCCGTGCACGATGCCCGCCCCGTGCAAAGCCGCCAGTCCGGCCAGGCAGTCGCGCAGCACGGCGATCGCCACCCCCGGCAACAGCCGGGGCTGCGACGGGCCTGCCGTGAGGATCACGCGGTCGACGTACTGCCGGCGCTCGAGGCTGACCTTTTCGCTCGTGCGATCGAGCATCTGCTGGCTGAGGACTTCGCGGAGGTCGTATCCGTCGAGCCACTCCATCTCCATCAGGCGGATGCTTTGGCGCTCGATGAAGTCATGGATGTCGACAACGTGGTCCGACTGAATCAAGGCCACGCGGGCACTGACGCGCGCACAGGCTTCCATGTCTTTCACGTAAGCCTGGCTGTCGCGATAGGTTTCCGGCGAGAAGACTTTGAGGGCCACCGGCCGGACGAAGCCGTCGGCCCCCAGCCGTTCCGCCAAGTAGACGGCCCCCTGGCCACCGGCCCCCAACAATCGCTGCTTGCGATAGCGCGTATCCCAGCGCAATTCCTCGGCCCACGCGATCTCTTCGTAGCGGGCGAACAGGGCCTGTTCATCGGCGAGAGTCGCGGGATCGCGATCTTCCGGATGGCCGTATTGGGAGTACGCAATCGTGGTTTTCATTTTTGTCGAGTTCTCCATCCTTAGAGCGAACGCTGTTCCATCTCGATCCTTCACATGCGGCAGCCCTTCGGACTCCCGGGCCGGTGGGGTGACGCGCCGCGAGAGACAGATTAACCGCGATGGCACGGAAAGCGAAGTGAGTTTTCGAAAACTCCGGCGCAACGCAGCAACATTCGTTGAAACGTGACGATGAATGCGTGCATTTAGAGCATCATGCCCGCCATCGCCGCATTCAGCAGCGTGGCCGTGAACCCCACGAACAGGGCCCGGCCTCCCAGGCGCGCCAGATCGTGACGCCTTTCCGGGGCCAGTGCTCCGATTCCGCCGAGTTGCACGCCGACCGAGGCGAAATTGGCAAAGCCAGTGAGCGCGAACGCCGTCAGCACTTGCGACCGGGGCGTCAAAAAATCGGGGTTCGCCTCTTTTAACATTTTGAACTGCAAGTAAGCGAAGTGTTCGTTGATCGCCAGCTTCGAGCCCAACAGGCTTCCGACTTTCTGCATATCAGCCGCTTCGATACCCATCAGAAACGCAGCCGGAGAAAAGAGCCAGCCGAACAGCATCCCCAGCGAGAGATCGTCAGGCCAGCCGCCGAGCACGTTGGTCGAGACACCCAGCCACAACAGCGCCGGCTTGATCGCCGCCAGCAGCGCATCGAACATGGCGACAAAGGCGATAAAGACGATCAGCATGGCGGCCACATTCAGCGCCAGTCGCAGCCCGTCGATCGTGCCCGAGGCGGCGGCGTCGATGGCGTTCACGTACGGCGATTTTTCCTGTTGCGTCTGGGCCGTGGAAGCCGTCTCGGGTTGTCCCCGTTCAGGAAGAAATAACTTGGCCAGATACAGGCTGCATGGACAGGCCATCACACACGTCGTCAAGACGGCGGTCGGATCGGCCCCGTAATTGATGTACACGAACATCATGCCCCCCGAGATGTGGGCAAACCCGCTGACCATCAGCGTGAAAAGTTCCGAATTGGTCATGCGCGGCACATAGGCTTTAACGATCAGCGGCGCTTCGGTT
This sequence comes from Planctomycetaceae bacterium, assembly GCA_036501235.1. Lineage (GTDB taxonomy): Bacteria > Planctomycetota > Planctomycetia > Planctomycetales > Planctomycetaceae > JACQFH01. The sequence goes on from DASYAR010000531.1 coordinate 3,940, forward strand.
TGCCCCATGAAGACGTTGGTCGCCACCGAGAGCGTCTCGGCCCCGCTGGTGTGCATCAGCGAAACCATGACCCGTGCCATCAGCCGCACGCACCATTGCACGAGGCCGTAGTGGTACAGAACCGTAAAGAACGCCGAAACGAAGAGGATCGGAGGCAACGCCTTAAACACGAACGGAAACAGATAACTGGCGCCGAAGACATGTGCCATGTGTTGGGGTTGGGCCAGATTGCCGAATACGAACTCGGCTCCCCGGTCGGAAAAACCGATGAAGACTTTGAACACATCACCGACGCGCGCAATCGCATTCTTCACGGAATACAATCGCCCGCCGATTTCGACCTGGCCTTTCAGCACCAGCAGCGCCAGGACGAATTGCAAGCCGAATCCCCAGCCGATCGTCCGCCAGTTGACGGCCCGCAGGTTGGATGAAAACAGCGCGACGAGGCCGAAAAAGCAGCAGATGCCCGCAGCAGCCTGACCGCGCGGGCCGATCGTCGATTGCAGCAGCCACGCAGCCGCAGCCACTGACACCATGGCAGCCGCAATGGCGAACCGCCAGCTCCAGGGAGTCGGGAGAGCCACCGTGGACGCACTGACGAGGGATGCCGAGACCGGATCAGGCGTTCGCGACATGTCACTGTGCATAGGGAACTGTGCCCGGACAGCGTACAGTTTCATCTACTCTTAATTGCTACCCTCACTCGCCATTCGCCGGGGCTTCACATTGGTCCAGCCCCCGCCACTCCCCCGGTCGTGCAACGTGCCTACTTTGCGCCCTTGACCTCGACGACATCAATCCCCGTGCCGGAGATCGTGATCTCCGCCGGCATGAAACCGGTATCGATGTACAGAATCATGACTTCTTTGTCGTCCCTGGTGAAAGTGACCGTGCCGGCCATCTGTTCGAGCGTCGCCAGTTCTTCCTTCCAATTTGCTTTGCCGAACTGCTTCTGCAGATCTGCGACTGTCGATTGGCCCTTTCCGGCGGCGACGGTGAACTCGATCTTCTCTTTCATGCGTTTTACATCTTTGGCCCCGGCCGGCAATTTCACCGCCGCCTGGATTTGTGGTTGGTTCTTGGCCTTCTCTGCTTTTTCCTGCTTCTGACGCTCGTTTTTCGCTTGCAGCTCCTGTTCGATTTCGGCGACCTCGGCAGCGCTTTGCTGCTTGACGATGACGCGGAGCTTCTCGTCGACGGTGTACGTCTCGAGCCTCAGCATGTCTTTCGCCGGGTTCCGAAAAATCAGCATCTGCTTGAAATCGCTGTTGAACGGCTTTTCGGTGGTCGCCTTCCAACCGGCCGAGGCCAGAGTTTTGCGGTAGAATGAGAAGATCTCGTCGCTCGCGGCGGCCGTATCGAACAGGAGCTGGGCCGTGACGTCGGCATATTGCAGGCTCAATGTTTCCGCCGGAGCCGGTATTTCGACCGACATCAACTCGGTGCTGTAGTCAATGACGGTTTTGCCTTCCTGCGCCGGGGCGACGGCGGCTCGTGCGGTCAGGAGAACGGCGTTCTGCTTGTAGAACTGCGTGTCGCCCGCCGCGCCGTAAGGCTGCCATCCCTGGGCCGTCAGCAGCTTTCGCAATGCGCCAGCCGTCTTTTCAGCCGCTTCCGGCGTCACATAGGCCGTGCTCACCGGACTGGAATACAGCGGCTTGGCGTCTTTCGGAATGGGTAGTTTTTTCACGTCCACGTTGCCGTGATTGGTGAGCAGCACCATGACCGATCCCGGTTTGCCGGGAGCGATGACAGAAAGCGAAACGGTGTATCCGTCGCGTGAATATGTCGCATTGGCCGCCTGCTCGGACACGTATGAGTTTGGGAGTTCCTTCCATTTTCCGGCGGCGAGTTTCTGCTTTTGGAATTCAAAGGCCTTGGCGACGGTGCTCTCGGCATTGTAGGACAACTTGGCGACACGGCGCCGTCCCTGGAGATCCGCTCCGGGAAGCAGCGGAAACGTCGACAGGTCGATCACCTTGGCCGCTTCGGCCACGGTGGCCGGCTTCCCCGCCGCAGCGTCGGCTGCTCGGATGACTCCGCAGATTCCAGTCAGGCCGGTAATCAGGCAGCAACACCAGAAACCGTTGACCCATTGACGGTGTGTTCCGGTCCGCGAAATCATGGCCTGTCGCAAAGGGATCGGCTCCTTCCTGAAGGACAATGTTCAATTCCCGCTATCGGCTGGCGCGACGGGAAGGTTTCGCAGAGTCTAGCAGGTCGCCACGCGGCTGCCAGCGCGGTTTGTTCGGTAGGGGCGCGAAGGACGACCTTCCTGCTCCCGACTATGGCAACGACCCCACGATTGGTCGATGGAAGAATCAAAAGTCGTTCGTTCATCCTATTTGACGTAGTCGCTCCGGTCCCAACCGGTGGCTTTGACTTCCTGCTCCGCCAGGGCACGGATATCGACCTTGGCCTTCAGCAGATACAGGAGCGCCCGCCAGGCGAATTGGCCTCGCGCGATCGCCGCAGTGCTGGGTCGGCCGCGGCTGTAGCGTTTGCGAAGCATCTCGGAAAACAGCGCGATGCCGTGGCGGAATTCGGCCTCGTCGTCGAAGTCGTATTCGCCGCCGCGATACCGTGACATCCAGCACCACTGGCCGAACTCATCCGTAACGCGCAAGCGGTCGGTCTCGTCGTCGCGGATGCTGTTCCATTCCTTGAGGACGGCGATTCGATCTTCCGGGCGGCCGGTCGTCAGAGGCCGATCGATTTTACGCATCAGCTCCCAGTCTTCACCTTCGAGCGGCAACATAAAGCCGAAGTCGACGAGACCCAGCCGGCCGTCCGCCATCACGAAATAGTTTCCGGGGTGCATGTCGACATACAACATGCGGCCGGCGTACATCATGCGATACCACGACGTCAGCAGTTTTCGGGCCACCTCGTTGCGCTCCGCCGGCGCAGGATCGCCGGCCATGAATTCCCGCAGGTGCAACCCTTCCAACCGTTCCATCGTGAGGATCCGCGCCGATGAGAATTGTGGAAACACGCGGGGCACGACGATGCCGTCGTCGGCATGAAACAGCGTACGGGCCTTACGCAGATTGGCCGCTTCCAGCTCATAATCGGTTTCAAGCGTCAGGCGCTGCTGCAAGTCGAGAAACTGGTCCTTGGTATTCTCCCAATCTTTGGTGAGACGGGCGGGGAGCAGGAACAGAAACAGGTTGCGGAAGTCGGACTCGATGGCCCGCGCGATGCCGGGATACTGAATCTTCACGGCCACCTCCTCGCCGGTTTTGAGCCGCGCCCGGTGAACCTGTCCCAGCGATGCGGCGGCGAACGCCTGCTTTTCGAAGGAGGCGAACAGGTGGTCGGGGTCGTCTCCCAATTCGTTATGCACCATCTCGCGGAGCAGCGACCAGTGCATCGGCGGCGCATCGAAATGCAGGCGATCGAGCGTTTCGACGAACTCCCGCGGCGCGATGTCGGGAAAATTTGCAAGAGTCTGGCCGATTTTCATGACGGCGCCACGCAGATAGTTCATCGAATCGAGAACGCGCACGGCGGTCCGCCAATGGGCTTCGGCGAGGAGCCGCTGGTTTTCTGCGGCATTCGTGAACCACCCGCGCAGCCAGTGAAATAAATACGCAGCGCCGATCTTGGCCTGCAGCGTTCCCAGCGCGGTCAGCCGCTGAAATCGGCCGATCGGGACCGGCTGCTGCGACAGCCGCGACAGCAGGTCGGGCTGGCCGGCAGTCGCTGTCGGCGGCGTGGAAATCTCTGCCTCGGGCAATGCGGCAACAAGCTCGGTGACGTTGAGGGCCATGTGACATACCTTTCATGTAGCGGATTCGCCGGCCGCATGACGCAACCAGGCGACGAACATATTGAGCGACTGGTCGAGCAGGGCCAGTGTGTCTTCCTGTTTGGGGGATTTGTCTGCAGTCCAGAACGCCAGCACGCCGGTGTACAGCGCCCAATATGCCTGTAGCGACAGCGTCGGGATCTCTGCCAGGCCGTGCCGCCTGGCAATTACGACGACAATCTCGAGATGCTCGATTCGCAATGCCTCGTGACCGGCCGCTTGTTTCGTCGAGGCCAAGGGGGTGAAGGCAACTTCCAACAACGGGGTCAGAAACTGGCGCATCGGCTTGAGATGCCGCATTTCGGCTGCGACCAGTGCGAACAGTTCTTCTTCGAGAGTCCCCTCGACAGGCCGATTGCCGAAAGCCGTTCGCGCCTTATGCAGCGCCTCTGCCGCCAGGGTGACGGCAACAGCTTCTTTGCTGTCGAAATAATTGAACAGCGTGCCCGCGGCGATTTCAGCGGCGCGGGCGATGTCGCGCGTCGTGGTGGCGTCGAATCCGTGCGTCCGAAACAGTTCCCGGGCCGTCTCCACGATCCGGCGTCGCGTGGCGTGTTTTTCGGCTGCTGTGATCCGCATCACCCGGCCCTCCGATTTATTGTGAGCATGTTCATATTATAGCCGCTCCGCCGAAGTTGTCCAGAGATATATGAGCGTGCTCATAAAATAGGGAAAGATTCGTTCGACGCGGGAAAACCGGTCGATGCCCCTCCACCTGGCCCTGCGATATGATAAAAAGCTTCCGAAAGAACTCGCCGAGCCAGGAACTTCATCGCAGCGCAATGCAGGACGAAAACCAGTCGACATTGAAGCAAACCGATGGCCTTCCGGAAGGACCGGTTTCCGACCAGCCGGCATTCGTCGGGCCAGAGGAAGGCGCTGGGCCACCTGTCTCGTCCGCTCCCGAGGGAGTTGGCTCAAATTCGGATACGCCCCAACCCGGCAGCTCCGTGTCTCAGTCGCTCCCGTCGCGCACCATGCTCGGTCCGTACGAGCTCCTCGAGAAACTGGGCGAAGGAGGCATGGGCGCCGTCTTCAAAGCGCGGCACACCCGGCTCAAAAAACTGGTCGCGTTGAAAGTGATGTCTCCGTCCGCCATGCGCGACCCCGATGCGGTCGCCCGATTCAGCCGCGAGATGGAGGCTGTCGGCCGGCTCGAACATCCGAATATCGTGCGGGCGCTGCATGCCGACGAATTCCAGGGAACGCACTACCTCGTCATGGAGTATGTGGAAGGGAAGGACCTGCGAACGCTCGTCAAACAGCGGGGCCCTCTGCCGGTGCCCGAGGCGTGCCGCTATTTGCGTCAAGCCGCGATGGCTCTAGCCTACGCGCACCAGCATGGGTTGATTCACCGGGACATCAAACCTTCCAATCTCTTCGTGACCGATCAAGGGCAGGTGAAAGTTCTCGACCTGGGCCTGGCACGGCTCAGTCAGAACGAAGCGGGAGAAGAGTTGACGACGACGGGCGTGTCGCTGGGAACGCCCGATTACATGGCCCCCGAGCAGTGGACCGACACGCGTCGCGTCGATCATCGCAGCGATTTGTATTCGGCCGGCTGCACCCTGTTTTACCTGTTGACGGGCCACGTGCCTTACGGAGGGCAAGGACGCGCCACGGCCCTCAGCAAAATGGACGGGCACGCCAACGAAGAAATTCCGTCGCTGGCCGACTGGCGGTCGGACGTGCCTCCCGAATTGAATCAATTATTCCAAAAGCTGCTCGCCAAACGAGTCGCCGAACGGCTGGGTACAGCTGCAGAGCTGGCCCGGTTGCTGGAGCCATTCTGTAACCTGACGCTAACGAATGAGCCGAGCCGATCGACGGTCGGCAATTTCACCGTCGTCGATTCTTCTGGGAATTTTTTCCCCATTTCGAGCAGCAAACCGACAATCATTGTTCCCGACGGGGAATCGGCAAGCAATGGACTTTCCGCCACAGTCGGTCCGGTGCCCGAAACCAGTCGATCGGAAGAACCGCGCCGCAAAGTCTTCGCCGTTGTGGCGTCCCTCCTCGGCCTGGCGATCTTGGGGGGCGCGTGGATGTTATTGCGCCAAACGGACGAGAATCCCCGCGCCAGCGAGCTTCAGAGTCCAAAAAAAACGCCGCCGGGTGCATCGGAAAGCGCAGGTGCTCTCGCCAACGGTGATACGAATGCCGGCGACCGCACCATCGACCTGATACCGCTCATCAATGCGGGAAGTCTGGGGGACGGCAGCCCGATGGACGTCGCGATCGAGAGTGATGTTTTGACCCTTGACGGTTCGGGCGAACGATCGCCCAACCTGTGGGTGGATTTCACCAACCTGGCAGCTGCGGACCTGACGATGCGCACGCAATTGCGGGTGACGAACCATGGCGCGAAAGGGTATGCCAAACTGGTCTTCATGGCGGACACCAAGCCCGAGCTCTTTGCACTTTTGATCGACGAAGGCGACGGTATCGTGCGTCTGTTCATCGACGCCGCCTATAATTCCCGTCACAAAGAAGACGGCATTCCCCTGGCGATCCCCACCGACGGCTCGTTCATCGAGCTGGCCTACTCGCTGGTGGGAGACCGACAGGAGCTGCGCGTCGGTGGAAAGCTGATGATTGAATCGCCGCGGCCGCGCCACGAATCGGGCTTTGTCGCGCTGGGGGCTGGTGGTTGGAAAGTGGAAATGAAGCAGCCCCAGGTGATTTTGCACAAGGCATCGATCGGTCTGGGGCAGCCAGTGAAAAAATAAATTTCCGATTGTGGGGCGAAAACGGTTTGTGTGACTAAAACCGATCGGCAACTTCTGAAGAAGGAAATCTCTGATGTTTGATTTGTCGGCCGTGCAGGCGGCCTTGCGGAAATTCCAGTTCGACGGCTGGCTGCTGTGTGATTTTCGCGGGAGCAACATTCTGGCTCGCCGCATCCTCGATCTGGCCGAGCGGCCGTTGATGTCGCGTCGTTTTTTCTATTATGTTCCTGCGCAAGGCGCGCCCCGCAAGCTCGTGCATCGCATTGAAACCGGGGCCCTCGATCATCTGCCTGGCGAAAAAAAGGTCTATCTTCGCTGGCAGGAGCTGGAAGCCGGATTGAAAGGGATGCTCGCCGGCGCTCGGCGCCTGGCGATGGAATACTCGCCCCGGAATGCCAACCCGTACGTGTCGCGAGTGGATGCCGGGCTGGTCGAACTGGTCCGAAGTTTTGGAACGGACGTTGCCTCGTCAGGCGACCTCGTGCAGCTCTTCGAAGCCGCCTGGGACGACGAACAATGGAAGATGCACCAGGAGGCCGCCGTGCACACCGACACGGCCTACGCGCGTGCCTGGCGATTCATTGCCGAACGGATCCGCCGCCGCGAAACCGTTACCGAGCGCCAGGTGCAGGAAGAAATCGTCCGCCACTTCACAGAGCATGGAATGTTCGCGGACCATGCACCGATCGTCGGCGTAGGCCCTCACAGCGGCGATCCGCACTATGAGACGGGGGACGCGCCGCTCCACGAGGGAGATTTTGTGCTCGTCGACCTGTGGGCCAAGTTGAACCGGCCGCGCGCCGTCTACAGCGACCTGACTCGCGTCGGTTTCATCGGCGCAGACGTTCCGGCGCGATTCGAAGAGATCTTTCGAATCGTCGCCGGAGCGCGCGACGCAGCCATCGCCCGCGTCAAATCCGGTTTCGCGGCAGGCGAGGCGCTGCAAGGCTGGCAGGTCGACCAGGCGGCCCGCGATGTCATCACGCAGGCGGGCTACGGCGAAGCGTTCGTCCATCGCACGGGCCACAGCATCGGACAGGAAACGCACGGCAACGGCGCTAACATGGACAATCTCGAAACGCACGAAGAACGCCGCGTGCTCCGCCGCACCTGCTTTTCGATCGAGCCGGGAATCTATCTTCCTGAATTCGGGGTCCGCAGCGAAATCAACGTCTTCATCGACGGCGAGGGACGGGTCCACGTGACGGGGGGAGAGCTGCAGCGGGAGGTTGTGCCGATTCTTAAACAGTACTGAGTATTGAGCACTCAGTACTGAGTACCCGGTGACGGCTGCGGCGGTACGACCTTCAACCGTTGGGCGACGTGTGTCAATTGCTGCCAGATTTCGTCGGTCACCGGGATGCCTGTGGCCAGGCGCTGGCGGCGGGTCTCGGAGCTGCGGTCGCCGGGTAGCTGGATCCGATCGACCCCCGCCTTACGGGGCGTGCCGCGCACGGCGGCCGTCAATTTGTCGGCCTCGGCGGTGAAATGCGCTGCGCCGGCGAAACGAGCCGGGTCCCAAGCCACGACGAGCACGTTGTTCCATTCCTGCGTTCCGTCGGGCGCCGGCGGGGAGAATCCACCGGCCAATCCCGCGCTGAGAATGTCGAACATCAGCCCCAGGCCGAAACCCTTATATGCCTGGTCTCCGCCGAAGGGAAGCAGTGCACCAGGCGGGTCGGCGAGCATTACGTGCGGGTCGGTCGTGGGATTGCCCGCCGCATCCTGCACCCAGCCCAGCGGCACCTGGCGATTCTCGACGCGAGCGATGCGCAGTTTGCCGTTCGCCACGGCGCTTGTCGAAATATCGAGCACCAGCGGTTCGCCCCCAGTCGGAACGGCGATGGCGATGGGATTGGTGCTGATCCGACCTTGCGTCCCACCCGGTGGCGCGACGGTGCGAATCACGCCGTTGTCGTTGACCGACATGAGCGCTGCCAGCCCCTGCGCGGCGGCCCGTTCGACCCATTCCCCCAGCCGTCCGACATGTCCGCAGCGCCGCAGCGTCCCGCCGGCCAGTCCCAGGTCGCGCGCTTTCAATACGATACGATCCACCAGTCGGGCGCATTGCACCTGCCCAAAACCGAGCCCACCGTCGCCCGCTAACAGGACGGGGGTCTCCTGCAGCACTGCAAACGGCGCTCCGGGAATCAATTCACCATTCTTGACCTGGCTCAAATACCAGCGAACCAGTGCCACGCCGTGCGAGTCGTACCCGCGCAGCGACGACTCGACGAGGCTGTCGGCGACGCTCTGGGCGTCCAATAGCGGTGCGCCGGCCGCGACGAACAGCCGCGACACGAAGTCTTTTAACGTGGCAGGTGAATAGAGCGGCATGATGGACGACGGGAATGGAACGGTTGGCCGTGGATTCCATAATACAGTCTAACGATGTACGGTCGATGCTGGGAACGATCCAAGACGATATGTGTGGCGGGGTCAGAGCATGAATGAGATGCGGCGTTGCGGCAAGGAACGCGTCGATCCACCCTCGGTATCATCGGTGCCTGAAACCCAGCGATGGCCCGACGAGTTGGACGACGAGCAAGGCGCTTGCATCTATGCCATGCGGTCAGGGCCATCGCTGGCGTGGATTGTGATCCGTCGCCAAGTAAGCATCGGACGATTCGGACGCGCTCCAGGTCAAACATAATTTGACGCTCTGACCCTGCCACACGTCTTTATTACATTGCACGGGGCCATTGCACCGGCTCACTGACCGATAAGACCGTTGTTGCAAATTGCAGTTCGATCTCGGTCCGAACCAACGCGGGTGCTAACATCAGCGTAGTGAAAGGCGGCTTGTTCAACGACGGAATGGAGTTTCCGATGCAGCCACTGCGACTTCGTACCGGTCTCGTGTGCCTCTGCCTGGCGGTGGCTTCGGTCGCGTCGGCGGACGAGCAGGCCAACCAGTCGCCCGAACGCAACTGGCCGCAGTGGCGCGGGCCCTGGGGAACCGGCGTCGCGCCGCTGGCTGATCCGCCAGTCGAATGGAGCGAATCGGACGGCCAGAACATTCGCTGGAAGACGGCCATCCCGGGGCTCGGCCATTCATCGCCGATTATCTGGGGAGACCGCGTGTTTCTCACGACGGCGGTGGCGCATGGCGAGGCACTCAAACCGCGGTACAGCACGATGCCCGGCGCTCACGACAACCTGCCGGTCACGCAGCGCCACAAATTCATGGCGATCGCTGTCGACCGGCGCAGCGGTAAGATCGTCTGGCAACGGACGCTTCGCGACGCCTTGCCGCACGACGGACATCATTTCACCGGCAGTCTGGCCTCGAATTCCCTCGTCACGGACGGCCGGCGCGTGTTCGTCTTCTTCGGTTCTTACGGCCTGTATTGCCTCGATTTCGACGGGACCGAAATCTGGCACGCCGACTTCGGCACGATGCAGTCGCTGCACGGCCACGGCGAGGGGAGCTCCCCTGCCCTGTTCGGCGATACGCTGATCGTTAACTGGGACCACGAGGGACAATCGTTCGTCGTCGCCCTCGACAAGCTGACGGGAAAAGAGCGATGGAGAGTCGAGCGCAAAGAGATCACGTCCTGGTCAACGCCGATCATCGTCGAGCACGGCGGGACGCCGCAGGTGATCGTGAGCGCCACCAACCGAGTCCGAGGCTACGATCTGAAGACAGGCAAGGTATTGTGGGAATGCGGTGGCCTGTCGACCAACGTCGTGGCCTCGCCGGTCTATTCCGATGGGCTCGTCTTCACCGGCAGCAGCTACGACACCCGCTCACTGCTGGCCATTCGATTGGACGGCGCCACGGGCGACATCACCGGATCGAGGCGGGTCGCGTGGAGCAAAACCAAAGCGACCCCTTACGTCCCCTCGCCGCTGCTCTATGGCGACTCCCTGTATTATTTGAACCATTATCAGGGAGTACTGACCCGCGTCATCGCCAAGACGGGGGCAGACCGCCCGGGCGCTTTTCGCCTGGCGGGGGTCCAGGATATTTACGCCTCTCCCGTCGGTGCGGCTGGTCGCGTCTATATCACCGACCGCGCGGGGACGACGGTGGTGGTCCGCCATGCCGAACAGCCGAAGGTGCTGGCCGAGAACCACCTGGACGACGTGATCAGCGCTTCCGCCGGAATCGCCGGCCGAGAAATCTTCCTGCGCGGCGAACACTTTCTGTATGGCCTGACGGAAGAGGAACGGCGCTCTCCATAGACGCTGGGAACCAAAGACGACGTGTGTGGCGGGGTCAGAGCGTAAATGAGATGCGGCGTTGCGGCAAGGAACGCGTCGAACCACCCTCGGTATCGTCAGAGCCTGAAACCCAGCGATGGCCCCGACAAGTTGGACGACGAGCAAAGCGATTGCGTCTGTGCCATGCGGTCAGGGCCATCGCTGGCCTGAATTGTGAATCAGCCGTAAGCAAGCATCGAACAATCGTGGCGCGCTCCAGGTCAAAGATGATTTGACGCTCTAACCCTGCCACACTCGCAAGCGGGTTTCAATCCCCCATCACGATGACGCACTTGGGCAGCGCCTGTTTCAACCTGGCGACGCCGGTTTTGGTGACCTGAGTGCCGTTCAGATCGAGCTGCTGGAGCTTGGTCATTCCGGTGACGTATTCGAGCCCCGCGTCGGAAACGCGAGTGCCGTCGAGCATCAAACGCTTGACGTTGGTGAGGCCTCCCAGGTGCTTCAGTCCCGCGTCGCCGATCTGCGTGTCGTTCAGATACAGCCGTTCGACGTTGGTCAGCCAGCCGACCGACCTGAGGGTGTCGTCGGTCAAATCGACGCCTTCGAAGTCCAGGCTCACCGGTTCGTCGAACAGGTCCATGCGTTTGAAATGCACTTTGTTGCGCAACCAGTCGGGCCCGCCCGGCACGACATTCATTTTGACGCCGTACCGCTGCATTTCGCCGAGCGCCGTATGGTGCCGGTAGATCCGCGCCGCATACAACCCGCCCCAGCCGATGCTGAGCGACAGCGCAGCCAGAAACAGCCACAGCGGACGTGGCGGGCGAAGTTTCAAAAGCATGCCCCTCAATTCACGGATTCGAGCCACCGGAGAATCGGCCACATTCTAGCGACGGAGGGACTGGAAACACAGTTGACCGGACATATAATTGTGTACAGTGCCTGCTGCCAGGAGGGACGGACCATGATTCACGCCGAGAATTCGAAGACAGTAGATCTGCCGCTCGACAATCCGACGATCGCGACTCGGCTCGATGAACTCGCCGAGTTGCTGGAGAGTCGACAGGTCAATCCCTTCCGCGTGCGGGCTTATCATACGGCCGCGGAAACTGTCCGCGGTCTGCAGCGACCAGTGCATGAAATTTTGGCGCGCGACGGCTGGACTGGACTCACCGAATTCCCGGGCATCGGCGAGTCGCTCGCCCACAGCATTGAAAAGCTGACGAAGACCGGCGATCTGCCCCTGTTGCACCGCCTGCGCGGGCGGTGCGGAGGAGAAGCCCTCCTGACCACCGTCGCCGGGATTGGAAACAAGACCGCCGCACGCATTCATCAGGAGCTGCACGTCGAAACGCTGGAAGACCTGGAAGCCGCGGCGTTCGACGGCCGTCTGGCGCGCCTGCCCGGCATGGGGCCTAAACGGATTCGGGCGGTGCGTGATTCACTGGCCGGGCGATTTCGGTCTTGTCGGCCCACCGCCCGCGTCGCAACGGACATACGGGCAGAGCCCCCGATTGCCGAGTTGTTGGCGATCGACGACGAATTCCGGCGCAAAGCCGGGGCCAATCGGCTGTTGCAAGTCGCCCCCTTGCGGTTCAATCCGACCGGCGCCGCATGGCTGCCGATTCTGCATGCCCATCGGGACGGTGGAAAATATACCGCCCTGTTCTCGAATTCTTCCCGCGCTCACGAGTTGGGAACGACCCACGACTGGGTCGTCATCATTCGCGAAAGGCGCGACGGCGGAGGGCAATGGACGGTGGTCACCTCCCGCTTCGGTAAGCTGAAAGGTCGTCGCATCATTCGAGGCCGCGAAGCCGAGTGCGCCGCGCACTACGCATCGAGTGAATCAGCCCGGACAGTCTGACGGATGGCCGGCACGACCTCACTGTTCCAAGACCCGGATATCGTTGATCACGATTTCGTTGATCAGGTCTTTCGCCAGCACTCGGTTGAGCTCTTCCCGAATCAACCGCTTCAGAGTCCCCAGATTAGGCTCGTTGAGCTCGTCGTAACTGGAGCTGCGCACGATCTTGTTGACGGCTTCGCGGATACGTTCCTGGTTCCATCGGAATTGCGATTCCAATGTCGATGACTGCCTCGTCGAGGCCAGGGCCGTGAGTTTGAAATCGACATGCAAGATAATTCCCGGAACGGCCGCGGTATTCGAGAAACTGAATTCGCCCAGCGAGATCTCGGCAATTTCCTCCTCGGCCGTTTCGTGTTCCGGGGTCACGCGAGCGGGAGCCGCAGTCGCCGCGTCTGCGTGGCTGGCGCCGGAATTGGACGGCGCGTGACTGCGCATGAGCAGGTACGTGACGCCGATCTGAACTGCGATCACTCCGCCGATGACCGCGCCGATCACGAGCGTTGTTTTGGATTTGCGCTGTCCCGACTGCGACGTCTGGTGAGCGGCCGCCGGTGCTGGCTTCAATGCGGCACGAGCCATCTCTGGATCCTCCTTGATGAACTTCTCGAGCGGACAGACATCAACGTCTCCCGGCCCGGAGCTCGTCAAGTTTGAGGTGGCTGGTATGTACCGGGAATTCGAGAACTCGTCAATCCGAACTGAATTCTGGAAAACTCATCGGGAATTCAGAGGCCGCCTGGCAATCGCGACAGAATTTGCGACAACCGAACGCCCAGCCGCGGGCGAATCGCATCCAGCCAGCGCGGCTGCGGAACAGGAACGTGGGCCTGGAGTGGCATCTCCATTGGCATTTCAGGCGGCGTCTGTGGCGTAACCGTGGGCTGCGGCGCAACCGGGGACGGCTCGACAAGTTCGTCGATCTGCCGGATCACGTCGGCGAGGACCTGTTTCACGATGGCGTCGTGCGACGGCCTGTCAGCCAGCCACGCATCGTCGAGTTGTGCAACGTCCAGCGGTCCCAGTGACTGGGCCAGCGCAAAATACTTCCCTTGGAATTCCACGATATTGAAGCCGCGGCGTCCCTCTTCAACCAGCCGCGGCGGTGCTTCGCAGGGAGCTTCGGGAGCAGAGGCCGGCGGCGACGGATCGAGGCAGACAGGATCGAGAGGCAATCCGATGAAGTCGGCCAGGCACGTGAGAGGTTTAGACGGCCTGTTGTCGGTATTCGCAGCCGATGTCTCTCCGACCGCTGGCTTCTCCGCCCTGAGCTGTTCCGGCCGCAACAGCGCCGCCACGTCCCGTTGCCAATCATGTGACAACGGACTCGGGAGCGGCCTGTCTGTGTCGCTGCACGCGGCGGCAAATGCCATGACAAATTGCGGGTCTTCGCAATTGACCAGCAACAGCTCGGGAGAGCGGTCGAGAACCGGGGAATTGGCCCTTGGGCCCGAATACCGGGGGGCCTCAGGAGATGGTGCGACAGCCTCACTTTGACTTCCCGACAGGCTGGCTGCGGTCGAACTCAGCATCGGCTCGCGAGGGGCCCCGTCGCCACGAACGCTGCGCACCGGCAGGCGACCTGCTCGGTCCTCGAACAGCGACTGGCTCCGTCGCGTCAAGTCGGCCAGCGCACGATCGGCTTCTGCCGTCGTCGGGACGTCCAGCGCCAGCGCTTCATCAAACAGTGAATTCACGTCGGAGCACATCTGCTCGGCGACGTCGGAAACCGCCAGCACGATGTCGTCGTTCGCCAGACACGAGCGTTCGACTCGCGTCCATTTACGCTGGGGGAACGACTTGAAGTTGAAGCTGCTGGCGTCGATGTTCGATTTGTTGAACGCAAAGTTGAACAGGTTCTCGTCGCCGGTGCAGCGGTAGATCTCCCCGCGCCGCAAGTAATTCGCCACCAGACGCTGGTATGGAGAATAGTCGCGCGGATCGAACTCGGGAATCGGCGGATAACCGAGGTCGGCCAGATACCTGTCGAATCCGAATTCACGAAAGATGTCCATGTGCTCGTTGACGAGGCTGTTTTTCCAGTCGCCCACGATGCCCTTGCCCTGCCGATAATTGTGCTTGTGAAACTGCAGCAGGTTGACGTGATCCATCGGCTGCCAGATGGCAGCCGCGTCGTTGGCGTCGATTTCCAGGCCCAGCCACGTTCCGATCGTCTGAATCGTGCGAACGGGCTCCGTCAGCAGGTCTTCCCAACGCATCGCGTGATATTTGTCGCGGACCGGCAAATACTGGTCGAGATATCCCTTGAGGAATTTCACCAGGCCGCGGACGAAGTCCAGATCGGTCAACTTGTACAGCGCCAGCCGCTGTCGCAGAAACGTCTCGCTGACGCGGGGCATGAATTTCTGCACGTACTCGCTGGCCATGGCGTTCAGTGAGAATGACGCCGAATTGATGATTCCGATCGGGTTGCGGATCGAAGTCAGTTTGAGGCAGTCGTCGTAATACGGTTGTTCGAGCCACAAGCGCGGCGCGGTGTGTGAATGAATGACGGGGTCATATTCGAGGGCTTCCCGTGGGTGAGACGTCACCAGCAGAAAGTCCCCCTGGCCGCGTACGCCGAAATACTTACGAATGCAGGCGCGCTCCGGTTGTTTCTCACTGACCCACTTCGGGCCGCCGACAAGCTTATGGAACTCGCCATTGAAGACCAGGTCGGAAGTGATCCCGAACTGCTCGAAGACGCGCCGATAGAGCTGCGTGGCGTGGGCGCTCGAAACGTCCGCCAGCCTGCGCAGCACCTGGCCCCGCAGATTGACCGGGCCAGGCCGGCCGCGCCGAGCCAGCAGCGTGTTGGTGATCTGGATCAGCAGCGAGAAACCGCTACGCGGAGCGGCCACGACGATTGGGCATGGGACCATGCTGATTACCCCCGGGCATCAAGGCCTGTCGCCGGCGGTTCGCCGGTGCGAGGGTGATACGTCAATTCGAAAAACGCGTCAATCCCGTCAGCGGATGGGTGGTTTCCTGATTTGGCCCGTGGCCGCTCAACGAATGCGCCCCTTTTCGCGTTTCGAGACGCGCCTTTATGGATTCTTCACCGCGCCCCGGTATAATCTCAATTCTCTCGGTTCTCCCAGTCATTTCCTTCTTAGACAATGGAGGCGCGTTCCATGTCCGACAGTCACTCAACTCAAACTTCCAAGGGACCTCCTCCCCAAACCAGGAATCCCGTGGAAAAAATCCTTGTTCGGGGCTTGATCGTCGGGCTCCTCGTGTTGGTGGCGATCGAAGGCATCGGCTGGAATTCTCACAAAACCGCCGTGGCCGCGTTGTCGAAGAAGATCAAGGCGGTCGAAGACGACAGCAAAGCGCCGGAGGTGACGGAAAAAGACGTCCAGGAGGTTCTCGGCGGCAAACAGCCGGTTAAAACGGAGCAGTACCCCGCCTCCGGAGGCGGTTTGGCTCCCTCGAAGAAGCTCGAGGTGTACTCGTGGTTTACCTTCAATCCCGCCAATAAGCGCGAGCTGTGGATCCACTACGCCAGAAAAGGCGTGAAGGACGACGGCCCCGCGACGGTCGTATTCGTTTCCACGGACGACCAGGAAGCCAAGCCCATCGATGCGCCCGAAGCGGCACCCTCGACTGCCGGCGGCGGAGCCGGCGCGAGCCCCATGGGCGGCGGCATGCAGCCGGGAATGGGTTCCCCGGGCGGCGGACGTCGTGGTGGCCGCGGCGGTCGCGGACGACCTGGTGCTGCGGCGGCTGACGCCGACAAGACTGACGCCGACAAGACGGATGCCGACAAACCGGACGACGCCAAACCGGACGACGCCAAACCAGAGGGGGACAAGCCGGAAGGCGCCACATCCGATAAGCCCCAGACGAACGCCGGAGAGGGCGACGACAAAAAGCCCGAACCGGAAGCCGACACATCCGACGCGAAACCCGATTCGGGACAAGAGTAACCAAGCTCATCCTCGCCATCGCAGCCCGGCTTCCCCGGCGGGAAGCCGGGTTGTTTGTTTTCTTCAGATTGGCGGGGGACGTTGGCCGGCAGACGCACCACGACTTCGTCTTGGCCTTATGGAATAGTCCGTGTTTGATCTCCTGATCCGCAACGGAACGATTATCGACGGTTCGCGTCTGCCCCGGCAGCGCGGCGACGTCGGCGTCACCGGCGATCGCATCGTGGCCGTTGGCGACCTGGCAAATCAGGCTGCGCGCGTCGTAATCGACGCCACCGATCGCATCGTGGCGCCCGGCTTCGTCGATTTGCACACGCACTCCGATGGTTGGCTGCTCAAAACACCGCACCTGACCCCCAAGACGACGCAGGGTTTCACCACCGAAGTCCTGATGCCCGACGGCATCTCCTACGCGCCGCTCAAGAATCACAATGCGGCCGAATGGATCTTCTACCTCCGCTCGCTCGACGCCCTGCGGCAGGACGAATACCGCGGATGGGAATCGCTGGCCGACTACATGGCGCTGCTCGATCACGGCAATGTCCAGAACTCGGCCCTCCAGATTCCCTATGCCAACGTGCGCGTCAACGCGTGCGGCTGGGGCCGCCAGGTTCCCGACGACTTCCAGATGCGCGAAATCCTGGCGGCCATCCGGCAGGGGATGGACGAAGGCGCCGCAGGTCTCTCGACGGGTCTCGATTATATTTCGGAGTGCTGGGCCACAACCGACGAGCTGGTCGAAGCCTGCACGGCGCTCGTGCCGCGCCGGGGACTGTATGTAACGCACATCCGCTACAAGAAGGGCCTTCTCCCTGCGCTGCGTGAAGCGGTCGAGATCGGCCGCCGCGCCGGCGTCGCCGTGCATATTTCGCACCTTAAGGCGCCTGATGCCGCAGAAGCCGAACGGATCCTGGAATACATCGACAAGGAGGCCCGGCACGAAGTCGACTTCTCATTTGACGTCTATCCGTACCAGCCCGGCTCGACGATGCTCAATTTCCTGCTGCCGAACGAAGTCTGGGAGGAGGGCCCCCTGGCCGTGCTGCCGAGATTGCGTGAAGAAGCCGTGCGCGCCCGAATCGCCGCCGCTCTGGCTGCCTATGACCTCGACAAGATCCACATCGCCTGGACGCTCAGCAAAGACAACGCCCGGCATCAAGGCCAACTGCTGAGCGATTACGTGGCCGAAATGCAGCTTCCCGCCGAAGAAGCGCTGTGCAATCTGCTGATCGAAGAACGGCTGGCCGTGCTCCTGGTCTTCAGCCAGGGAGATGACCGACTCGTGCACCCGTTTCTGTCGCACGATCTCTACCTGATGGGGACCGACGGCATCTATTTCGAGGAGGGGATCATTCACCCGCGCATGTACGGATCGTCCGCCCGGTTGCTCGGTCCCTGCGTACGCGACTGGAAGTTGTTTTCGCTCGAAGAGGCCGTTTACAAACTTTCCGGCGGCCCGGCGTTACGGTTCGGCCTGAAGGACCGCGGCACGATCCGCATCGGCGCCTACGCCGACCTGGTCGTTTTCGACGCCCAGACCGTAGCCGACCGCGCCACTTATGCAGATCCCCATCAGTTTTCGATCGGCATCGACCACGTCATTGTCAACGGAACCCTGATCATCTCGGCCGGCAAGCCCGTCGAAACTCTGATCGCCCCCTACCCAGGCCGCGCGTTACGCTGCGACCGGTAGCTGCAATGATCGTGCGTCCTCGTAGGGCGGGTTTTCCAACCTGCCCGTCATTGATTTCTTTTCGGTCGGCCAATGAACTTGGACTTGATCGAGCGTGCGGGCTCCGAGTATGGTCCTTCGTGCATAGATCGATCGCCGAGGCTGTCTCGATTCACAACTTGAGGTTCGTCACATGGGCCACGGACATTTTCGCTGGCCGGACGCGCCGGCGTCGAAGTGAGCGAAGTTCGCTACGCATTTCTGGAGTTCTGCGCGGAGTGGCGTAAAATGAAATGAGGCGGCAAACAGATGGCGTTGATTCGTCGGTTGCGCCGGAAGCCCACCATCCAGACGTGGAGGATCAGGAAATGACGTGGATCAAGCACGTTCCGTACGAGCAGGCCGACGACGACCTGAAGCGGGTTTACGAATCGGTTCGCAGCCTGTACCCGGTGGAATACGCGGGGCCTTCGGTTCCGTCCCTCGTCCGGCCGGACGGCGGGTCCGACAGCATCGTCGCGGCCCACAGCCTCATTCCCGCGGCCATGCAGCACATGATGTCCGGGTTGGGGGCCCTGCTGCAGCCGAACCTCGCGCTTACCCGACGACAGCAGGAGATGATCGCGTCAGTCGTGTCGGTCGAGAACAGTTGCTTCTATTGAACGGAAAGCCACATCGAGTTTCTCCGCCGGGCCAGCCTGGAGGACGAGCTCGCCGCCGAGTTACGGCGGGACTATAAGAAGGCGAAACTTTCCGACGCGGACCGGGCGATGCTCGATTTTGCGGTGCAGCTCACGAAGGCGGCGTACCGGATGACGCCGGAGGATGTGGGCCGGCTCAGGGAGGTCGGGTTCGACGACACGGGGATTCTGCAGATCACGTTGATCGCAGCCTGGTTCAACTACATCAACAGAGTCGCCGACGCGCTGGGCGTCGGAAAGCCGGCGCCCGACACAGGGTGAACCACGCAAGAAGCGAAAGACACGAAAACGGACGGATGCGTGGCACAGTCGCGTGTCCCTTTGTTTGCGCCGTGAACCAGCCGGGGTATGATCGGGTCATGGGGTGGCTCGACAGATATCCGCTGTGGTTCCTTCGCTTTCAAATAATGATCGCCCGTTTTTTCGTTTGGTTGGGCGCGCTGTTTACCGGATTGGCCATCGTCGGATTTTTTGTGACGATGCCGGTAATTCATTTGTGGAAACTTTGGTGGAGCGCCGCGTTCATCGTAATGACTGCATTCTTCTATGCCGTTGACAAATGGGTGCGAATGGTCGTACGCGATGAAGAAGAGCGTCGCAAAAGAGAGGCAGCAATGTTTCCCGAACCATTGCCGAAAACGCCTGCTCAATAAAGCAGCACGGCCCGGCTATCCGACCGGGCCGTTGTCGCGTCAAGAACGTGATCATCGTTTTTCTGTCCGACCCGCGGCAGAGATGGGTGCATGGACAAGCGCCGCCTGAAACTTCTGGGGTGCGTAATTGTGACGGTCGTCACGAGTAACATTCTTGTTATCGTGATGGGGCTGCGTTCCAAAACATCCTCTTGGTATATTCAGCCTGGAATTCTGTTGTATCGCGGGTGCATGTCTCGGGGCGTACCTATTCGGTCACTTTCTGCCGCGCGAATGACAGCGGAGACGTCTACCCGTGGACGTTGGTCGCCGAGCTTTTCGGGATCGGCGGATTCACGCTGCGCGAAGCCGAGGCCGAAGACGCGATGAAGACGCTCTGGTTCGGGAAGCGGAAGTTCGTGAAGGGCAGCGAACTCATTGCCGCGATGGAGCGGCAGACGGTGCGGAGGGATGGGACCGCGTCAAGTGGACGGAGGACCGGCCGCTGCTGTTTCCGAATCACGAAGGATTTGATGGAAACCAAGCTTGCCATCTGATGACCAGTCCTCGCGTCCTTCCAGATGAGCAAGCAATCCTGTGTAAATATGTTGGCAGAACGCGTCGATCTGCTTCGCTGCCGTTTCTCCAGGCTTGATCTTAAACGGCTTGGAATTCCTTGGGACAGAGAAAATAAATTCGCCGCCGTTCCAAACGGAATCGAAGTCGATCAGGACTCCGAAATCGAAGTGCATTTTCCCCCGTTGCCCATCACGTTCAAGAA
Organism: Planctomycetaceae bacterium; assembly: GCA_036501235.1. Classification (GTDB taxonomy): domain Bacteria; phylum Planctomycetota; class Planctomycetia; order Planctomycetales; family Planctomycetaceae; genus JACQFH01. Next base: position 24,229 of record DASYAR010000531.1, read on the forward strand.
TTAGACGAGCGCCAGCGCGGTAATTACCATCGTTTTCATCTTGTTTGATCGGCGGCCAATGAAGGGCGCACTGAGCTTTGGGATCGTCGGGATCGACGCAAAAATACTTGCCGACAGGGCATTCCAGGATCTCGCCGAGCCGAGCGAAGACAGCACCAGTGATCCCCAAAAGCTCGCGGGATCTTGAAACCTGAGCCTCCTTCGACTTCGCATACGCGTCGAACAACTCGTCGTATTTTGCCATTGCGTCGATCGAGCCCCTCCGGGATGTGCTGCGTGAAAAGCGATAGACGGATTATCCCATCGCGGTCATTCATTCACAACCGCCGCAGGCCCCAAAATGCGTCGCTCTAACCGGGTGTCACTGACACCCGAGACCGGCCTTATCTATTTCTCTCCGTGGGCTTCCTCCTTCACGAGCTTGATCGAATCCAGTGGGGTGGCGGGCGCCGCGTCGTCTTTGTAGAGACCAGTCGCGCCGTGACGGAAGA
>DASYAR010000532.1:0-5573 GCA_036501235.1 Planctomycetaceae bacterium
ACCTCTGGGTCACGTCCGCCCGGCCGTTTCCAAAAGCAGACATCGCGGCACCACTCCCAAACATTGCCGTGCATGTCGTGCAGGCCCCACGGGTTCGGCTTCTTCTGGCCCACTTGGTGGGGGTAATTTTCGCCGGCGTCAAAAGTATTCTTGAAAAACCATTCATACTCGCCGAGCTTCGACGCGTCGTCGCCGAAGCTGAATCTGGTTACGGATCGCGCCCGGCAGGCATATTCCCATTGAGCCTCCGTGGGGAGCGTGTATTCCCATGCGTCCGGCAATCGACCGGCCTGGCGTTCCCGCACCGTCAATTTGCGGCAAAATTCGGTAGCATCGTCCCAACTCACGAGCGTGGCGGGATAGTCCGCGCCTTCTTTCGCTAATGCCCGGCCCTTAAACGGCTCGGTTTGCATCACCTGCTTCCATTCGGATTGAGTGACCTCGTATTTGCCGAGCCAGAAACCCGTCGTCAGCGTCACGCCCACCTGGTCCTCGCCCTCGCGACGTTGTTTTTCCGATTTCGGAGTTCCCATCACGAATTCCCCTGGCGGGCACCACACGAGCTTCATCTTCAAGTCGTTGTCGTTGCGGACCTGACCGGCCTCTTTACGGATGATCTTATCGGCCGCATCCGGCTTCGACGGCGCTTTCTCAGGCTCGTCGGGTTTCGCTGGCGTGATCCATAGAAATGCAATCGCGACAATAACGCAGAGGGCGAGCCAGGGGGACTTCATGGTGCGGCTCCAGGATTTTGGAACGGTTCAGAACCGCGTGCATTTTGGCCGAGAACGAGGCGCCAATCAACTTGAATCTGTCAGGTTGTTCTGGAATCACGGTCCCGCCGCCGACCGACCCACCGCCACGCGCGTCGTTCATTTCGAAAACTCGGCCGTTCAGGTCTCGCGAACGGGACATCGTGTCCGGTGGACCAGCCGCCGGTGACGCGATTTGTGAAAAGAACGTCGGCCGTGCCTGGGTTACGCCCGCCGTTTGCTCGGGCATTCAAACATCACGACAACCCAGCGCTACATGCATCTGGACGAGAAAGAGTTGGCCGACGCGCAGGATCTGGTAGACTGATTGGGCAGGGAGTGAGTCCTATACAACCGGACAGATTCAAGGTCGCTTCAACTTGTAGGAAACCCCTGATGGGGCACTTTATCCACGGTTTCGTCGCCCCATTTGCATCGCTCCAGCAGGCTGCTACGACTTTGCGCAACGCAGCCGTCGTCCCTCTGGACATGGGTTTTGGATTCATGCCCGTGACTGAAAAGATGACTGCCGAAGATGACAAGTTGGCGTTCGAAGGGCTGGAGCGCCTTACGGCTCGGCTTTCTGGATGGGCACGTGAGCAGTCGGAACGATTTCCCCTGGCGTACATTGAAACGGAATACTTCGGCGGAGTAGGCGCGCAAGCGGCGATCGTGTGGAAGCAAGGAAGGATAGCGCTCGGACCTGAGATTTCCAGAACGGACGAGTTGAGCCTTCGCTCAGGAAAACAGCCCGCACTACATGAACGGGCCATAAATCGAGCGATGCGGTCGATAGACGTGAGTCGGGGGACCGAGGTGGATGAGTTTGATGCCCTTGGCTTGGGGCGAAACCGTTCCGACGACCAATGGCTATCAGAAAGCTACCGCGTCGCCTGATCGTGCACGGTATTCACAACTGAGTCGTAGTCGTGTAAGTGCTCCTTAACCAGACAGCCTTGCGGATTTCGCGCTATGATGACCGAGGCCGCATTCCTAACGCGAATTAAGGCACGATGGCCGTGTGGACGCAAGCGGAACCCGCAGGTCCTTCAACTCGCCAAACGTGCGGTTCAGGCATACCCGAAATCGGCCCGGCTCTTGATCGCGTTTGGCGAACTGATCGAGCTGGTCACCCAACATGACGAATACGACGGTTTCAACCCGCCGAAGCTATATCGCCGTGCAATACGGAATGAGCCTCGCTACTGGGAAGGTTACGAGGCGGCTGGGTTTTACCAATTCGTCTACGGCGGCAAACACGGGGATCGGAGATCGCTGAAGAAGGCAGAGGATCTTTTCCGACAGGCGATTCGACTTGGTGCGGGGAACGACAGCTTTCTCGGGCTTGGCGGCGTTTTATTGGAACAGGGCAGGCGTTCGGCGGCTCGAAGGGCGCTCCAGAAGTGCACCCGCCGAAATGACTCATGGCTGAAAGATTTTTTACGCGACCTGGATGGAGCTAACGATTTGAAGCGCGCGGAATTTCCGAAGATTGCAGAGTGACCGGCCGTGTATTCACAATACAAGGGCTAATCTGATTGACGGACGCTATAGAGTGCGATTGCGATGTTCATCCCTCGAATGTGGTTCAATGAGGTTGAGCGCATCGGCAAGAAGCGATGCACACCAGTAGGGTACGCGCTCCAGGTGATTGGGGAACTAATCGGCTTCGCCGGACTCCTGATGCTCCTCGGGATGCCGGTCTACCTGGCATACAGGGCCTTTGTTGGCTCGTTCCGTTGGCCGCTGCTCGGGTTGCTGGCGATCCCGTTTGCCATTGGTGTCGTGGATACGGTTCTCGTGGCGTTCTCGTGGTCGCTGGCGTATCGCAAGAAATTCCGTTACGACGACGAGAGAGTCATGTCGAGCTGGATCGAGGACGGCCAGGCCCGGACCTATTCGCATGCCGACTGGCAGGCAGAACAGGGACATTGACTGGGATTCACTGTGCCACTGGCCGGCGCTAGACTGGCGATACGTCCGAAAGCCCGCCACCACGATTTCGCCGACGGCACGAGGGAAGCTGTCAAAACCGGAGAATGACTTCATGGCCGGGAACGATATTCATAATTTTGCACGGATCGGGAACCTCGACGCTATCCAGCAGGCGGTGCTCGCAGGAACGGATATCAATGTCAAAGACCAATTTGGCAATACCGCACTCCAGTCGGCAATTGCCGAAAAGCAAGTCGATGCGGTGAAGCTACTATTGGAACTTGGAGCCGATGCGACTGTTCAAGACAAGAACGGATCAACGGCGTTGCATTACGCAATTGAATTTAATCTGCCCAGCGTCCTCGAATCGTTGTTACGAAAATGCTCGGCTGCTGTCTCCATCAGCGACAAACATGGAAACCAGCCGTTGTGGACGGCAGCATTCAACGCACAGGGAGACACTGAAATGGTCTCTTTGCTGCTTCGGTGCGGAGCTGATCCGGAGCATCGCAATAACGTGAATCTTTCCCCGCTCGACGTGGCCAGGCGAAAGGCCGATGAGGTTTTACGGGGACTCCTGGAAGGCACGCGTTCCGTACCGCCCCCGCCCCCTGATGCAGTCGGAAGTGAACGTCCTGGCCACGTTTCCGCAGGGGCCGACTTTTTTGCAAATGGGCCAGTGCCAGAAACGTGCCCCAGTTGCGGGACTGCCGTTGGCCAACTTCACGAACGATTTTGCGACCGAGAAATCTGTCTTTTTTGTGGCGATTTCATGACAAACTGTGAGTGCATCTTCGAGGTCCTCTCTTTGAGCACCGACGAACGGACCGCTGTCGAGGAATATGAGGACGATTCTGCGGAGCCGCTTCGCGGTATCTGCGATCGCTGGTGTGCCGCAGTCGAGGCTAAAGGTCGGATTCCATATTAAATCGTTGGATTATGGCCCACTGTCATCGTCCCATGACGGACGGAACGCCAATCGCGCTCGGACAAGTGAGAGAAATATGGGCGGCATGCAATCACCGTCGAGGAAACGGCTGAACGAGGTGGTTGCCCAAGCGGCTGTGCCTGTGTTAAAACGTGCCGGCTTCCGAAAAACCGCACTGAATTTCGATCGACGGCACGGCGAAGCTGTTCAGGTCATCAACTTTCAGACCAGCCACGGACCTGACTCGGCTGCGACGACATTCTACATCAATGTCGGCATCGCGTTTGACGCAGTCTGCGTGCTGACGGGATGCCAAGTCATCGAGAATCCAAAGGAGCACGAGTGTGACGCACGCGGCACGAGAGACCGCATCCAAGGGTTAATCTCGGGTGCTCCAGACTGTTGGACTGTTCGGGACGGGGATGCGATCGGCGAATGCGTGAATTCAGTCCGGGACTTCGTCGGTCGTGTCCTGCTAGAACTAAACCAAATCGACGGAATTGCGGCTTATCGGTCGCATTTCTGGTTCGACCGATTCCGCCCGAAAGGGGAAAATGCGCAGATACTGTTCCTGCTGGGCGATCAGGCTGGCGCTTTGGAGGAGGTTCGATCGCTTGCGGCACTTTTTTCGGATCGCAAGAACGCAGACAGTGCGGAATGGTGGATTAAGATGCTTCACCTCGGGAATCTCGCCCGCTGAGAAGCGGCACTGCTGGAGCGCGCACGCGAGCCATTCCCGTGACAGGTAATTGGCATTTAACATGACAGTCGCCGCGCCAGCCGGTAAAATGCATCACAGCCGACCGCGCAGGTGGGCCTGTCGCACAATCGCATTGAAACCCATAAATTGACGCCGAACATGGCATACTTTCGGCCGTGGCCCTACTCGTTCGCCGGATTTTGCCTATTCATCCTTCTCGCGTGGATTTCGATGGCCGGCCTGGACTTTGACGGCACGCTTCGAGCGTCGTCATTCACAACGGCTGGATGGTTCGGTCTTGGCTTCCCGTTCATTGCCGGCGTCGGCGTCGCGTTCGCTGCATTCGTCGCCAACCTGGCGCGTCGCCGCCATGCCGTCATTGCCTGTTTGATGCTGGCGCTCGCACTGGGACTTCTCCTCGTCTCGCTCCACCCGTCACGTCCTGCGAACAGGGTTTCGGCGATCATAGGTGAGAGTGCTGCAAAGCACGTAATAATTGAACGCCTCCGCGTTGCCGACTCATTTAACGAAAGGCAGACTACTTGGGGAATCATTTCCGGCCCGCAAGATTTACTCGACGCGATCGTCCAGCACCGCTCCCTCGAAATGTCACCTCAAGCGTCACTCGCCCCCCTTCGAGCAATGTTCCCGGATGACTCCCTCCCGGAATTCGGCGACGTGGCTCGCGATAGACGGTCGATCTTCTACCGCGATCCCGGCACGGGAAAAATCTTCTTCCAGAAGAAGTGACTGGGTGTTCGGAAGTTACTGTCCGACACGGATTACTTTCGTCTCCGCGCCTTCACGACACGTCGACGCAATGGGCCGTCGTACCACTTCGTTCGAAGGAGCCAGCGTCCATATTCGTCGAAGACCTTTGTCAGCCCATTGGCTCGTCGGTACTCGAAAAACTCTGCGAACAATCGTCCGAGCGCCCGAATTGCCTGTTCTTCATCAGATAGTTCTGCATCAGCGGGATTTCTCTGTAGTAGTCTGCGCGATTGGCCTACCCAATTTAGATTGTCGCCGTCGTTGGCGCGGACGACGAGCCATTCCCGTAAGCCGATCAATGGACCACCACTCCTGGCACTGTCAAATCCGCAAATGTATGCACAAACGTAACCGTACACGACCGCCATTTCAGGATAGCGCGGGCGGCCGTGGCGGGAAGGCGAGGGGCTGGGGCGTTATGCGTCACCGGTTTGATCGGGCATCCGGCGACGGGCGCGGCGAATTCGCTGACGGTCGGCCTGGTCGC
>DASYAR010000533.1:0-33501 GCA_036501235.1 Planctomycetaceae bacterium
CGCCGATGCTGGCAGCATCGGCCACGTGGGCGACGCTGCCAGCGTCGGCGTTTTGGGGACCCCCCCCAATTAACGGTTGCACCCGCGCGCACCCGTGGCGCGGGGCGGCGCTTGACGCTGTCTCGCGGCACAGCCATGATCGTCGCATGTCCGGACCCGCGCCTTCCCGCAACCCATTCTTTCATCTCGCCGCGTTCAGCAGCGTGCTGTTCATCGTGACCATTCTGGCGCTTGTCGCCAGCGTGTTCGGGGATGAGCGGGCCCCTCTGGCACAGTTTCTCGATCGGTATATCGGTCGGATCCTGGCTGTCGAAGTGGTGACCATCCTGCTGACCGGGTTTCTCGCTCTATTCGTCGACCGGCGCCAGACACTGCGTTCGCAACAAGACTCCGCACAGGCCCCTCATGACCCGCAGCATCCAAGCTGAGATCGAACGGCTGCGCGATGATCTCAACCGGCACAATTATCTGTACTACGTCGAGGCCCGCCCTGAAATCTCGGACCTCGAGTTCGATCGGTTGTTGAAACGGCTGACCGAGCTCGAACAGCAGCACCCCGAATTCGATTCGCCCGACAGCCCGTCGCACAAAGTCGGCGGGGTTCCAGTGGAAGGATTTACGACCGTCACGCATCGACTGCCGATGCTGTCGATCGACAATGTCTACGATGAAGCGGGTGTTCGCGAATTCGACACGCGCATTCGGAAGCTGATCGAGCCGGGTGAACCGATCGAATATATCGTCGAATACAAAGTCGACGGCGTCGCCGTGGCGCTCATCTATGAAAATGGCCGTCTGGTGCAGGCGATTACGCGGGGGGACGGCCGCCAGGGGGACGACATCACTCACAACGCCCGCACGCTGATCGGCCTCCCGCTGAAACTCCGCGGCAAGAACCACCCGCAGATCCTCGAAGTCCGCGGCGAGGCCCTGATCAATAACCTCGATTTTGCCCACGTTCGGGCCGCACAGGTGGCAGCCGGCGAGGAGCCGTTCCGCAATCCTCGCAACGCGACGTCCGGGGCGCTCAAGCTGCTCGACCCGAAAATGTGCGCCCAGCGGCGAGTCCGATTTTTTGCACATTCCAGCGGATTCGTCGAGCCCGATCCGTTTCGCACGCACCACGACTTTCTGACGTACATCGCCCAGGCCGGCATTCCCGTGACTCCGCGCGTCAAGGTTGTGCCGGGCATCGACGAGGCCCTGGCCTATTGTCAGGAATTGATGGAACAGATGCACGAGCTCGAATTCGAAGTGGACGGGTTCGTGATCAAGGTGAACGATTTCGAACAGCGGCGCCGGATGGGAGCGACTTCCAAGAACCCCCGGTGGGTGATCGCCTACAAGTTCGAGCGCTATGAGGGGACGAGCCGCATCGAAGACATCTCCGTGCAGGTGGGTAAAACGGGCACACTGACTCCCGTTGCGAACCTTGCGCCGGTCGAGATTGCCGGGACGACCGTGTCCCGAGCCAGCCTTCATAACCGCGATGAATTAAGCCGGCTGGGAGTTCGGATCGGCGATTGGGTCGTCGTTGAAAAAGCAGGCAAGATCATCCCGCATGTCGTCCGGGTCGAAGAGCATCGCCGGGACGGCAGCGAACGCGAGTTTCAGTTTCCGACCGACTGCCCCGAGTGCCAAACGGCCGTCGTGCAGGATGAAGGAGGCGTCTACATCCGTTGTCCGAATCCGAATTGCCCGGCCCAGTTGCGCGAGAGCCTGCGGTTTTTCGCATCCCGGGCGGCCATGGATATCGAGGGGCTGGGGATCAAGCTGATCGAGCAATTGACCGAAGCCGGGCTGGTTCGTTCGTTTGCCGACGTGTACCGGCTGAGAAATCGCCGCGACGAGTTGATCGAACTGGAGCGCATGGCCGAGAAATCGGCCGACAACCTGTTGGCCGGGATCGAAGTGTCGCGATCGCGTCCGTTGTGGCGGTTGTTGACGGGGCTGACGATCCGTCACGTGGGGGCGCGAACGGCCCAGGTCCTGGCTGATGAATTCGGCACACTTGACGAGATCTTGCAGCAGTCGGCCGAGCAGCTCTCGGCCGTCAATGAAATCGGCCCGGTCATCGCCCGGTCGGTCTTCGACTATTTTCACTCACCAATCGGTGAGACAATCGTCGGAGAATTACGGGAGCTGGGATTGAATTTCGGATCGCCCGTCGCGAAGAAGGCGGCCGGTGTGCTCGCCGGGAAGACGATCGTCGTCACAGGGACGCTCCAGCATTTCACACGCGATTCGATCAAAGAACTGATCCACAAAGAGGGGGGCAAGCCAGCCGGGAGCGTTTCGAAGAATACGGACTTCGTCGTCGCCGGCGAGAAGGCCGGCAGCAAGCTCGACAAAGCCCAAGAGCTCGGGATTCACGTGCTCACAGAACTTGAGTTCATCGCGCAGCTCGGGCTCAATCAGGACGACCTATGAATCTCGACAGCTTGTTCACGCTTGAAACCTGCCAACAACTGCCTCAAGATGTGTCCTGCTGGTTCCGTTCAACTATTTGACAAGGCACTTCGATTATGAGCAAATTCGCTGCAATCGTTTGTATTGTGATGCTGTTCGCGTTCTCCGGAACTCCGGCGCACGCCCGCAACCGTTGCTGCCAGCGGGCCAAATCGTGCTGTGCCCCCGCCACCACGTGCTGCGCTCCGCGACCCACGTGTTGCAGCCCCGCTCCCACCTGCTGCGCACCTGGTTCAGCGGCACCCGCCGCATCGGCGCCAACCCCGGCTGCCGAGCCGTACGACGGCGCCCCTGCGCCGAAGGCGTAATTTGAGGAACTCAACGGGGCCGGCTGAGGCCGACGGCGTCCGAAATCGGCCTCGTTTGCCGAAACAGACAAAGCTGGATAATCAGCGTGCGAGGCGCCCGCCCTATTCGACGTGCCCTTCGGGGTGGCCGCCGTCGAAGTATTGTCGTTCCAGTTCTTTCGTGTTCCGTTCGATCCCCAGCACGATCATGCGGCGTTCGCTGCCTCGAGGAGACATTGCGGTAAAGGCCACCACCTGCCGGCCTTCGGGCTGATTGACGCGGATTGTAAAGGAGCCATCGTCGCGGAGGTCGACCGGATCGCCTTGAACCGTGAGCATCGAGCCCGGCCGGGTGGAACCGTGCACGACCAGTTCGGTATCGAGCTTGAACGAAAACTCACCTTTTTCGCGTTCCTCGGTGGCCGCCGGGCCAAAGTGCGACAGGGTCGAAAACCCGAGCGGTCGTCCGAGCCGGCCGCTGGCTTTGTTGTCACCCGCTTCCACGGCTTCCGCCGCATCGCCGTTGGCGGCGTGGTGCCCATTCAATCCGGGGGCGAGATTGGCATTCAACTGCGGCATCGAACAGACATTCGATTTCGCCAAAGCGAAGAACATGCCGTTTTGTGTTTTGTATCCGATGTGAATGCGATAGGCTCGCGACTCGGCAGGAACGTGGACGTACCACGTATTCACGCCGGCTTCGATAAAAACGTCCTTGACTTTCAATTCGGTGACGCTGTTGACGTCGTCCACCGCCACGCCCAAAATTCGCAGCGTGGGGACCGCCGTGTGCCAGTCGGAACCAAGCCTCGATTCGGCCCGGCGAATGCTGTCGCGCGTCAGGTCCCACTGGACGCGAACCCAATTCGTGTCGGAGACGGTGGCGTCGATATAATTCTTCCGGCCGGAGCCATTTCGTGCGGCCGTTTCAGTCGTGCACAGATCACGGGTTCGCAACGGCAATACGTGCCCATTACTGGTACCGTTCTTGTGCGCGGCTTTGGCTTTTCGCCCGTTCCCGTTGCGTCCCGCCGTGACCGCAGTCGCTCGCGAACGGGATGGGGTTCTGGAAGTTGGCCGCTTGGCCTGGGCCAGTCGGAGCAGAGCCCGCACCAATTCAGGCTTCGTCATGGAGTGCCAACCGGAAATGCCGTTCCGTTTGGCCATGCCCGCGAGAATCTTACGTGATCGCAGCTTCAACGCTTCCGAGGTCATAGATACACTCCGACTGATTTCCACCGGCACATTGAGGCCCGCATCCGAGGAAAAGTCGTAAGTCGTCCGTGACCTATGCGGACATTTCTCAGGATTAAGAACGCCGACCAACTTTTCAATGACTGACGTAGCAAACGTATAGTTCATTTCTATCAGACGGCATGACAAGATTCAATGGCCGGCTTCGGCACGTAGCACATGTCATCGGCGCTGGCATGTCACAAGTCTCTATGGCGTTGCCCTTTGTGTCGCATCGTTCCGACTTGAACGATCTGTCGAATGGTTCGGTTTGAATGCCCGGCTGGTGGCTCGACATCCTTGTTTTTCGAATCGGAAATCAAGCTTGATACGACTGCCAACACCCAACTGCGGGAATGCCGACAGCCAGCTTTGAGAAATTGAAAAATCCGCGCGCCGGCAACTTTGACATTGGATTAGGGCACGGTTACACTGGCCGCCGCTTGATTACGACTTAGTAAGAAATGTGTGCGTTAGCCGCTACATTGATTGCTTTACCAGTTCTGAAACTCTTCAGGCAGGCACGGCGAAGCCAATCGGTACGCGTGCCTTCATAGTCGATGTGTGCGCGTTTCACGCAGTGGAGGCTGAGCCATGGAAGCGCCGAATCGGGATCGGCGTCCGCCAATGGTTGTCGCCGCGGATTTGGCGTCGCAGGTGATCTCAGTCTGTTTGGTCATGGCTTTGCCGGCGGGGCTTGGTTTTTGGGGCGATCTGCATCTCGGGACTTCGCCCTTGTGCGTTGTGTCGGGAGCGATTTTGGGGTTGGTCGTCGGAATGCGGCAACTGTTGCGCCTGGTCGGCGGTCAGCGAAAGCAAAAACAAAAAGAAGACCATCAAAAAGACAAAACGGATGAATCGTAGCGGTGGGGCTTTCAGCGTATTGGGGTGTGAGACAGTCGGCAGTCGGTGTCGATTGCTGGGATTCGTCTGCGGCGGGATCTGGCTGTTGGTGCTCTGGCCTGCGGGATTTTTTTTCGGCAGTGGGGGCGTGATTGCTGCGACCGCGTCTGCCGCGTCATGTTTCGCGTCGGGTTGCTTGACGTTTTACATCGCGAATCAGTTTACTCAGCCTCGGATGCAGGCGTTCGGGGCCCTCAGCGGGACGTTCGTGCGATCCCTATTTGCATTGGTCACGGCGTTGGTGATGCAGTTTTTAATCGGGTTGGCGCCGGAGAATTACCTGATCTGGCTGGCTTTGTTCTATATGGTTGGGCTGGGAGTCGAAACGGCATTGCTGATGAAGCAGTCGGTGCGGGCCAAAGCAGATTAAGTGGTGTTCAGTCCGGTCGTTTTTGCGTGTCGTGATTTGTCGTTCGAGCTTTGTGCGGTTGGTGAAAATGAGTTCCGAACATTCCGCAGACGTCTTTCATCACGTACGAGACAATACGGTCTTCGAAGTGCCGCAGTTCCTCGGGGGCGAGTGGCATATTCCGCAGCCGTTTGGTGAATCGTTCGCCATCACCAAATTCATGGTGCTGGAAGTGGTGGCGGCGCTGCTGGTATTTTTCATTTTTCGGACGTTGGCCAGCAAGATCGCCAATGGCGAGCCGGTCCGCGGTCGATTCTGGAATTTCTGGGAATCCATTGCGCTGTATCTGAGAGATGAAGTCGTGCGCCCGACGATTGGGGACGGGCATGCCGAGCATGATGGCCACGACGGTCACTCTGGACACGGGACCGGCGCTGGTTCAGATCATGTGGGTCATGGGCCACAATCGCACGGCAAGTACTCGCATTCAGCCGACAAGTTTCTTCCGTTCATCTGGTCGACCTTCTTTTTCATTCTGATCTGTAATTTGTTGGGCGCTATTCCGTGGATGGGGTCGCCGACCGGCCATATCTGGGTCACCGGCGTCTTGGCGGTCTCGACACTGTTCGTCGTATTGCGTGCCGGGATGTCGCAGTTGGGCTTTCTGGGATTCTGGAAGTCGCTCGTGCCACACATGGACATCCCAGCCTGGCTCGCGATTTTCATTGTGCCGATGATCTGGGTTCTCGAGTTTATCGGGTTGATGATCAAGCACGGAGTACTGGCGGTTCGGTTGTTCGCCAATATCATGGCCGGCCATACGGTGATTGCCGTCATCCTCGGATTCATCATGGATGTCTCTCACAGCCCGTTGTATTACGCGGTGGCGCCAGCCAGCGTCTTGGGGCAGGTCGGGGTTGGGCTGCTGGAGCTTTTTGTGGCCTTTTTGCAGGCTTATGTGTTCGTATTTCTGGCGACGGTGTTTATTGGTTCGGCGACCCATCCGCACTGATGCGTCGGCCCAAATGACGGGGGGCGACCTCCTGTCGGGATAAAGAAATTGTCGGGATTCAGCGTTTTACACCACACTTTGATTGAGAGGAGATGAGCTCGTGAGTCGAACTCTGCGAATGATTGGTTTGGCCTTGGGGATGTTTCTGATCGCGTCGCCGGCATTTGCTCAGGGAGCAGGTGCCGGGGCTTCGGTCGCGTTTTCCGCCTCGTTCGGGGCCGGACTGACGATCATCGGGGCTGGCTACGGGTTTGCGAAGATCGGGTCGGCCGCGCTGGAAAGCATCGCTCGCCAGCCCGAGGCTGCCGGAGATATCCGCGGCGCCATGTTGCTCGCGGCCGCGCTGCTCGAAGGAGCGACGTTCTTCTCCCTGATCGTCTGCATCGTCAAAGGCGTGAACTGATCCAGGTAGGTCCGCTTTGCTATTGATTTTAGCGGACTTGTTGAGAGCTGAAAGTTTGGAATTGCAGGTGACTCCATGCGCTCGTGGTTGAGAGGCAGTTTGATTCTCGTCGCCTTGGCGGTAGCGCTGGGCGCGACGTGGCAGGCGTCGCCTGAAGCGCTTGCCGCGGAACAGCATGAGGATTCGGGAGTTCACGATCCGCTGCAAGGCGAAGCATCGGCGCAAGCTCCGGGTCCCATGACGGCGACGAGTCAGGATGTGGACTTGGCTGTCTGGACTTTGATCACTTTCGTCGTGTTTGTTCTGGTTCTCAAGAAGCTGGCCTGGGTGCCGATCATCGAAGGCTTGGACAAACGCGAATCGAGCGTCTTCGACAACATCGCTGCCGCCGAATCGTCGCGGATCAAGGCCGAGAAGATGCTGGCCGAACATGCCGCCAGGCTCGACAAAGTGCAGGATGAGGTTCGCGAAATCCTGGCGGAAGCGAAGCGGGGTGCAGAGCACACCAAGACCGAAATCATCGCCGCTGCTCAACAGGAAGCCGAAGCCGCCCGCCAGCGGGCGGTTCAGGACATCGACCGTGCTCGCGATCAGGCGCTCGACGATTTGTTCGGTCACATGGCGAAAGTTGTCGGCGAGGCGACGGAACAGGTTTTGGGGCGGACGATGACCGGGGCCGACAACGAACGATTGATTGACGAAGCGCTGAGCGGTTTCGCCCAGCGAAAGCATTGATAATGGCTGAAAAACACCAGATCAAGACCCGCATCGAAAGCGTGATGGAAGACCCCCAGGCGGGGGCCATTGCTCGCGTTTATGCGGATGGGTTCCTGAATTCGATTCCCGCCGGTCGGGTCGGCGAGGCGCTCGACGAATTTCGTTCGTTCGTGAACGACGTCGTCGCCAAAGATCGCGACTTTGGGCGGATCCTCGCCTCAGGCATGGTCAACCACGATAAGATACTGGCCCTCATCGACCGTGTGGTCGCAGGGCGGGCCAGTGAGTTGTTTACGAATTTTTTGCGCGTGCTGGCGCGGCACGACAGGCTGAATCTGTTGTCGCTGATCCTGGCGCAAAGTGAGATCGAGCAGGAACGGCGCTCGGGTGAAAAACGCGTCCAGGTCATCTCGGCACAGCCTCTGTCGGACGAGGCGCTGGGGAGAATTCGCGAGCGGCTGGCGCAGTCGTTGCCGTTCAAGCCGATCGTAGAATCGGCTGTCGACCCCAGCCTGTTGGGCGGCCTGCGCATTCGCGTAGGAGACACTGTTTACGATGGTTCGCTGCGGGCCCGGTTGAAACAACTGCGGCACCGTGTGCGCGAGAGGAGCCTCCATGAAGTTCAAAGCGGACGAGATCGCTTCAGTCATCCAGAAAGAGATTGAAGACTTTCGCGGTCAGGTCGAAACCAACGAGATCGGGCGCGTGCTCGAAGTCGGCGACGGGATTGCGCGCGTCTACGGCCTGGCCGGCGCAATGGCCGGCGAGATGGTCGAATTCCCCAGCGGCGTGCGCGGGCAGGTGTTCAACCTCGAAGAGAACTCCGTCGGCGTGATCATCCTGGGCGACTATCTGAAAATCGCCGAGGGAGATGAAGTCAAGAGCACGGGGAAACTGCTGTCGGTGCCGGTCGGACAGGCTCTGATCGGCCGTGTCGTCGATCCGCTGGGAAACCCGCTCGATGGGAAAGGCCCGATCCTGGCGTCCGAGACGCGCCCGCTGGAAACCGTGGCGCCGGGCATTGCCGGCAGACAGCCCGTCAAGCAACCGTTGCAGACCGGGATCAAGGCGGTCGACGCCATGACGCCGATCGGCCGCGGCCAGCGCGAATTGATCATCGGCGACCGCAAGACGGGCAAAACCGCGGTGTGCATCGATACGATCATTAATCAGAAGGGGCAAGACGTCGTGTGCGTCTACGTGGCGTGCGGCCAGCGCTCGACGTCTGTCGCGGGCGTGATCGAAGCCCTGCGAGCCCATGGCGCCATGGATTACACGGTGGTCGTCAGCTCCCCTTCCAGCGAACCGGCCCCCTTGCAGTACATCGCTCCCTATGCTGGAGCTGCCATTGCCGAATACTTCATGTATCAAGGCAAGCACACCCTGGTCGTGTACGACGACCTGTCGAAGCAGGCCATTGCGTACCGGCAATTGTCGCTGCTCATGCGGCGGCCGCCCGGCCGCGAGGCGTTCCCCGGCGACGTCTTCTATTGCCACAGCCGCCTGCTCGAACGGGCCGCCAAGCTCAGCGACGACTTGGGCGGCGGCAGCATGACGGCCCTCCCGGTCATCGAAACCCTGCAAGGGGACGTGTCGGCCTACATTCCAACGAACGTGATTTCGATCACCGACGGCCAGATCAATCTGGAGCCCGACCTGTTCTTCGCCGGCGTTCGTCCCGCCATCAACGTGGGGATCAGTGTGTCGCGCGTCGGCGGGAATGCCCAGACAAAGGCCATGAAAAACAAGATGGTCGCCGGCGGCTTGCGTCTCGACCTGGCCGCGTTCCGCGAGCTGGAAGCGTTCGCCCAGCTCGGCACCGAGCTCGATAAAGAAACCCAGGGGCGACTCGATCGCGGCTACCGCATGGTTGAATTGCTCAAGCAGCCGCAGTTCGAGCCGATGCACGTGGCCGATCAGGTCATTAGTATCTTCGCCGGCACGCAGGGTTATTTCGATACGGTGCCGGTCAACCGGGTGGCCGAGGCCGAAAAGGACCTGATGGCGTTCATGCGCGAGCGGAAATCGGAAGTCCGCGAAAAGCTGATCGAAACCAAGGAACTCTCCGGCCCGCTCGAACAGCAACTGCGAGCGGCCCTCGAAGAGTTCAAGAAACAGTTCGCCTCGAAGAAGTAAGCATTAGTTCGGCCCAGCGAGCCGCAGGGTTTATCCCTGCGGAAGCAGGTGGCTTGCAAGTTGAGCTGAAAGCGGAAACCGATTATGGCCAAAGCACGTGCCGTTCTCAAACGCCTCAAGGCGGTCAAGAACATCCGCAAGATCACGCGGACCATGGAATTGATCGCCACCGCGCGATTCAAGAAGGCGATGGATCGCGCCACCGAAGCGGCGGCCTACACCAGCAAGATCGCCGAATTGGCGGCCGATCTGGCTGCATCGGCCACCGATTTCTCGCATCCGCTGATGGAAGTTCGCGAAGAACGCAAGAACGGTGTGCTGCTGGTGCTGACGTCCAACCGCGGATTGTGCGGCGGCTATAATTCGGGCGTTCTCAAGCTGGCGCAGCAGCGCATCCGCGAGGTCGCCTCGAATCATCAGAAGCTGATTCTGGAAGTCTCAGGCAAGCGCGGCCTGAACTTCATCAGGTTTCAGAACGCCACCGCCGACCAGTCGTTTACGAATTTCGAGGACAAACCCCGATTCGACGAAGTCGATGTGATCGCCTCGCGTTATATCCAGATGTACGTGACGCGGCAGATTGATTGGGTCGACGTGGCGTATGTGAAGTTCCAGTCGATCGCGAAACAGACGGCAACGATCGAAACCTTGCTGCCCCTCGCGAAGCCGGCTGCCGCCGGCCACGGCAAGGCCGCCGGACCGGTCGTTCAATACGACTTTTATCCTTCGGCGAAGGACATTCTCGAAGAGATCCTGCCGGCGGCGTTCAAGGCGAGATTGTTCAAGTGTTTCCTCGACGCGGCCGTCAGCGAGCAGATCTTCCGGATGGTCGCCATGAAGGGGGCCACTGAAAACGCCGGCGATATGATCAGCAATTTGTCACGCGTCTACAACCGGGCACGCCAGGCTCAGATCACCAGCGAATTGAGCGAAATCATCGGCGGGGCTGAGGCGTTGAGTTAACTGGGGCGTTGAATTAACCCGGGCTTGGAATTAACCCGTCCACAACCATCGAAAATCGGAAAGAGACCATGTCCACGGCCACTGTTGGATCTCCAGCAACGGGGAATGTTCCCGGAACCATTGGGAAAATCACGCAGGTGATCGGATCGACCTTCGATGCCGAATTCCCGGAAAACCAGCTTCCTGAGATTTACAACGCGGTCAAGATCGAATCCGACGCCCACGGGTTGAAGATCCGGCTGACCGGCGAAGTGCAGCAGCACTTGGGCGGTGGGCGGGTGCGGTGCGTGGCGCTGGGGTCGACCGACGGCCTCGTGCGCGGCACCGACGTGCTCGACACGGGCGCCCCCGTGTCGGTCCCGGTCGGCAAGGCGACGCTGGGGCGCGTGTTCAACTTACTGGGCGATCCGATCGACGGCCGTGGCGAAGTGCACTGCGAAGAGCGCTGGCCCATTCACCGGCACGCGCCCGAGCTCAATCAGCTCTCGGCCAAGACGCAGGTTTTCGAGACCGGCATCAAGGTCATCGACCTGTTGACGCCGTTCGTCCGCGGTGGAAAGGCCGGTTTGTTCGGCGGTGCGGGCCTGGGCAAGACGGTCATCCTGACAGAACTGATCGCCCGTATCGCCAGTGCGCACGGCGGTTTCTCGGTCTTCGCCGGCGTGGGGGAACGAACTCGCGAAGGAAACGACCTGTGGCTCGAAATGCAGGAAACCAAGATCGGTAAGACCGATCGCAGCGTCATCGAGCAGACCTGCATGGTGTTCGGACAGATGAATGAACCTCCCGGCGCGCGTCTCCGCGTGGCGCTGTCGGCGCTCACGATGGCCGAATGGTTCCGCGACGCCACGGGGGCCGATACGTTGCTCTTTATCGACAATATCTTCCGTTTCTCACAGGCCGGCAGCGAAGTTTCGGCCCTGTTGGGGCGTATGCCCAGTGCCGTGGGTTACCAGCCGACGCTGGGAACCGAGTTGGGTGAATTGCAGGAACGGATCACCTCCACGACTTCGGGAGCCATCACCAGCGTGCAGGCGGTGTACGTCCCCGCCGACGACCCGACCGACCCGGCCCCCGCGACCGCATTTTCGCACCTGGACGCATTCATCTACCTCGAACGAAAGATTTCCGAAAAGGGGATTTATCCGGCCATCGATCCGCTCTCGTCGTCGAGCCGAATTCTCGACCCACAATACGTGGGGGAACGGCACTACAAGGTGGCCCGGCGCGTGCAGCAGACCCTGCAGCGTTATCGCGAGCTGCAAGACATCATTGCCATTCTGGGTGTCGACGAATTGAGCGAAGACGACAAGCTGGTCGTGCATCGTGCGCGCCGCATCGAGCGGTTCTTGTCGCAGCCGTTCCTTGTCGCCGAAGTGTTCACCGGCAAGGCGGGAAAGATTACGCCACTGGCCGAGACGATCCAGAGTTTCGAAGAAATTTGCGACGGCAAGTGGGACCACCTCCCCGAATCGGCCTTCATGTACGTCGGGGGTGTGCAGGAAGCTGCTGAACAAGCGAAGAAGTCCGCAGGGTAAGTTACTCAGAATGAAATCGCGAAGAGGCAACCTTCGAGCTTGCCCTCTTCGCAACAGTTCGCAAGTCTCAGTGTAATCTATGACAACTCACGAAAACCTGCGCTTAGTGCTCGTCACTCCGGAAACGACGCTGCTCGACGAGCACGTCGAGGCCTTGCGATTTCCCCTGTATGACGGGCAGATCGGCGTTCTGCCGGGACGCGCTCCGCTTGTAGGCCGACTGGGTTACGGCGAGTTGCACATCACCGAGGCGGGGGGCACGAAGAGTTATTTTGTCGACGGCGGCTTCGTCCAGGTGCAGGGGAGCGTCGTCTCGTTGTTGACGAACCGTGCGCAGCCGGCAAAAACGCTCGATTCGAAGCAGGCCGAAAACGAGCTGCAAACCGCGCAGCATCTCACGGCCAGGTCCGATATCGAGTTCGCCAAGAAATTCGCCGAGCTCGAGCGGGCACGCCGCAAACTGGCGCTGGCGCGAAAAACTCATTGAGTCGCAGCGCAATTTGGCGCGTGGACTTCAGTGCACGAGAATCGTCTTCTGTCCGGGGCCAAGGTCCCCGCGGCCAAACAGCTTCGCGCGTTTGCTCGGTCGATACGCGCGACAAACTTTCACGATGCGACAGGCCTTCCGCAGGCCGCATAGTTTGACCCATGTGAAGGTCCGGTGAAGTCCCGTCAGAAGCCGCATCGTGGGATGCTTCGCTGCAACAGGCTGAGGATTCACCTGCGCTGTGGCCCGTCGACTGATTCACTCATGATGCGTGAAATCGACTGTCGAAATCAACAGGGGCCGCTAATTCTCGCTGTCAGGTTCAGAGGCAGCCCCGCACGTCCTTTTTCGTCGACAAGAGGTTGACCGTATGGTTCCCACGCAGAACCCTTCTGCTTCGTTCGAGCGTCCCTTTCGCAGCGTCCCGGAGCCGGTCCTGCCGGTCCACCTTATTCTGGAAGTCACCCGCGGCAGCACTCGTTTCCGGCGTCGGCCGGTGACGAGCACTCGATTCCTGATCGGTTCAGGAACGACTTGCGATTTGCGGCTCGGCGGCGACGACATGCCGGCCCTGCACAGCATCATTACGACGTCTGGCCGCGAGATCTCGCTGGAAGCGATCGCCGCGGCGCCTGCGCTGGCTGTCAACGGCCGTCCGATCCAGAGTGTCTTGCTTCGCGACGGAGATCTCATCAGCGTCGGCCAAGTCGAATTGCTGGCCCGGCTGGAAGCGGGTCACGCTCCGGCGGTGATTGCCCCGACGGCCGCTGGCGCCCAGTCAGCCATGGACGCCGAACGGCCGCTCGCAGACATTTCGGCTGCGGAGCTGGTCGACCTGATCGAACAGGAAGAACGCGAAATCGAAGAATTCGAAGGACGCCAGCAGGTGGGAATGAAGTCGCTGGTGCAGGCGATTATGTCGCGTGCCGACCGGCCAGCACACAAGCCGCTCTCCAATTCAGAAATGCGAACGCCGATTCCCGCTCCGCATTTTCTGTCGAAAAAGCCGCAAGGCGTGATGGCTCGCGCCCGCCAGGCACAGCAGGCGGCCGATCAGTTGATTCACGAAGACCTCGAAAAGCTGGGTGAGCAGCTCAGCAGCCTTTCGCAGGAGCTCAAGGGAAGCTCCGAACGGGCGACCCGGCGTGAAGCGCAGTTTGCCTCGGCGACCGATGAATTGCTCGACACGCAGCAGAAACTCGTCTCGCAGCTGGGAGTCGTCCTCGATCAGGTGCAAACGCTCAAGACCAGCGACGCCCCCCTTCAAAAACCGCGGGCGATTGCCTAGGCTCGTTTAACCGCAATCCCAACGGGATGTGCGTGTCGAGCGCGCGACTCGGATTCGATCTGGCGATATCAACGGCCACATTAAAGGCCAAAGTTAGCCGCGCGTTGCGACACGCTGCTCAACCAGCAGAATTCGCAAAGCCGAGCTTCTACTTCGGCGCTCCCGGGGGAGCGCCTGGGCAGCAGTCATTTCTCGATAAATCGCAGTGACGGCTTCTCGACTGTCACCAGCGTCTCCGGCCGGACGCTGTGAGTCAGTGAAACGCTGGCTCCGATTGTCGATCCGGCGCCGACGACCGTGTCGCCCCCCAGGATCGTGGCATTGGCGTAGATCACGACGCGCTCTTCGATCGTCGGGTGCCGTTTCCGGCCGCGGATGATGTTGCCGTTCTCGTCCCGGGGGAAACTCAAGGCACCCAGTGTGACTCCCTGATAGATCTTCACATGGGCTGCGATGTCGGTCGTTTCGCCGATCACCACGCCGGTCCCGTGATCGATGAAGAACGACGGTCCGATGTTGGCTCCGGGATGAATATCGATCCCCGTGCGGCTGTGGGCCCATTCGGTCATCATGCGGGGGATGATCGGCACTTTGAGCAAATAGAGCTCGTGCGCCAGCCGTTGCACCGTGATCGCCTCCAGGCCCGGATAGCAGAAGATGATCTCGTCGAGGCTGGTAGCGGCAGGGTCGCCATCGTACGCGGCTTGCACGTCGGAAGCGAGCAATTGCCGAACTTGCGGAATTTTATCGAGGAAATTCAGGGCCTTGGCCTGCCCCAAGGCCTCGAAATCGATATCGCTGCCGCCACCGC
Source organism: Planctomycetaceae bacterium (assembly GCA_036501235.1). Taxonomy (GTDB): domain Bacteria; phylum Planctomycetota; class Planctomycetia; order Planctomycetales; family Planctomycetaceae; genus JACQFH01. The sequence goes on from DASYAR010000533.1 coordinate 14,597, forward strand.
ACGAAGAATTGTTTCGCAGATCGTAATCGTGCCGCAAGGCCCGGGCGAATTGCTGGGTCAGCGCATCATGCAGCGAATCGACGAGGTCGCCGATATGGTACGCCACGTTGCCGTAATGCAGATTCTGCCGCCGCCGATAACCGGGAAAGATGATTTCCTTGAGATCGTCGAGAATGTCGACGACGGTCGCCAGGTTCGGCAACGGGCAATGACCGAGATGGTTGATCTTCCCGATCGACTGGTACGTCTCGATAATTCGAGCGGTCAAATCGGGAAGATTTTCCTTGAGTTGCAGGTCGGTGGCCATGGGATTCAATTGCCCAGATTGCCTGATCGTTAAAATCTTGCGCTCAATTACGGTCGCGTCAACGACTAAACCATCCGCGCCCTCGGCATTCAGCGTACAATTGTCATCGTCAGGATGATCGCGAAAGTTGAGCAGCGATCAGCCCGTCGAGTTCCTGCTTCAATTTTGGCAGGATTTCGTCGTAGGGAAAGGCCCCCAATTCTTCCCCTCCGCGTTTCAAATTGACGAAATTGGCGGCGCACCACAGGCCCAAGTCGGCATCGTCGGTTTCTCCCGGGCCGTTCACCCGGCAGCCCATGACGGCGATCGTGATGGCGTGGTCCTTGGCGTAGGCCGTCAATTCCTTGACCTGCTGGGCCAGCTCGATGAATGCTTCGTTTTCCACGCGCGAGCAGCTCGGGCAACTGATGATATTCATCGCGTCGCGGTTGAAGCGCACGACCGAACGCACTCGCCCCGCGGCAATGTCGGCCAGGATCTGCCGACCGGCGGCGATTTCTTCGCTCTTTTTGCTGTTGGGAACTGTCAGCGACACGCGGATCGTGTCACCGATCCCCTGGGCGATGAGCTGCTCGAAAGCAATTCGCGTTTTGATGATGCCGTCGGGGGGCAGGCCGGCCTCCGTCACCCCCAGGTGCAACGGCACGTCGGGCCGCTCCGTGGCGAATCGCCGGTTGACGTCGATCACCTTGGACGGATCCGAATCCTTCAGCGAGACGCAGTACCTTGTGAAGCCGATCGAATCGAGAAAGGAACAATGATCGACTGCGCTTTCGATCATCGGTGAAATCGAATCGTGCTTGCCGTATTTATCGGCCTTGGCCGGATCGACCGATCCGCAATTCACTCCCACCCGGATGGCACAGTCGTTCTTCGCCGCGATGTCGGCCAGATATCGCACTTTATCCTGCCAGGGTTTTTCTCGCTCGTGGTGGTACAGATGGCCGGGATTGTACCGCAGCTTGTCGACGTGCGGCGCGACCAATTCGGCCATCCGGTAGTTTTCCTGCAAGTCGACGACCAGATTGCAGCGCGTTCTCCGCCGGATTTCAGGCAGGGCGTCTGCATCCTTTTTGCTGTCGACGGCGATTCGCACGACGTCGGCGCCTGCCGCTGCCAGGTCGTTGATCTGGGCCGTGGTGGCATCGACGTCCTGAGTGTGCGTGGCACACATGCTCTGCACGGCGATCGGGCTTCCGGCGCCGATCGTGACGCTGCCGATTTTTACGGCCCGCGTCGGATTGCGAGGTAGGCTCACGAGATTCCATCCCTGAATGACGATGTGATTGAAAAGGCCCTACTCGGATTTATAGCAATCGCCGTGTCGGCTGTCCAAACGAATATCGAACAGCCCCAGTCGTTTGGCGGCGAGACGCAGCCGAGTCAGTTGCCAACTCGTCCCGTCCCGCTATTATCGCACGCAGTCGCCTTGCATTTCGCGGGGTGCGTTGTCCCGGCCGCCAGCCGAACGAAAACCGGAAATGCGTCATGCGCAACACCATAAAATTGATTGCGTATCAGTCTCTCTGGTCCGCAGCCGTGCTGATGACGCTGTTCGTGACCGATCCTTGCCGCGCCGGCGATTGGCCGCAGATCCTCGGCCCCGACCGAAACGGCGTCGCCGTGGATGAAAGGCTGGTCGACTCGTTTCCGGCGCAGGGGCCGTCGGTCTTATGGGAACACCGGGTCGGAGAAGGATTTGCCGGCGTCGCCGTGGCGGCCGGTCAGGTCATCGTCTTCCACCGTGTCAACGACACTGACACGGCCGAGGCCCTGGAAGCACTCTCGGGAGCGCCGATCTGGAAACAGGAATTCCCAGCGTCGTACGCGGGCGGCATCAACGCCGATCGCGGGCCGCGCTGTGTGCCGGTCGTCCACGAGGGCAGCGTCTACCTGTTCAGCTCGGGAAATGAACTGCACAGCGTCGATTTGAAGACGGGAACACGGCGCTGGTCACGGAATCTTGCTGCCGACTTCGACATCCCCGACAGCTATTTCGGCGCCGGCAGTACGCCGATCGTGGCCGGCGACAGTCTGCTCGTGAACGTCGGCGGTCGCAAGGGAGCAGGAATCGTCGCCTTCAGCTTGCAGGACGGCAAGACTGTCTGGAAGGCGACCGACGAACAGGCCAGCTACTCGTCGCCGACCTCCGCGACCCTGAACGGTGTCCCGCAGGTCATTTTCGCGACCCGGTTGAGTGCCGTGTCGATCGACCCGGTCGCCGGTAAGGTCCGCTGGAGGTTTCCATTCGGCGCCCGCGGCCCGACTGTCAACGCGGCCACGCCCCAGGTGCTCGATGGGCGCCTGTTTCTGACAGCCAGTTACGGAGTCGGCGCCGTCTATCGCAAAATCGGAAAAACGGACACGACCGAAGTCTGGACCAATAACGACACCATGTCGAGTCAATTCAGCACGCCTGTCCCGTACAAAGGCCATCTCTACGGAGTGGACGGCCGGCAGGACGTTCCCCCGGCCCGGCTGCGGTGTTTCGACCCGCAGACCGGCAAAATCCAATGGACCAAGAATGAATTTCCGGTCGCCAATTTGATCGTCGCCGACGGCAAATTGGTCATCGTGACCGATGACGGTGGATTGATTCTGGCGGCCGCCGCGTCCGACTCCTATCATGAACTGGCCCGCGCCCGTTTGTCGCGAGCGACGACGCGGGCGCTCCCCGCGCTGTCGAACGGCTTGCTTTACGTCCGCGACACATCGTCGCTCAAATGCGTCGATCTGCGACGTGCGAATAAGTAAATGCGCCGCGCAACATCTCGTTTAGCGCCGAGGCGCAGCCGAATGCCCGTTGTCAATTGCACTCGGCTGCGCCTCGGCGCTAAACGGCGCGCGAACTTATCGCAAATCGCGTTCGTTTCGAGTATTTTGAATCCGGATTCATCCACGAAAAGTAACATTGTCGGCGATACCGTCACGTCGGCAGCTTGTATCGTTGCTCTTCTCGCTGGTTTCACAGGTTCCAGAGGCCGTTCTCCATATGACTGTCCTGCGGTTCATTGCTTCGATCATCATCTTGGCGGGCGTCTGTCCCCGTTTGGCCGCCGCCGAGCTGACGGCACGCGACCTCGCCTCCCCGAATATGGCGGTCATGTTCGAGGTCAACCGGCCCGTGCAGCTCAGCGGCCACGCGCTCGCGCGAGATCTGTGGGGATTGCTCAAGCAAACGACAACCGTTCAGCATGCTCTGACGACTGCTGAGTTCGACAAGTTCCGCCAGGCAGCCAGGTTCATCGAGAAAAGCTTGGGGGTCGATTGGCACATCGGGCTCTCGAAGCTGACGTCGGGCGGAATCATTTTCGTGGTCCAGGCCCCGCAACCGCAGCGCGAACCCGATGTGACCGTTGTTGTGACGGCCAGCGACGCACCCACGTTGACGCAGTTCATGACGGCTGTCGAGGCGGAAATCCGGCGCGCTGCCGGCGACAACAAGGGCCCCGAACCGGAAGCAGCTTCTTATCGATCCTATGAATTGCATCGTGTCGGCAACGGTCTGTATACGGTTGCCGGTCGGCAGCTTGTCGTGTCGAACACGAGACTCGGACTGGAAGCCGCGCTCGACCGCCTGGCAGGAGCCGCCGCCGAAAAACCATTCGACCTGCCGTCGAGCTTGCGAATGGTTGACGGCCGCGGAAACTCGCCGACGATTCTGGCGACGGTCAATCTGGGCCTGTTTCGACAAGATGAAAAAGCGAGCGCTCTTTTGAAAATCCCGGCGGACGATCCGGCCCCGCAGGTTCTGCTCGGTGGTTACCTCGATCTGCTGCGGCGGGCGGACTTTGCCGCCGTGGGGATGTTCGCCGACGGGTCGTCGTTCGATTTCAAGGTTCGGATTCCCGCCGGAAGTGCGGGAGCGGTTTCGTCGCTTGCGGGTTTTTTCGCCACGGATTCGACCGAATCGGTCCCGCCCCTGCTGAAGCCGCCCGGTGTGATGTTTTCTGCCGCCTGGTTCCGAGATTACAAGCGACTTTGGGACGCGCGAGGCGAGCTCCTCAATGCCAATTTCGTTCGCCAGTTCGACGCAGCGGACGCCGGCGCCCGATCGCAACCGACGGGATTCGGAATTTCGGATGTGCTGCACTGGCTTGGTCCTCATTTTCGAGTCGTCGCGGCGCGCCAGCGCGAGCAGGTTTATCCGCGAAAGGTCGCAGAGCGCCTGCCTGCCGTCGGACTGGTCGTCAGCGTGCGCAACGAAACGGCTGTGCGCGATCGACTGCTGCCTCCCGTCGACGGACTGTTGCTGATTGTGCTCAACAACTTGATCGAGGATTTTAAGAAAGTCGATTACCGCGATGCGCGAATCACGACGTTCCGGTTCTCTGAGCAGGCGGCCGGATCAGGCCCGGGCCAGGCCTGGTTGATGCATTCGAATCCGGCATTCACGCTCACCCGCGGTCAATTGATAATCGGTTCGACCGCTGAAATCGTTCGCGACCTGATCGACGAGCTGGATCGGCAACAGGATGTGGCGATCGAATCGCCCCCTCTGACAGAGCACGTCACCGACCGCCAGCAGTTGCTGCTGGGAGAAGTCATCGGATACCTGGCGGCGTTTCACGAGCGCATCGTGCGCGACTTGGCCCGCACGCACGGGCAGTCGTCCGACGTCGCCGAGAAGGAAGTGCATCTCTTCTCCAGCGCCCTGGAACGGATCGGCCGCATCGCCACCAGCCATGTCATCGCCAGCGATCATTTCGAGATGACGCTGACGGTGGGGCTGCCCGCGGGACCAACCGACTGAGTGCCCCGGCCGCTTTTTTGGCGGCCGGGGCACGAGCCTCCGACCCCGCTCACTCTTCGAACATCGAGGGTGGCCGTCGATCACGGTACAACGTCGGCCGTTGCGTGTTCGGTCGCACTGCTTCTACCGGTGGTCGCAACTGATGGGCCAGGCCGAGCAGCCATGCAACGACAAACCCGGCGGCAAACCCGCCGATGTGCGCCCACCACGCGACTCCCCCGGTGCTCTGCGACGTGATGGCAAACGTCCCTTCGAAGAACTGCAACGCAAACCAGACGACCAGAAACAAAGGCGCCGGCACCACCAGCACCTGCAGGAAGAAAAAGATCGGCACGAGCGCCACGACGTTGGCCCGCGGATACAGGTACAGATAGGCCCCCATCACCCCGGCGATCGCTCCGCTCGCGCCGATCGTGGGCATGGTCGACGATGCGTTCAGCATCAGATGGGCCGCGCTGGCGGCAACTCCACAGCCGAGATAAAAGGCCAAATAACCGAAATGCCCTAACCGGTCTTCCACGTTGTCGCCGAAGATGTGCAAGAACCACATGTTCCCTAAAACATGCATCCAGCCCCCATGCAGAAACGTGCAGGTCAGCAAGGTGAGCCAGGGCGAAAAGGGAAGGGGAGGCAACACGCGCTCGACGATCTCTTTCCTCACGCCACGGGGCGTCCGCACTAACATCGGTTCTTCCACTGGGATTTCATCGTCCGGGTGAAAGACACGGAAGGGGATCATCCCCAGGCTCTCGACCATCTGATCGGCCCCGTCGCCGCTGTCGGCCAATTGCGCAAAAAACACCAGTCCGCAGACGGCGATGATCGAATAATTGACCATCGGAAATGTTCGTGGCGGAATGTTGTCGCGCAGGGGAATCATGGATCGTTCTCGACGGCCGTAATTATACAAATCGAACGGGACGGCGCACATTGCCGGTATTCAACTTGCCGGACGACGAGTGGGCTCGGGCCACCGAAAGGCCGCCTGGACACGCTAGCGGTCTAACGCTTGCACGTCGCAGAAACCCGTGGTTAAATCGAGGACCATTCAGGTCTCGATTTTCACGATCTCCGCATCTCGCACCTCAAGGATCAGCAGTATGAGTGCGCTCAGAAGTCTCTGCCCTGTTCCGGCCGCATCTGTCTTGTTGATCGTTTTGGCTGTATCGCTTTTTGCATCGGCGCCAGGGGTCGCATTGGCCGATGAGGGCGCACTGCGAACCTGGACCGACAGCAAGGGAAAATTCAAAATCAAGGCCAAGATGGTGTCGCTCGAAGACGGAGTGGTGACGCTGGAAAAGGAAGACGGCACTCAAATCGAAATCGAGCTGGAAAAACTCAGTCCCGCCGATCGAAAAATCGCGACCGAGGCCGCCCAGGACGACGCCGACAATCCTTTCAAAAAGAAGGGGGATGATCCATTCAAACCCAAAGCAAAAGCCAAGAACGACGCCAAAGGAAAAGCGGGGGGCAAGAAGGCGAATGCTTCAGACCGGGGAGCCGCCCCGCGGCAGGTCAAGGTCGACTGGTCGCGAGCCAAGAAGATCTCGCTCGACACGCCCTCGGCGTGGCAAGTAGAGATTGGGGCCGAAACGGAGCGCGCCGGCTTCAAACCACAATCGGCCCCGCTCCCCAACAAATCCGGTTTCTTCGAAAAGATTCATGGGATTGCCGTCAATGTGAATGCGAAAAAGGCGGCGGTCGGATTTGTGCTGGGAGAGCCCAAGCCAACGGGTACGTCGCGCGTCGTCATCTGCGACCTGACGACCGGCAAAACAACCCCCCCGGCCGTCGATGCCAGCCAGATGAGCCCATTGGCTCTGCACGACGACGGGATCCAGATCGTGATGCGTCGCGAAGAGTTTGGATTCGGCAATCTCGACCGGCTCGAGGTCTGGACGGTGGACGGCACTGAAGTTTCGAAATCGGCGATCTGGACGCCGTACGGTGACGACCAAGGCGCCGCCCGCGACGTGCTATGGGCCGAGTTCGTCGATGACGCAACTCTCGCCACATCGAGTCGCGAAGGCAAAGTCGTGCTCTGGAAGTTTCCGGAAATCGAGCCGCTGTGTACATTCGTGCTCGCCAACGGCGCCGTGCCGGCCCTCAGCCCTGACCGCAAGTTGATCGCCTGGTCCAACGGCTCCAACATCGGGTTGTTCGACGTCGCCCGGCGAGAAATCATCGCCCGGCAGCAGCTTCCCGAAAAACTGCAATGGCCGTACCTGGCCTTCAGCCCTTCCGGGCGAAAACTGGCCTGCGTCGCCACCGACAAGATCCTCGAATGGGACGTCGCCACGGGAACTCTCGAGCGCCTGATTCCTGCGGCGGGCCTCAGTATTCATGGCGGGATCGACTTTCCTGCCGAAGGCTTCCTGCTGGCCAACGGCAAGTACCTCGTCGATCTGGAAAACCAGCTCAAGTTGTGGTCCTATGAGGGGCAGGACGAAACGCGAGCCGCCGGAGGGTGGACGTTTTTCGCGACATCCGAAGGCGACAAGAATCCAGGCTCGCTTGTCGTAGCGCAGCTGCCGCATCACGGCGCTATGGAGTTGCTGAAGAAGTCTTTGACCGATCCGAACCTCTTCGTTGTTAAAGCCGGGACGACGGTGAAGTTGAACGTCGCGGGAATTCCGGACCAGTCGCAACAGGGAATGGTCCGCAGCGCACTCGTCAAGCAACTGGCGGCCATCGGCTGCCAGGAGGGTGCGGCCGGTTCCGTCGAATTGGTTGCAATGGTCGAAGGCCCTAAAGAGCGCACCGTTTCATTTCATCGTGCCGGTGATTTCAAGGTCCAAGAGTATATCTCTCGGGTCCGCTTCGTATTCCAGGGAGCGACGGCGTGGGAGAAGTTCTCCAGCAGTGTGCCGGGAGTATTGATGCTTAAGAGCGGCGAGAACGTCGGTTCCGTATTGCGCGACCGGGAAAAGCCCAATTATTCATTTTTCGAAAATGTGGAGTTTCCAAAATTCGTCCAGAAGCCGGCAGCCGGCAACGGACCAGGCCGCTCGCCGACGCTTGGCAAGTCGCGCGTCGGCACGAAAGGAATTCAATAAGCGCAGCTTCTGCAGTGCCCCGGCCGCTTTTGCGGCAGCCGGGGCAGTCTCGATACCGCTTGGGTGCATCCGTTAATTGGGGCATCCCTTGAAGCAACGCCGATGCTGGCAGCATCAGCCACGTGGCCGACGCTGCCAGCATCGGCGTTTTTGGGGCCATCCCCATTTAACGGATGCACCCGACGGCACCCTGCCGCGCCCCGTTTCCTTGTCTGCCAATTCCTGTCGCACTATAATCCTGACCGACCGGCCGTCAGTCCCTTCGTTCTGACGTGCGGCGGCGCATTTGTTCTTGCGCCCGTCAGGCCTTCCCCTGGCGTCGGGTGAGCTGTGCGTTTCCAGCTGCCAGTTTGTCAGTCCCGAGAGGGCTGATTTCCGTATCTCACAGAGGAGTGCAAACCGTGTCCGCAGTTCGAGTTGGCATTAACGGGTTTGGTCGTATCGGGCGCATCCTGTTCCGCGTGATGACGTCCCGGCCGCAGGAATTCGACATCGTGGCGATCAACGATCTGGGGAGCCCGCAGGCCCTCGCCATGCTCCTCAAGTACGACAGCGTGCAGGGGCGTTTTGCCGGCACCGTCGAAGCGACCGAAACCGGCTTGATCGTGAACGGCAAGAAAATTCGGATTTGTGCCGAGAAGGATCCCCGCAGTTTGCCGTGGAAGGCCGAGGCCGTCGAAGTCGCCGTCGAATCGACCGGTTTCTTTACCGGCCGCGAAAAGGATGGCAAGCCTGGCTACGACAGCCACTTGTCGGCGGGAGCTCGCAAAGTCGTCTTGTCGGCCCCGGCCAAAGACGACCCCGATCTCACGTGTGTGATGGGGGTAAACGACAGCCAGTTGACCTCGGCCCACAAGTGTATCTCGAATGCGAGCTGCACGACCAACTGCCTGGCCCCCATGGTCAAGATCCTGCACGAGAATTTCGGTCTCGAAAAAGGGCTGATGACGACTGTGCATGCCTACACGAACGACCAGCGGGTTTCGGATCAACTGCACTCGGATCCGCACCGCTCGCGGGCCGCGGCTCTGAATATCATCCCGACCTCGACCGGCGCAGCCAAAGCCGTCGGGCTGGTACTGCCGGAATTGAACGGCAAGCTCACGGGCATCAGCCTGCGGGTTCCGGTGCCTGCCGGCAGCATTACCGATCTCGTCGCCACGCTGAAGAAAACCGTCACGAAGGATGACGTCAATGCGGCGATCAAGGCTGCCGCCGAGTCGTCTCTCAAGGGGATCCTCGAGTATACGACCGACCCGATCGTCTCCAGCGACGTGATCGGCAACGCGCACAGTTGCGTGTTCGATTCGAGCTGGACGACCGTCATGGGTGGCAACATGGTCAAAGTGCTGGGGTGGTACGACAACGAATACGGCTACTCCAGCCGCACCGCCGACCTGATCGCCCGGATTGCCCGTCTCTAACGATTTGACGATCACACTCGGACTCCGCCCCCCGAACCGGCCACGACTTCGCGGCCGGTTTTCGTTTTGCCATAAATGGCTGTGGAGTCATTATTTGTGTTGATTCTTGTGCTGCCGGCTTGTCGCCGTCTCACACACTTGGCTGGACGGGTCCCGTCAAAGAAGTCACAATACCTCCGGCCATTTGACGGCTATGCTTCGACTTGAAAACGATCTCGAATAGGGTGATATAAACATCTTGATGACTCGGCCCGCCGCGTTAAGCAGGCTGTTGAGCGCCACGCCGAACATCGCCCCGTCGATGCTCAAGTGTGATTTTGCCAATCTCCACCGCGAGGTGGAGTTGTTGGAGTCGGCCGGAGCGCGGCTTCTCCACCTCGACGTCATGGATGGTCATTTCGTCCCGAATCTCTCGTACGGGCCCCCTGTCATCAAGGCGCTCCGTGCGGCGACGAAGTTGCCATTCGACGCTCATTTGATGATTTCGGATCCCGGACGGTATCTGCCGGACTATCTCGATGCAGGATGCGACGTGATCACCGTGCACGTCGAGGCGGTTCCTCAGCCCGTGTCTCTACTGCGCCGCATTCGCGAGGGGGGGGCTGCAGCCGGGTTGGCCCTCAATCCGGGCACTTCCGTGGAGACGATTCTTCCCTTCGTCTCCGAGTGTGATCTCATCCTCGTCATGAGCGTAGAACCCGGCTTCGGCGGGCAAAAATTCATGCCTGCGGCGCTTGATAAGGTGCGCCGGCTGGCTGCCGTCATCGGTACGCAACAGTTGCTGTCGATCGACGGAGGCATCGATCTCGATACGATTCCCGCTGCTGCCGCCGCCGGGGCCACCCAGTTCGTCGTCGGCAGCGCTATTTTCGATACACCAGATTATCGCCAGGCCATCGATCAATTGCACCTGGCGGCCGTCGGCGCGGCGGTTTCCGCGAAATCGGAGTGAAAAAACGCTTCAATGGCTCAGATTGTTTTGATACGTCCCGGCTGCACCGAGTTCGACGAGCAGCAGCGGATTCAGGGTAACCTCGACCTGCCTCTCAGCGCCGGCGGCCGTCAGCAGGTCGAACGGCTGCTGGCCGACCTGGCGCAGGTTGAGATCGACGTTTTGTTCAGTTCGCCGTGCGAACCGGCCCGCAGCACGGCCGACGCCCTCGGCGCGGCCCGCGGTTTGGCCGTCAAAGAAATCGAGGGTTTGCACAATGTCGATCACGGCTTGTGGCAAGGGCTGAAGGTCGAAGACGTCCGCCGGAAGCATCCCAAAGTATTCAAACAATGGCAGGAATCGCCTGAAGCCATTTGTCCCCCCGGAGGCGAATCGCTGGCCGAGGCCGTCGCCCGCGTCCGCAAGGCGCTGGAAAAACCGCTCAAGAAAAAGGGGAATCTGGCCATCGTCGCGGCGGATCCCCTGGCGGCCATCATCTGCGCCGTCGTTCGCGGGTTGCCCTTGGAATCGATTCCCGCCGTCTGTCAGGGGGCCTGCGGCAGTTGGCAATTCCTGGTTGAAAACCAGACGAAGACGCCGTCGGAAGAATTCGCATTGACCGACTTTGTTCCCGCGACATCGTCGCAACCGGCCGCCGTCAAAAATTGAAATGTTGGCGAATTATCAGTATAATGCCGAGTGATGAGCCGGCCGGAGCGTCCGTCGCCGATTCGCAACGTGTGTCGGAATGAGCCCCAGGTGTGTTCGGGAATGAGCCGATGGGAATGAGCCGATGGGAATGAGCCCAGTCGAGAAACCTGAAGCGCAAACGCCCAGTCGGCGTCAGCGCAGCAAGCGCGGGGTTCCCGAAGGGTTGTGGATGCGCTGCGATGGCTGCGGCGCCACCGTCTTCAAGAAGATGGTCGAAGAGCACATGGGAGTGTGTCCGGAACCCGGCTGCAACTATCACTTTTACATTTCGGCTTTCAAACGCGTCGAGCAACTGCTCGACCAGGACAGCTTCGAAGAGTGGAATGCGAACCTCTCTTCGCTCGATCCGCTGGGTTTTTCCGATCGGCGTCCGTATCCGGAACGGCTTCGAGAAGAACAGGCCCGCACCGGCTTGAAAGAGGCCTGTATCGTGGGGCGCGGGTATCTGCGCGGGCGGCCGCTGGTGTGCGCCGTGACCGATTCGGCATTCATCATGGGCAGCATGGGCTCGGTCGTCGGTGAAAAGCTGACGCGATCGATCGAGGAGGCCACTCGATTGTCGCTGCCCCTCGTGATCGTCAGCGCTTCAGGGGGTGGGGCGCGGATGCACGAAGGAATTCTGTCGCTGATGCAGATGGGCAAAGTTTGTGCGGCGCTCGGCCGCTATTACGACGCTCGCGGATTGTTCGTCTCGGTGCTGACGAATCCCACGATGGGAGGCGTCGCCGCCAGTTTCGCTTCGCTGGGCGACATCATTTTCGCCGAGCCGAAGGCGCTGGTCGGTTTTGCCGGCCCGCGCGTCGTCAAGGCGACGGTCAAAGCCGAGCTTCCCGAAGGTTTCCAGACCAGCGAGTTCATGCTGGCGCACGGATTTATCGACCGCATCGTGTCGCGTCCGCAATTGCGTTCCGAAATCGCCCGCGTCATCGACTATTGCGTCGGTTGACAGTCGCATCCAGGCTCCCGCCGCATGGCATTCAACTTTCTTAAAGATTTGTTCGACGGCAAGAAACGTCCCCCCAAGATCGACATCACCCGCCGCTTCGAGTTGCTGGGCCGGGTCGGGCAGGGGAGTATGTCGCGCGTCTGGCGCGCCCGCGACACGCGGTCGAACAAAATCGTCGGCCTCAAAGTGCTCGACAAGGAAAAAACGAAACGCTTCGAGTCGCGGTTCCCACCCGAGCTGAAAAAGCCCACTGAGGGAGAAATCGCCGTCCCGCTGAACCATCCCCACGTCGTCAAAACATTCGAATGGGGATTTACCTCGGACGACGAGCAATTCCTCGTCATGGAATTCGTCGATGGCCTGGGGTTGAGCTACCTCGTCGACGTCCAGAACGACGTCATGCAGAAACATCGGCTTTCGTTCATGATCCAGATCGGCGAGGCCATTCGGTATGTCCACGAGCAGAAGTGGATTCATCGCGATCTCTGCCCGCGCAATATCATGGTCACCGATCGCGACAACCAGGTCAAGCTCATCGACTTCGGCCTGGTCGTTCCCAATACGCCCCCTTTTCAGGCGCCCGGCAACCGCACGGGAACTGCCAACTACATGGCCCCCGAGCTGATCAAGCGGGTGCGGACCGACCAGCGGATCGACATCTTTTCGTTCGCCGTCACCTGCTTCGAGATGTTCACCCGTCGCCATCCGTGGGAGGCGGCCGAAACTCTCGAGGCCGTGCTGCAGCACATCAACTCGCCCCCGATCGACATTCGCGAAGCGGTGCCCGGCATCGACGAACAGGTTGCCGCCGCCATCATGAAGGGGCTGGCGATCGAGCCCCGCGACCGTTGGCAGACCATCGATCCGATGATTTACCAGTTGCGCGAAGCGCAAGAACGGCTGCAGCCGTCCAAAAAGGCGAAATCGCGCCGTCCCTCTGGCATTACGATGGCCGAAGATCAGCCCGACCTCCCCCCGTCTCGAAAGAAGGCTGCTGCCGCCGCTCCTGGTATCGCGTTGGCCGCCGATAGTCAAAAGTCTGCCGCGTCGAAGCCGAAGCCCAAATCGGTGCGTCCGAGCCCCGGCATTGCGCTGGCCGAAGACCAGCCGCACGCCAGCGAGCCCCCGCGGAAGAAGCCGGCCGCTTCCTCTCCCGGGATTACGCTGGCTGACGACGAAGCCACCCCGGCCGCGGCGCCCCGGCCGGTAAAACCTCCCAGTGCAAAACCAGGAATCACTTTGGCAGAAGAGGATGAAGCGACTCCCGCGTTGCCGCGAACGGCAAAGCCGGCAAGTTCCAAACCCGGCATTTCGCTGGCAGAAGACACGTCCCCCGTCACGCCGCCCCCGCGCCAGAAGCCCCCGGCGGCAACGCCTGGAATTACGCTCGCCGAAGATGGGGATGACGAGCCCGCAAAGGGGCAGGGCTCGTGAGCACGGATGTGATCGTCGACGAAGTCAGTCGTGTTCGAGACGCTTAAAGGTACGTCACGAGGTGTTTCGCCGCACACGGAGTGCCGTGAATAATTCGACCATGCGCCCGAATCCCTCGATCCTGATGTGTCCTCCCGATTTCTACGGGATCGAGTACGAGATCAATCCGTGGATGAGCCGCAGCCGCGCCAGCGACGACGAGCGGGCGCGCGGGCAATGGAAGGCGCTGTTCGATCTGCTGGCCGGCCTGGGGGCCGACATCCGGCTGATGCCTCCCGTCAAGGGGCTTCCCGACCTCGTCTTCACGGCTAATGCCGCGTTGATCTGGAACGACGTGGCCTATCTGGCCCGGTTCCGGCATTCTGCCCGCCAGGGGGAAACGGCCTGCGACGAAGCCTGGTTCCGCGACAATGGCTTCGATCCGCGAAGTCTTCCCGCCGGCTGGGATTTCGAAGGGGCCGGCGACGCCTTGTTCTGCGGGCAGACGCTGTTCGGCGGCTATTTGATCCGGAGCGACGCCGGGGCGCTGCAATGGCTGGCTGCGCAGATCGGCTGCCCGGCGATTCCTCTGCAGCTCGTCGACGAGCGGTATTATCATCTCGATACGTGCTTTTGCCCCGTCGCCGCCGACGCGGCGATCTATTATCCGCCGGCGTTCGACGAATACGGCCGATTGACGCTTACCGAGCACGTCCCCAGGCTGATCGCCGTGAACGACGAAGAGGCGGCCCGGTTCGCCTGTAACGCCGTCGTGGTCGGCCGCCACGTGGTGCTCAATACCGGCTGCCCCCGGCTCGAGGACGACCTCGCGCAGCTCGGTTTGACTCCCCACAGCACCGAATTGGGGGAATTCATCAAGGCCGGCGGCAGCGCCAAATGCCTGACCCTGCGCCTCGACGGAGAAGACGCCGCGCTCTGGCCCTGACCGCCCGTTGAAAATGGGGACTGTCCCTTTCCAATGAGTGAATTCTCCCGTAACAAATCGACATGGGGTAGAGGGACTGTCCCCTTTTTCAATACGTGCTACCCTTCCGCCGCAGCATTCGCTTCAGCGAGCCGCAGGGTTTATCCCTGCGGTATCAGATCGCCGAGCCAACTGAGCGATGATCTGTGACAAAACCCTGATGGCAAGCGTCCGTAGGGATAACCCCTACGATTTGCCCAGGCGCGTCACGACGACAGCCCGCCCCGATCGGTTCCCCCTTTGCCGCCGATTCGGAAATTTCTTTAAAGCCCTCTTGCGAAAGTCGATTTAACCATTTGACAGGTAACCCGCCGGTCACTCATAATCCGGTGCGTTCCAAAAAGGCCGTTCGCGCCACAATTCTCAAGACACGGCAGGTGCGGCCTTATTGTGTGAAATTTGGGCAAAATGACTTTGGGCTTCCCCGCATGAGGCGGAAGGATACATCACACTTTCGAGAACGATTCTTCAATGATTCATCCAGACACGGAACTGCGCTTCGTCAACGACAAAATCGGATATGGAGTCTTCGCCACACGGGATATTCCCCGCGGCACGATCACCTGGGTTCGTGACAGTCTCGATCAGGCCTTCTCGCCCGACCAGATCCGTCACATGCAAGAGGCCTATCAGCACGTCCTCGGGAAGTACGCCTATACCGACCGGCACGGCAAACTGGTGTTGTGCTGGGACCATGCCCGTTTCATGAATCATTCGTGCGAA
Organism: Planctomycetaceae bacterium; assembly: GCA_036501235.1. Classification (GTDB taxonomy): domain Bacteria; phylum Planctomycetota; class Planctomycetia; order Planctomycetales; family Planctomycetaceae; genus JACQFH01. Next base: position 29,846 of record DASYAR010000533.1, read on the forward strand.
GCCACTTGCCTGAGCGCAGGCTACGACTTCGAAATCGCCATCCGGGACGTCCTTGCCGGAGAGGAATTGACGGACGACTACGGCACGCTGAATCTGGAGTCGAGTTTTCCTTGCGCCTGCGCGAGTGCGAAGTGTCGCGGACACGTGCATCCGGAAGACAGCCTGTACGGTGCCGAGCGCTGGGACGAGCTGTTGCGCGAAAACTTTCCGCTGGTAGGAAAAGTCGCACAACCGTTGTGGTGGCTGGTCAACGAGAAAGACGACGTGCTCCTGGCGAGTGCCGACGTATCGCACATGAAATCGTGCCGCGTGCATCACGTCCATCGCAACGGAAGCGGCAGCCAGATCGCGAGCCACGGTTCTGCCGCAAACGGCGTGGCGAAGGTGAACGGCCACAATGGCCACGCCATTGATCCCGCGCATGTCGGCGCGAGATAAGGCATTTGCTCGCGTCAGCGAGCCGCTGGGGTTGATCCCCGCGGTATCCGGCTGAACAGTCGACGAACGATCAAAAGGCCAGTCGATTGTCCCATGACCGCGTGATGGAAAACGCTCCAGCGCGTCCTGTCCTCGCAACGGATCTCGCGCCGCGCGCTGCGTTGAGATGTCTCTTGTCCCTGAAACCGCAGGGATCAACCCTGCGGCTCGCTCGGATGAGTCGCTGCCGACACCAGCTTGTGGCAGCCGCCCGGCATGCGTATCCTGCAAGGTACGTTCCCTTCTCTGCCAGAGCATCGCATGTCACGCAGACGTCTCGCCGTCGCGCTCGCTGTCTCGCTGGGCCTGGGCGCTGCGATTTTTCTGTGGCAACAGGCGCAGCAAACATCGCCGCTCGCCGTGACGACGGGAAATGCACCAGACGCTCCGGACGTTAACGTCGGCCGCAAGAATCGCTTTCTGCCGGAAGGCGCAACCGATCGCGGCTGGCCTTTCATCCGCGGTGCGAATTTCGACGGCCATTCCCCTGAAATTCATCTGGCCGATGCCTGGCCCGCGGCCGGGCCTCCGGTGCTGTGGCATCGTCCCCTGGGGCAGGGATATTCTTCCTTTACCGCCGCCGGGAATCGGCTGTTCACACAATATCAGACGTTGTCCGGCCAGTACGTCGCCTGCCTGTCGGCCGACACGGGGGCGACAATCTGGGAGTATCATTACGATTGGCCATACGAAGCAGGTGGTTTATATCCGGGCCCCCGCGCCACGCCGACGCTATACGGCGGTCGCGTTTACTTCACCGCTCCCTCAGGGCTGGTCGGGTGCCTGACGTGGGACGGCAGCCTCGTCTGGCAGGTCGCCACGCGCGAGAAATTTGCGGGGAAGGGGGCCGACTTCGGCTATTCCTGCTCGCCGACCGTCGTCGACGGACTGGTGATTCTGCCGGTCGGCGGAAAAGGCGCATCGATGGTGGCGCTCGATGCCCGCGACGGTTCCACTCGCTGGCAGGGAGGGGACGATTCGGCCAGTTACACCCCCGCCTTGCCGATTTCTGTCGCTGGTCGCAAGCAGGTGATCGGCTACCTGGAAAATGCATTGGCGGCCTTCGATCAGGCTGACGGCCGTCTGCTGTGGCGGATGGAATTGTCGCAGGGTTACGACGAACATGCCGCCTGGCCGATTTTCGTTGAACCCCACCTCTGGATCGCCGCCCCTTTCAAATGGGGATCGTCTCTGCTCGATCTTTCCGAGACAGAGACTTTACCGGCAACCGCCTGGCATGTTCCGCTGTTGTCGAATGACGTGTTTTCGAGCGTCTACCACGCCGGGGCCGTGTATGGTTTCGATCTCAAAGACGTGCAGGCCAAATCGCACCGTGCGTCGCGTGGCGTCTTTCGTTGCCTCGACTTCGCGACCGGCGCCGCGAAATGGGACACCGATCAGACGGGCCATTGCTCGGTCCTGATCGCCGACGGCAAATTGATTCTCTTTAACGACAAGGGAGAGCTGATCGTCGCGCGGGCCACTCCAGGCCGGTACGAAGAGCTGGCCCGCGCCAGCGTGCTGGCCGGCGAAATCGGCTGGACTCCTCCGGCTCTCGATCGCGGGCGGTTGTTCGTTCGCAATCAGAAGCAGGCTGCCTGCGTCTACATCGGCGAACAGTCGCTCCTGGAACTCGATTCGCCGACGAGGCCCCTCGCCCTTTCCGAAATTCCCCAGGGGACGTATTATTACAACCTCGCGGCGATCATGGGGGTCGAGCCGGAATACGCGATGGACGTTCCGAGCGCTGCGTGGCTCGAGCATTGGTTTTCCGTCGGTCTCGCGATGTTGGGAGCGGCCTACCTGGCCGCCGTGTTGACCAAGCTGGCCGCGCGGTTGATTTCACCGCAGGCATTGGGAGACTCCGGGACGCGGCGCGTCTTCTGGGGCGTGGCTTTCGTTCTGGGGTGCATCGCGACGACGCCCTTAAGCTGGCAACGAGGAGAGTTCGTCTTCACCTGGCCTGTGGCTCTCTTCGTGACTTTTCAAATGGCCGTCCAGCAGGTCCGCCTGGGTAAAAAGCCGTCTGCCGATGCCGGTTCGGCGTGGCGCGAACGGCTGGTCGTGCTGTTTTTTTTGATCTTCTGTTTCGTATACTTTTTATTGTGCCGCCGTTTGAGCCTGGCCTTCGAATGGGTCTTCCTGGCCGGCTTTCCGGCCGCGCTGCTGCCCCTCCTCGCCAGTCGCTGGCTGGCTCTTCGATTCCGCTGGCCGATCGCGATCGAAATGGCAGGCACCGCCTGCGCGTTCACTGCCTATTTCTGGGCATCGATTGCGCTGTTGTGGTGGAAATATCCAGCGGGAGGTTAATGTGGCAGGCATCAGACCCGCCTTCAGGGTTTTCTCATCCGTCGTGGTTTGCGTCGAACGAGAGAGATGTCACACAGGGCAGCAGTCCGGGCGAAACATCATCCGGGCCGGTCGAATCGAGCTTGCGCGGTTGCTACCGATATGGTAGCATTGAATTCGCATTTAATTCAGTGCTGAAGGAGAAACTATGCTGAATATCGAAGAAGGCATCGACTCGCTCACCAATTTCAAGCGGCAGACTTCAGTCTATTTGCAACGACTTCGCAAGACCGGCGAACCGGTCGTGCTGACCGTCAACGGCAAAGCGCAGGTCGTGGTCCAGGATGCTGGAGCCTACCAGAAACTGGTCGAAGCCGCGGCCAAATCCGACCGAGAAGAAACCATCGCGGCGATCCGCGAGGGGCTGGCGGACGTGAAGGCGGGCCGGACGAAGCCGGCAAGGGCGGCGCTCAAAGCCCTCGGCAAAAAATACGGGATAACACCGACAGGCGACTGATGTGAAGTACCATGTCGAATTGACGGCAAAGGCAGAATGGGACGTGGACGGCGTGCTTCGCTGGTTTCACGAACAGAAGGCGACGGCCGCAGGCGGGCGCTGGCTGGGGAATATTATGGCCCGCATCGACACGCTTGAGAATCAGCCCCGGCGATGTCGTCTAGCCGACGAGGCGGACGATTTAGGCATCGAATTGCGGGAATTGCTGTTCGGGAAGCGACATGGAACCTAACAGCCCGTTGAAAAACTCGACTTTCGATCGTCACGTCGCCAGTCGGCGGCGGGACGCCGCACGAGTCGGAGGACCGCCGGCCCGCGCTGGAATTGCGAAGTCGTCGACCATGAAAGCGCCAGGACGCGCCAGATGGCAATT